>DLKG01000065.1:0-14451 GCA_002490315.1 Prevotella sp. UBA7594 | reverse complement strand
ACGAGTTACGAGTTACGAATTTGGAATTTGGAATTACGAATTAACTCATGTCTCCGCTACTGATTATTGTTATTTGAATGTTTTAACATCCTGCTACATGCTCAGCACCATGACGCCACGCGGCTGAAGTTTCACGTCCTTCGAGAGGTCGATGGTGTGACCGGTGAGGACGTTGACAGCCGATGTGCGTGAGCCTATAATCTCGCGATAGCGTGCGACGGACATTACTGCGCTCTTCGATGTACCGTTGATGACGGTCATCACCGCCTTGTCGCCAAGCGTGCGCGCCACGACATATACGCCCTTAAACGGAATAAACTGCGTTTGCTTGCCCTTTGCAATCACTTCGTTGCCCTGGCGCCAGTGGAGCAGGCGGCTCGTAAAGCGGAACATATCCTGCTCCGCCTTCGTGCGCTCGGCGCGGTTGAAAGCGTTGTGCTCGTCGCCGGGGAAGCCTCCGGGGAAGTCGCGGCGCACATTGCCGTCGGTGACGCGCTTAGTGCCGTTCATCATAATCTCCGTGCCGTAGTAGAGTTGCGGAATGCGGTTGACCGTCAAGAGCAAAGCGAGCGCCTGCTTGAGGGCGAGCGAGTCCTGTCCCTCGCCAAGGAAGCGGTCGGTGTCGTGGTTCTCGATGAACGCCATGACGTGCGACGGGTCAACGTAGAGATAGTCGTAGCACAAAGAGTTGTAGATGCGGTTGAAGCCCTTCCACCAGTCGTCGGTCTCCTCAGTCTTCGCCTGATTGAGTTTGTCGAAGAAGGAGAAGTCCATGACGGTCTTGAGGTTGGAGTTGATTTCGGCAAGCGGGGAGTCTTTCTGCCAAGCGGCAGTGTAGGCAGGTTCCGTCACCCATGTCTCGCCGACGGTGTTGAAGTTGGGGTATTCCGTGTTGAGCACCTCCATCCAGTGAGCCATGCCCTTGCGGTCGGCATAGGGATAGGTGTCCATGCGTATGCCGTCGATGCCCACTGTCTCTATCCACCATTCGGAGTTCTGAATGAGGTATGTCATGAGATGAGGGTTGCGCTGGTTGAGATCGGGCATTGTAGGCACGAACCATCCGTCCACCGTCTCGTGGAGATCAATCTTCGACGCGTAAGGGTCGAGCACGGGCGTTAGCTTATAGCTCGTCTGCTGATACTTGTCGTTGGTCATTTGGTCGCCGTCCATAGTCTTTGTCTTCACGGCATTCTTCTGATTTTCCGGCGCGAGCCATTCGGGCGTATTAAACCAGTCTTTCGTCGGCATGTCCTTCACCCACGGATGCTCGAAGCCGCAATGGTTGAAAATCATGTCCATCACGACCTTCAGCCCTTTCCTATGAGCGTCGTCGACGAGCTGACGATAGTCGGCGTTGGAGCCGAAGCGCGGGTCGACGCGGTAGTAGTCGGTAGTGGCGTAGCCATGATAGGTGCTCTGCTTGCCATGGTCGGGCGAGTTGTTCTCAAGTACGGGCGTGAACCAAAGGGCTGTCACGCCGAGGTCGGTGAAATAGTCGAGATGCTGGCGTATGCCCTCAAGGTCGCCGCCATGACGGAGCGACGGCTCACGGCGATTGACCGTGTAGGCATTAAGGCCCTTCACGTTGAGATGCTTGCCGCTCGAGGCAAAACGGTCGGGCATGAGCATGTAGAGCACGTCGGCATTGGTGAAGCCCTTACGCTCATCGCCGCTCATGTCGCGTGCCTTAAGCTCGTATTTCACGCTGGTCTTGCCCTTCGGTGCGCGAAATTGCAGATTCATCGTTCCGGGCTGTGCGTCCTTCACGTTCATGTACACCAACAAGTAGTTGGGTGAGTCGAGACGCACAAGCGAGTCGATGCGCACGCCGGGATAGTCGGTTGACACTTCGGCAGAGCGTATGTCCTTGCCGTACACCATGAGCTGCACTTGCGGATTCTTCATGCCCACAAACCAGTTGGTTGGGTCGATGCGGTCTATTTTTTGTGCTGCGTTCATATTGAGTGCGCCCCCCAAGAGAAGGGCAGAAAGTAAAAGATTCTTCATAAGATTTTTATTTAACAATAATATTTCATTAACTGGGAGAGGGGGCGCCCTCGCCCCGACTAACTGGGAGAGGGGGCGCCCTCGCCCCCGACTAACTGGGAGAAAGAGGCGCCCTCGCCCCCAGTTAGTCGTGGACGATTAGCGCCGACTGTGGCGCAACTGTCAGTGTTGCGCCATTGAGCAGTCCGATGCCGGCTTGATTCACCTTGCCTCCTGCCACTACCATGGTGTAGCTGCCCTCCGGCACACCGATAGTCTGCGGCGTCTTCTGCGAGTTGAGCACTACAATGATGTTCTTCCAGGAGTCGCCTCCGGCATTGTTCTTCAAGCGATAGGCAACGACGCCGGCGGGAGCCTCAAGAAACTCAAGATTGCGGCGCACCTCATCCGCCGTGCCCATGCGGAACGCCGGATGCTGGCGACGCAAGGCGATAAGACCGGCGTAGTAGTCGAACACCTGCGGATAGCGTCGGAGATTGTTCCAGTCGAGACGATTGATGGAGTCGGGCGACTTGTAGGAGTTGTGTACGCCCTTCTTGTCGCGCAGCATCTCCTCACCGCAAAGGATGAAGGGCACGCCCTGCGACGTGAGCACGGCTGTTTGCGCAAGGAGGTCGAGACGTATCAGCTCGTCATCGGTGATATAGGGGACAGTGGCGCGGAGACGGTCGGTGAGGCACATATCGTCGTGGCAGCTCACATAGGCAATCATCTGCGAAGGCTCGTTGGTCCACGCCGCCTTGGAATAGTTCACCTTCGTCATGTCAATCTGCGGATGCTGTATTGCGCCCGCGATGCCAAACTTGATGCTCTCCTCCTGTCCGGGCACGCCGACGAGGAATCCGCCTTTCGTGTCGTCGGAGAATGGGCCACGCAGCGCGTCGCGCATGTCATCGCAGAAGGCACCGATGCCATTGAGTTGGCGAGTGTTGGCCTTCATGGCGAGCTTGTCCTGCGGATAGGCACACGAGCCTGCACTCCATCCCTCACCATATATATATATGGAAGGGTCTATCTTGTCGACGGCTGCACGTATCTCATTCATCGTTTCGATGTCGTGAACTCCCATAAGATCGAAGCGGAATCCGTCGATGTGGTATTCCTTAGCCCAGTACTCCACGCTTTCCTTCATAAACTCGCGCATGAGCGGCTTCTCGCTTGCCGTCTCGTTGCCACAGCCCGATCCGTCGGAGTACTTGCCATCGGCTGTCTTGCGGTAGAAGTAGTCGGGATAGGTCTTCTGGAAATTGGAGCCGTTGATGTCGAACGTGTGGTTGTACACCACGTCGAGAATAACGCGTATGCCTGCCCTGTGGAGTGCCTGCACCATCTGCTTGAACTCGCGGATGCGCACCTCTGGCTGAGAGGCGTCAGTGGAGTAAGAGCCTTCGGGCACGTTGTAGTTGACGGGGTCGTAGCCCCAGTTGTATTGCGCGCTGTCGGGACGCGATTCGTCGACGGAGGCGTAGTCGAACGAGGGCAGAATATGTATGGCGTTGACGCCGAGACGCTTCAGATAGTCGATAGACTTAGGTTCGGCGAGGGCGAGAAACTTGCCCTTGTGCTTTATGCCAGAGGAGAGGTCGACAGAGAAATCACGATGATGGAGTTCGTAAATCACAAGGTCGCAAGGCGACTTCAACGCTGGGCGTACATCGTCGGCCCAACCCTCTGGGTCGGTGTCGCGCAGATTGACAATGGCTCCACGCTTGCCGTTGACGCCGACAGCCTTGGCGAAGACGCCGGGAGTGAGGTCGGGCTGTGCGCGATTGTAGACGCTGAACACGTAGAACTTGCCCTTAAGGTCGTTCTTCACCGTGAGCTTCCACTTGCCCGCACCGATACGCTTCATAGTTTTCACGAGTTGCCGGGCGGCATGGTCAGCGTCGCTGTCGGAAATCACCAAGTCCACCTTCCTCACGTCGGGGGAGGTAATGAGATTGAATGTTGTTGCCTTGGGCGAATACTCCACTTCGTTGAAAGACTGTGCCAAGGCGTTGGCACTGGCACAGGTGGAAAGGAGAGAGAGGAAAAGGGTTCGGAGGGTCATACTTGTATAAAGTGTCAATGGGGGATATGCAATAATAGCAAGAAGAGGAGGCGCCGTCGCCACCGATAACATTAGTTCTATCGGGGACGAGGGCGCCCCCTCTCACTGCTGCTCTATCGGGGGCGAGGGCGCCCCCTCTCCCAGTTATTGTGATGAGTTTTTTTTATGTTATATGCTTAATTGTGAGGCACAATATTCTTTTTTTTACCTTCGTCCCGCCTCATCGATGAGTTCCTTCACCTCGTCGTTGTATTCGCTGTCGGCGAGAAGTTGCTCAATGGAGAGGTGCATGCGATAGCGCCAATAGTGCTTCGGGTTGGCGGGAATGTTGATACGCTCGGCGTTGGGGTCGTCAAGGCGCACACGCTCGTTAATGGCAAACCAGTCTTGAAGCGAGAGGATGCACAGCATCGAGGGCGACGTGAGCTGACGCGACACGATGTCGCGGGCAAGCCATCCGGGCAGCGGATGGGGAGCAGCTCCGCCACGATAGAGCATCGTGTTGTAGAACTCCTGCGTGCGTTCCCAGTCCTCGTCCCACCATTGGCGAAGCGTCGGCATGTCGTGGGTGGACAGTGTGCAGACGGAACGGTAGGGATTGTGGGAAAGATGGCCGAACTTCACTTTCGGGTCTTTTGGCATCGACTGAAGCTCAAGGCTGAGGATACGCAGTTCTTTCATCACCCACTGCACGCAGTCGGGCACCATACCAAGATCCTCCGCGCAGACGAGCATACGCGTTGCCTGCACGAGCTTGGGCAACTTCTTCATCGCCTCGCCATACCAGAAGTCGTTGTTGCGACGATAGTAATAGTCGTTGTAGAGACGGTTGAAGGCAGCCTTGTCGTTGTCCCACAGCGCCTCGTACATGAAGCCGAGCTGCGCCGTGATGCGCGGATGGAACAGGTTGGGGTTCTGACGGTCGCGTATGAACAGCACATTGTCGACAAGACAGTAGAGTCCGTCGCGAAGCCATATATCCTTGTCGGATGTTTTGCCGGCAAAGGCGGCTTCTATCTTGCGCTCCGTGTCGTACTCTGGTTTAAGGGAGTAGATGTCGTCGTGCTCATGGTTGAGATACGTGGCAATCACTTCCTCTGCATGTTCGCGGAACACGCGGTCGACAACCCAACGGGCAATGAACGGTGTCGTGAACAGATGTTCCTGGAAGTTGAGCCCGTAGCTCTGTATCTCGTCGCGCGACATGGCGAGCGAAGGCTGGAACTGTCCGAGGAGTCCGCCGACGCAGTCGGTTGGTATTGCCCAAATGCGGAAGAAACCGAGCACGTGGTCGATGCGGTAGGCGTCGAAGTATTTCGCCATGTTTTGGAAACGGCGCACCCACCATTGACAGCCGTCGCTTATCATGCGGTCCCAGTTGTAGGTAGGGAAGCCCCAGTTCTGTCCGTTTACGGAGAAGGCGTCTGGCGGTGCGCCTGCCTGCGAATCAAGATGGAAATACTCCGGTTCATGCCATACGTCACAGCCGTTGCGGTTTACTCCGATTGGTATGTCACCCTTGAGAATCACGCCACGTGCACGGGCGTATTCATGTGCAGAGCGCATCTGCTGGTCGAGCACGAACTGAACGTAATAGAAGAATGCAACATTGCTGTAGTCCGCACTCTTCGGGTCGGAGAGAGCTTTGCGGTCGGCTTCGTCCCATTGGTTGTGGTCGTGCCACTCGCTGAAGATGCACGTGCCGTTCTTGTCGCGCAGGTAGCAATACTGCGCGTAAGGCACAAGCCAATGTTCACAGTCGGCGAAGAACTCCTTGAAGGCTTTTGAGGCGAGCGTCTTCTTGCCTTCCTGCTGGAAGAGCAACTGCAGATATTCGGTCTTGGCGTTGTTGACGCGCTCATAGTCGATTTGGCTAAGCGCGTTGAGTTCTTTACGAAGCGACTCGAAGCGTGCTGCGGCCTTCTTGTCCTTCAACTGGGGAAGTTGGCGAAGGTCGGCGTACTGCGGATGGAGTGCGAAGATGGATATGCAGGAATAAGGATAGGAATCGGTCCAAGTGTGGGTGCTGGTAGTATCGTTGACGGGCAGCACTTGGAGAAGGCGCTGATGGGTCTTGGCAACCCAGTCAATCATTAGCTTCAAATCGCCGAAGTCGCCTACGCCGAAACTGCCTTCCGAGCGCAGCGAGAACACTGGCACGAGCGTGCCGGCGAGCTTCTCGTCGCAAAGTTCGAAGAATGCCTGGTCGAAAGTCAAGACACGCGCCTCGCCATTCTTTAAAGGCGAGAGAGCGAGAGAGCGGTTGAGCCCCGTCTCCCACAACTCCTCACCTTTGTCGCCAAAGGCAACGAACTTGAATTCAAGATTTTCAACTAAACTACTACTGATATCTTTCTCACCTAAAACATTCTTTTTCCTATCGCCGGCAGCCCCAAGAAGAGCGTCGGCGTCAATGTCAACAATCCATTCATTGTGGTTGTGCTCCGTCATCGGCAGCGCCTTCGACAGATTCCAACCACCGAGAGCGTTGCATGCTCCCGACACTGCAAGACGCGATCCCATGCGGAGCTGCGGGGCACGCACAACGATGCGCACAGTGCGGTCGAAGCCTGTCGGCTCCACATGGCCTTCGGCGCGGCGGTTCACGCAGTCGGTGAAGGCGGAGCTATAGAGATAGGTGTCGCCTGGTATGTCTATCCATCTGTCGAACACCTCATAGCGTGTGGCCTTCTGAGCGGTAAGTTCAAGACGATGGGGCACGGTTTTCCATTCACTGCGCGTGATGCCGCTATAGTTTCTCACACTATAGTAATAGTCCATGCTTAAGGTCTTGCCGTCGGCATCCACCTCACAGCTCCAGTTGAGCCCGTCTGCCGTAGACATAAGCACACTGCCGCGCTTTGCGTCGCCTCCAACGAAACTCAGCAATAGCTCTTCGCCGAAGACAGTGCGATACTGGATGTTGAATATGATTTTCATATATTATGATTTTTTTGATTGTCTATGTAAATGTGTAATATATAAAACGCCCCGAAGGCGTCGCTATTAGGTAGTGGGGTTGTATAACATCTGCAAAATTAAAAAAATGATTGCTCACGTGACATAAATCAAGTGAGCAATCATTGAAAATACATTGTAAACGTTTGCAAGTGCTTTGCCCACGGCTTGCCGCCCGTACTTGAGCTATCGCTTTATGCCCATGTTCCAAAGCGTGAAACTCAAGGCGTCGGCGGTCTCCTCCAGGCGTTTAGCCAACGGCTTGCCGCCACCATGCCCGGCATTCACGCCTATGCTGATAAGCACTGGAGCCGTTCCCGCCTGACACTCCTGCAGACGTGCAGCGAACTTAAAAGAATGTGCCGGCACAACACGGTCATCATGGTCGGCAGTAGTGATGAGCGTGGCGGGATATTTAACGCCTGGCTTCAGGGTGTGAAGGGGCGAGTAACCCTTCAGATAGTCGAACATCTCTTTAGAGTTCTCCGACGTGCCATAGTCGGGAGCCCAGTTCCATCCGATAGTGAACTTATGATAGCGCAACATATCCATCACTCCCACGGCAGGCAGACAGACCTTGAAGAGGTCGGGACGCTGCGTCATACAGGCGCCGACAAGCAGTCCGCCGTTGCTGCCTCCCTGAATGGCAAGATAGTCTTTTGACGTGTAACCCTTGGCTATGAGGAACTCGGCGGCAGAGATAAAGTCGTCGAAGACGTTCTGCTTGTGTAGCTTCGTGCCTGCCAAATGCCACTCCTCACCATACTCTCCGCCGCCACGCAGTACGGCATGTACATACACACCACCACGCTCCATGAACGGAATCATTGAGGAGAGGAAATAGGGCGTGTACGTCACGTTGAATCCACCGTAGCCATAGAGCAAAAGAGGATTCTTGCCGTTGAGTTTCAAGCCTTTCTTATGCGTTATGAAGAGCGGCGCACGCGTGCCGTCCTTCGACGTGTAAAAGAGCATCTCCGTCATGTAGTCGCTGGCTCGGAACGCCACTTTCGGTGTGGCAACCACGCTGCTCTTGCCCGTCGCGGTGTCATAATTGTAGATTGTATTGGGCACGGTATAGGATGTGAAGGAATAGAACAGTTCCTTTTGCGTGCGCTTTCCGCTGACTGATGTCGAGCCGAATGTAGGGAGTTTTATCTCGGCAAGGCGCTGTCCTTTTATTGAATACACAAAAAGTTGGTTGCAGTTGTCCTTAGAGTACTGCAATATCATGCGGTCGCCCTCTGTGAAGGTGACATCCTCAAGCACGCTCTCGCCTTCCGGCACTACTTCTTGCCAGTCTGTATAGCCCGGTTTGTCGGCCTCCGCCACCATAAGACGATACTTCGGAGCACCGGCATTGGTGAGAATATATGTTTTGTCGCCAATGGTGCCAACAGGCGAATAGCGGAATCGCGGATCGGAACACATCTGTATGAATTGGGCGTCGGGCTGCGAGAGATTGCGCAAATATAGATTGTTACCGTTGTCCATGCCGTCCTCACTCATATACATAAAGTGCTCGTCGTCGTCAACACTCACTCCATAGAATCTCAGTGGCTGCGACGGGTTCTGATAGAACAGTTGGTCGGCACTCTGATCGGTGCCCATACAATGGAAATAAATCTTCTGAACGGAGTTCTTGGCAGACGTCTCTTTGCCTTTCTCCGGCGCATCATAGGCACTGTAATAGAATCCGTCACCACGCCAAGTGGCGGTGGTGAACTTCGCCCACTGAATATGATCGGGAAGTGTTTTCCCCGTGGCTACATCCTTCACGTAAATCTCCTCCCAGTCAGAACCGTTGCGTGAAATGACATAAGCCATGAACTTTCCGTCATGCGAGAAAGAAACAGCCTTCAACGCCACGGTACCGTCTTGGCTCAACGTGTTGGGGTCGAGCCACACGCGCTGTTCTTTCTCCGGAGCATTGGCACGATCCATCTGATAGAGCACGCTTTGATTCTGCAATCCGTTGTTGCGGAAGACATACCATTTGCCGCCTTTCTCAAAAGGCATACCTATTTTCTCATAATTGGCAGTTTCTTTAAGACGCTTCAAAATGGCCCCGCGCATGGGCAGGTTGTCGAGATACTTGCGGGTGACGGCATTTTCCGCCCTCACCCACTCCGCTGTTGCCGCACTCGTGTCGTTTTCAAGCCAACGGTAAGGGTCGGCAACTTTCTCGCCGAAATATTCGTCAATGGTATTATCCTTTGGCGTATTGGGGTACTTCACCTGCGCTTCAACAGAAGCCGACACTCCCATGAGCGCGGCAGTTGCCATTAGCGTAAGAATTTTATTTTTGTCCATATATCTTTTTCAATTCAAATATTTTATGTCCATTTCACTAAGACCGGTGTAACTTAAGTATATAAATCCAACGTCCAAAATCATTTTCACATTCATCTTCCTTTTCTCTTTTAAAAAGAGGAAGCATTAAGTAGACAAGAGGAATGCGGTCGGAAAACATAGTTTTGTCCGACATATTATTATTTCTGCAAATTTAGTGATTTTCCTCAACAATTACAAGCAAGTGGAATTAAAAATAAGAAGTTGGGGTCATCCATAATATGGAGTAATGAAATCTCTGCAATTGGTGGGCTGCGCTCAGCATTGTTTCCCTTTAGACCCACTCTCGCATTGCTTTCAGATTCCGTATATACATAAAAAAAACAACGGAACTCCGAACTGGTGTGAACCATTCGTAGTTCCGTTGTCCATTAAATATTACTTTCAACATTTCCTTTTCGGAAATGCGCAAGACTTACTGTTTTGTCATTGTAGCCTTCTTCGCGTTGACGTCAAGCACAATCTTGTAGGTGCCAGCCTTCACTGCGATATTTGCACCGTCCTGCTCAAGAGCATCAAGTGCGCCACCGAAGTTCTGTGCCCAAGCGCCGTCCCAGCGGAACTTGATCTCACCGTCCTTGAGCGTAAGCGTGATTGACCATGTCTTCGATGCAGGATCGTAGTCCATAAGCTGACCGCTGTTCCACTCGTCAGCCGTTGCGCTGCCGATTACTTCCCATCCAGTGCGTGTGAGAGTGGCAGTTGCCTTCTTCGTGTCGGCGAATATGCGCCAATAGCCAGCTACAGGAATCTTGATGTTGTCGCCTTCGCCAAGCACCAAGCTACCGTTCTTGTAGTCAGAATCCCAGTTGACACCGCCCACAGCGCCGAGCCAGTTACCATCGTTAATCTTGAACTCAACGCCCTTGTCGAAGTAGTAAGTGCCCGTAAACTTGAAGTCGCGTGACTCAGAAGCGAGAGTGTAGATATTCTCGTCGTCGAGTTCCCAGTTCTGATAGCTACCAGGCAACTTCACGGAAGCAGCCGACTGCTCGATGTCGGTCTCCTCAAGAGAGTATGTGTACTTGCCGGCATTCGTGATGTTGAGTCTCACGATGTAGCCATGAGCCTTTGCAATCTTTATGTTCTGACCGTCTTTTACAAGTCCGTTCTCGGTGCCGTCAGAGCCGAAGTTAGTGTTCCAGTCGTTTTCGTTACGGAACTTTAATTCCTTGTCGGAGAGCATTGCAATACAGCTCCATGTACGTGTAGTGGCATCATACTCCATCTCGGTGTCCTTGTCCCAGCCGCCAGAGGTGGCGTCGCCGATGATACACCATGTGAGAGGAGCGCTCTGCTCCACGGAGCCGTCAGCATTTACTCCAATCTTCAGGAAGCCCTTCTTCTCCACAGTCTTGTCCTTTGCGATGACATGCGAAGGGTCGGCACCTTCGAGGATGGCGTACGTTGTGTTGTTGTTGTCAAACTGCGCAAAGCCTTCGTAATAGCCGTCATTATCAGGGTCGCCGATGAGGTAAGCCTTAGTGAAGTCCCAGTTGGGATAGTTCTCAGCCACATAAGCGTACTTCCATGTCACGCCGTCTGTCTTCGGGTCGTACGGAGTAGCGTTGAAAGAGATGGTGTTCGACGCGTCATTGACGTAAGTGCTGTAAGTGCTCGACTTCAGCGACACGGTGTACTGCGAAGCCTTACCCGGGAAAGCGCCCGTCTGTGCGAGGAAGGAGTTCATCATCTCATTGGAGAGGTCGAGCTTCGTCGTGTTGGTAGTCTCGCCGATGACAACGCTCTTCTGCGTCTCGTTGTTGGTGAGCGTCACCTCATAGTTGACGATTGCACCCTTGCCGTAGCTTGCCTTCTCCCAGGAAATCTCCGGGAACTGCTCGCTGTAGTTGGCCTTTGTGATGACGCAATCGCCGTTGATTGCGTTGAGTGTGGCGGCGTTCTCCAGTTCAAGCACCGGAGTGGTGTCGTCGTCGCAGGAAGCGAACATCAGTGCGCCGGCAGCCACAAACATTATTGACTTGAATATATTTTTCATTTTTTGGTTGTTTAAAGGTAATGATGAAAATTCAAACCTTCAAGCCGATGGGGCATGTCCTGCCCCATCAGCCTTTTGGCTTAGTTTGTGTATCCGGGGTTCTGTGTCAGATTAGAGTTGCTCTGAATCTGAGTGTAAGGAATAGGATAGACATTGAAGTGAGAATCGAAGTTCTTTCCTTCCTTCACGCCGCCTTTCCAGTCCCAGTTGTAACCAGTGTCGCCACCGAACTTTCCGAAGCGCACGAGCGTTGTACGGCGCATACCCTCGAAGTAGAACTCGCGTGCCCATTCGTCGCAGAGTTCGTCGAGCGTGTAGCCCTTCGTCACGTCAGTGTGCTGTGAAGCGTTGGCACGTGCACGGAGTTCGTTGACGAGTCGCGTAGCCTCACCGGCAGTCTTGCCGCCGTTAAGGCGTGCGTCAGCCTCAGCATAGTTGAGGTAAGCCTCAGCGACGCGCATGAACGGCCAGTCCATGTCGGCGAAGGAAGCGTCCACATGAGCGGGGCTTGAAGCCTCAGCATTGTAGTTGAGGAACTTCGTCACGCCGAAGCCTTCCGACGACTTTGTGATGGTGCTGATTTCGAGCGGGCGATCCTCACCCCAGAAGAGGGCGCGGTCGTCGCCAGCCTCAGTGGTCATCTTATATGAAGGCACGTTAGGAATGTCCTTCTCAGCCTTGTCCTCGAAGAACTTCTTCACGAGAGCCACACGCGGATGAAGACCGATCCAGTTCTGTCCCACGCAGCCGTTGGAACCATTCGGGTCGTCCTGGTTGGCGTGCATAGCGCCGTCGAACGTACCAGCGATGAGGAAGAGCGAGTTGCCGTAGCTGGCAGTCTTGCCCGAGATATTGATAATCGGGAAGAGAATCTCGTTGTGGGCTGAAGTCTCCATGTTGTCGCCCATGAACACCATCTGGTAGGCGCTCCACTTGCCGTCGGAAGAGCCTGTAGTGTTGAGCTTGTAGTTCGACTTTATGACCTTGTCGGCATAGTCCTTGGCGAGCTGCCACTCAGCCTTGCCCGTGTACACCTCTGCATTGAGGTAGAGGCGAGAGAGGAGGAGCCAGCAGGCAGCCTTGTCGATGCGTCCGTAGTTGGGGTCGGAAGAAGTCTTCGGCTGGGCGTCGAGGAGGTTGGGCTCAATGTCCTTCAGCTCCTGCACGAGCCAGTTGTACATCTCCTCGCGCGACTTCTGCACAGGCTTCTCAAGCGTCTCCGTGAAAGGCACGTTGCCGTAGGCATCCATGAGCAGATAGTACTGCATGGCGCGGAGGAAGCGCACCTCAGCAGTCTTCGTGGCGTCGGCGCTGCCTGCCACCTGAAGATACTGGTTGCAAGTAGTGATGCCGAGCGTAAGGCGCACGAAATAGAGCTTCACCCAAGGATGCGACGGAGCGTACGTAGCAGAGTTGAGCTCCTGCAGACCATCGCCCCATGAGCAGGTGGCCTCGTCGGTCGGCAGTTCGTTGATGTTGAACATGGCGCGCACAAGACCCGTCATGCCAGCGTCATTGAATCCCTTCACGTCGGAGTCGTCGTCACTGTTGCTACCGCTACCGTTACCGTTGATACCGAAGTTGGCGTAGCACTTGTTGTAGAGTCCGTCATTGCTCACCTCAAGGTCAATCTTCGGACTGATTGGATCCTTGTCGAGGTCGTTGAGGCACGATGTCGAAGCGAGACTGATGAGCAGAGCTGCGGCAGGTGCGAGAGCCGATTTGATATATCTTTTCATTGTCGTAAATCGTTTAAGTTATTTTCCTTGAAGAAATTAGAAATTGAGGTTCAATCCGAGCTGGAAGGTGATTGGACGCGGATAGATGTTGTTGTCTATACCGTTGTACACCTCCGGGTCGATACCCTTGTAGTTGGTGATGGTGAAGACGTTGCTTACCGATCCGTAGATACGTCCCGAGATGCCGTTCCATGAGCCGCTCTTGAAGAGGCGGTTGAAGGAGTAGCCGAGCGTGATGTTATCCATCTTGAGGAAGGAAGCGTTCTGCACGAAGTAGTCGGAGAGCTTAGACTCCTCCTTGTCGGAGAGCCATCCGAGTGTGCTCACCGGACGGTTGGCGAGATAAGCACTCTGGCACCATACGGCACTCGTTGTCTTCAGGCGGTTGCCCTGCTCGAAGTTGTTGAACACATAGTTGCCGAGGCTTGCGCGGAGCGAGAAGCCAAGGTCGAAGCCCTTGTACTCAACACGTGTGGAGAAGCCCATTGTGACGGGGGCTGCAGCCTGCTTGTAGAGATACTTGTCTGCCTCGCTGATGACACCGTCGCCGTTGCGGTCGACCACAGCGCCCTCGATAGGCTTGCCGTTCTTGTCGTACATCTGCTCATATACGTAGAAAGATGTGGCAGGATAGCCCGTCTGATAAGCAAGCACCTTGTTCACCTTGTCGATGTTGTCGCCTGTCGGAACAGGATCGCCAGTCTCGCTTACGCCGTTGAGGTCGGTGATGGTGTTCTGGTTGTAGGTAACGTTGTAGCTCATTGTCCAGTACCAGTCCTTAGTGTTGAGAGCCACCCAGTTGAAGGTTGCCTCAATACCCTGGTTCTTCAGCGAGCCGATGTTCTGTATGCCCTTGTCGGCAGAACCTGCGAGGGCTGCAACAGGAGCGGAGTTGATGAGGTCGGTTGTCTTGCGCACATAGTAGTCGAGGCTACCGGTGAAGCGCTGGTTGCAGAAGCCGAAGTCAAGACCGAGGTTGTACGTTGTCGTTGTCTCCCACTTCAGGTCGTCGTTGTAGTAGAGCGGCGTGTAGATAGTGCCGTCGCCGTTGCCGATAGGATAGTTACCGAAGTTCTGGCCTTTCTTGTACTGCTTGAACCAGAGGTAGTTGTCGATACCTTCCTGCTGTCCGGTCTTGCCGTAGCCGGCGCGGAACTTAAGGTCGGAGAGCCAGTCGATGTTCTTCAGGTTGGCCTCGTCCTTGATGCGCCATGCGAAGGCGAACGACGGGAAGAGGCCCCAGTGCTTCTTGAATCGTGAGGAGCCGTCGTCACGCAGGGTGGCGGTGAAGTAGTAGCGGTTCATGAGCGTGTAGTTGGCACGTCGCAAGTTCAACATAGAAC
>DLKG01000017.1 GCA_002490315.1 Prevotella sp. UBA7594 | reverse complement strand
GCGCCCCCTCTCCCAGTTATCCGTGGCGGAGGCCGGAGACCTCCGCCACGGGCTGAAAGCCCAATAAGCCCATAGCCCAAGGCATCGCCCTGGGAATAAAGGTCATATCAAACAACGCGCCCTGCAAGGGCAAAAGCATTAATTGGTTTAAGCTTTTGCCCTTGCAGGGCGCGTTGCGTCATTACCGTATACCCCAATATGAAGAGTAGGCTGCGCTTACAGCCCGCATAAACGTTTATTGCAGTTGAGGAGGATTAGTTGGCCTGCTCCGAGAGGAACTTTATCCTCACAAGCCTAATCTCGTTCTCCTCATAGTCACCACCAAGCTCTTCCACGGCAGCTTCTATACTGTCCGTGTCCGACTCGCGGAAGTACTCGTAGATGTCATCTATCTGGTCGTCGTCCATAACATCCTCAAGGAAGTAGTCGATGTTGAGTTTCGTGCCGCTATAGACGATAGAGTCAAGGTCGCCAAGCAGTTCGTCGAAGTCAAGATTGAGCGCGGAAGCGATGTCGTCGAGCGGCATACGCCGGTCGATGTATTGTATTATCTTTACCTTTTTCATGGAGTCCTTTGCTACAGTGCGCACGAAGAGCTCCTCAGGCCGCTCTATCTCGTTCTCCTTGCAGTAGCGGCTGATAAGTTCGCAGAAAGGCTTGCCATATCTGTTGGCCTTTCCCACGCCAACCCCCTGAATGTTGCGCAGGTCTTCAACGGAGACGGGATACATCGTCGCCATCTGCTCAAGCGACACGTCCTGGAAGATGACGTAGGCAGGGAGGTTCTGCTTGTGTGCCACGCGCTTGCGCAGGTCGACGAGCATTGAATAGAGTGTAGGGTCGAGGGCAGAGACCGTTGTCTCCGTCTCATCGTCGGCGGCTTCGCTGAAGTCAGTGTCCTCAACGTATGTGAAGTCAACGGGATTCTTAAGGTAGCGTCTGCCTGCCGCCGTCACCTTCAGCAATCCGTAGCTCTCGATGTCCTTGTGGATATAGCCAGCTATCATACCCTGGCGTATCACGGGGTTCCACATCTTTGCCGGCATGTCCTCGCCGGCTCCGAAGTCCTCAAGCTTGTCATGATGGTGGGAGACGATGTCGTCAGTGGCGCGTCCCTTCACGAAGTCTATGATGTAGTCTTGCCTGAACGCCTCCTTGACGGCGATGATGGAGCGCAGTACGATGAGCAGAGCCTCCTTGCCGTCGCGCTTCACCTTCGGGTGCTTGCAGTTGTCGCAGTTGCCACAGTTGTCGTGGGGATATTCCTCTCCGAAATAGTGGAGGAGCACCTTGCGGCGGCACACCGACGACTCAGCGTAGGCTGCCGTCTCCTGCAGGAGCTGGCGTCCGATGTCCTGCTCAGCCACGGGTTTTCCTTCCATGAACTTCTCCAGTTTCTGCAAGTCCTTGTAGGCGTAGAACGCCAGGCAGATACCCTCTCCGCCGTCGCGTCCGGCGCGACCCGTCTCCTGATAGTAGCCCTCAAGGCTCTTCGGAATGTCGTAATGGATTACGAATCGCACGTCGGGCTTGTCGATGCCCATGCCGAAAGCAATGGTGGCGACGATGACGTCGATGCGCTCCATGAGGAAGTCGTCCTGCGTCTGCGAGCGCGTGGCAGAGTCGAGTCCGGCGTGATAGGGCGCCGCCTTTATCTCGTTGGCCTTGAGCACGGCAGCGAGTTCCTCCACCTTCTTGCGCGAGATGCAGTAGATGATGCCGCTCTTTCCGGGATGCTGTTTGATGAACTTTATGATTTGTCGGTCGATGTCCTTCGTCTTCTGGCGTACCTCGTAGTAGAGGTTGGGACGGTTGAAGGAGCTTTTAAACTCCCGCGCATCGGTGATGCCGAGGCTTTTCTTTATGTCCATGCGCACCTTGTCGGTGGCGGTAGCGGTGAGAGCTATGACCGGGGCGTTGCCTATCTTGTTGATGGTCGGGCGTATGTTGCGGTATTCCGGACGGAAGTCGTGTCCCCATTCGGAGATGCAATGAGCCTCATCAACGGCATAGAAAGAGATTGGGAACGACTGGAAGAACGCGAGATTCTCCTCCTTGTTGAGCGACTCCGGCGCCACGTAGAGCAGTTTGGTGCGTCCGCTGTGCACGTCGTTGTACACCTGCTGCACGGCAGCCTTGTTGAGCGATGAGTTGAGATAGTGGGCAAGTCCGTTTTCCTCCGTGAGCGAATTGACGACATCCACCTGGTTCTTCATCAGCGCTATGAGCGGCGACACGACAATTGCCGTGCCGTCCATAATGAGTGACGGCAACTGATAGCACAAGCTCTTTCCTCCTCCTGTCGGCATGAGCACAAAGGTGTCGTTGCCGTCAAGAAGATTGCGTATGATGGCTTCCTGCTCGCCCTTGAAAGAGTCGAAGCCGAAGTAGTGTTTGAGTTTTTCGTTGAGGTTAATTGTCCCAGTCATAGTAATAAGATTTTTCTTGGATATACAGAAGTTAATGGAAGTTAGCCCGCTACGCTCGCGTCCGCCATCTTCGTGCCTGTCGTATGCAGGCTAACTACCAATAAGTTCCATCAACTCCAATATACTTTTATTTCAGGTTTGCCTTCTCAAGCTGTTTCTTGGCGTAGTCGAGAGTAACGGTGAAGGTGTCGATTTTCTCCGAAGGAGCCTCGAACATGGCGTCCATAACAATCGACTCCACAATGGAGCGCAGTCCGCGCGCACCGAGTTTGTACTCTACGGCCTTGTCGACGATGAAGTCGTAGGTCTCTGGGGTGAACTCAAGCTTTATGCCGTCCATCTCGAACAGTTTGCAGTATTGCTTGATGATAGAGTTCTTCGGCTCGACAAGAATGCGCCTAAGGGCGTCGCGGTCGAGCGGGTTGAGATAGGTGAGCACCGGAAGGCGACCGATGATTTCAGGAATGAGGCCAAACGACTTGAGGTCTTGCGGAAGGATATACTTCATGAGGTTGCCCTTGTCGAGATGGCGCACGTTCTGCACGGAGTTGAATCCTACGACGTGCGTGTTCAGTCGCTGTGCAATCTTGCGCTCGATGCCGTCGAAGGCTCCGCCACAGATGAAGAGGATGTTGCGCGTGTCGACATGGATGTAGTCCTGGTCGGGGTGCTTGCGTCCTCCCTTTGGCGGCACGTTGACCATCGTGCCCTCAAGGAGCTTGAGCAAGCCTTGCTGCACGCCCTCGCCGCTCACGTCGCGCGTGATGCTCGGATTGTCGGCCTTGCGTGCAATCTTGTCGATCTCGTCGATGAAGACGATGCCGCGCTCGGCGGCAGCCACGTCGTAGTCGGCCACTTGGAGCAGTCGCGAGAGGATGCTCTCCACGTCCTCGCCCACGTAGCCAGCCTCGGTGAAGACGGTGGCGTCGACGATGGTGAACGGCACTTTCAGCAGTTTGGCAATTGTGCGTGCGAGGAGGGTCTTGCCGGTTCCGGTGGAGCCCACCATGATGATGTTGCTCTTCTCAATCTCCACGCCGTCGTCGTCCTTGCCGTCGGAGTGCTGCTGGAGACGCTTGTAGTGGTTGTAGACGGCTACAGAGAGGTATTTCTTGGCGTCGTCCTGCCCGATGATGTACTCGTCGAGGTATTTCTTTATCTCAGTAGGCTTTGGCACGTCGGTGAGTGAGAGGGCAAACTTGTCGTCGTTCTTGCGCGTCCCTTCGGGTCCGAAGCCTGCCTCAAGCACGATCTGATAAGCCTGCTGTGCGCACTGGTCGCAGATGAAGCCGTTGAGACCGGTGATGAGGAAGTTGACGTCTTTCTCGCTTCTTCCACAGAAGCTGCATACTTTCTTTGGCATTTTATTCTCTTGGAATTTTATTTCTTTCTGATCATTACTTGGTCGATCATTCCGTACTCCTTTGCCTCCTCTGCTGTCATCCAGTAGTTGCGGTCGGAGTCTGCCCACACCTTGTCGAACGGCGTGTGCGAGTGTTCGGAGATGATGGTGTAGAGTTCCTTCTTGAACTTCTGTATCTCGCGTGCCTCAATCTCGATGTCTGACGCCTGGCCCTGCACGCCACCGAGAGGCTGGTGTATCATGACGCGGCTATGCTTGAGAGCGGAGCGCTTGCCTTCCTGTCCTGCCACGAGCAACACGGCAGCCATAGACGCCGCCATGCCCGTACACATCGTCGCCACGTCGGAGGTGATAAACTGCATGGTGTCGTATATGCCAAGACCTGCTGTCACGCTTCCGCCGGGAGAGTTGATGTAGATGGAGATGTCCTTGCCCGGGTCTACGGAGTCGAGGTAGAGGAGCTGTGCGGAGAGGGTGTTGGCGGTGTAGTCGTTGATCTCGGTGCCGAGGAAGATGATGCGGTCCATCATGAGGCGCGAGAAGACGTCCATCTGCGTGACGTTGAGCTGGCGTTCCTCAAGGATGTAGGGGTTGAGGTACTGCGCCTGTGCCTTTATAACGTCGTCGAGCACCATTCCACTGACGCCTCGGCTTGTTGCAAATTTTCTGAAGTCGTTCATATTTTTGTTCTAAATGTATTTATTTCTGTTCGGAAAAAGTGTATCTATTTACAAAGATACAAAAAAAGTGGAAAACTGTCGTTATCTGCAGGCATTTTTCTGCAAGAAAAAGCCGCCTGCAAGTGATTTTCTTATTCACCTGCAGGCGGCCTGTACTATTTATAAAACTCTGAAAACGAGAGTGTGTGCCAAAAGGAAGTCTTGACACGCCTTCGTTTTTTTACTTCTCCTTCATCATCTCGTTGAACTCGTCGAGTGTCACCTCCTTGTTGTTGAGCGTAACAGCTGCCTTGAGGGCGGCGGCGAGTTTCACGTCAATGGCACGCTCTACGAAGTTGTCGACAGCCTCGCGCTTCTTGAGAAGCTCGCCAGCGTAGTTGTCAATGTACTCCTCGGGCACGCTTGTCATGCCGTACTGAGCGAACTGCATACGGGCCATCTCCTTGGCAGCCTCGCGGATGTCGTTGTCGTCAACCTTGATGTTCTGTGCCTTCACGAGCTGCTCCTTGATGAGGTGCCACTCGAGCTGCTTGATGCTCTCTGCGTAGTTCTTCTCCACGAAGTCCTCACCCTTGTCCTTGTTGTTGAGGAGCATAACGCGCTTGAGAAGAGCGTCAGGCCATGTGAGCTCGCCCACCTTCTTCTCGCAGTATGCACGCACGTCGAGCATGAACTTATAGTCGGAGTTGGTCTCGAGCTGCGGCTTGAGGCTCTCCACGATCTTGTTGCGGAATTCCTCCTCGCTCTTCACCTCGTCCTTGCCGAACACCTGGTCGAAAAGCTCCTGACCCAGCTCAGCCTTCTTGAAGCGCTGAATCTCGGTAATCTGATAGCTGAAGTTCGACTCGAGGGTCTTGGCCTGCTCGCGGTCGATCTTGAGGAGAGAAGAAATCTCTGCCTCGCCCTCCGGATAAGCCTTGCGGGGATTGAAGGTGATGATGTCGCCGAGCTTGGCACCCTTGAAGAGGTCCTTCTGCTCGTCCACCTTGATATAAGAAGGCATAAGCACAGCACCCTCAACGGTGATGCCGCCTTCCTTAGTGTTGCCCTCTGCATCGAGCTCGCGGAGGTCGCCCTTGAGGAGGTCGTTCTGCTCCGGATCATACTCCTCTGCCTTCTCGTACTTGCCTGCACGGCCCTGGTACATCTCGATCTGCTCGTTTACGAGCTTGTCGTCAGCCTTGATTGTGTAGTAGTCAATCTTGTTGCGGCCGTTGAGCTCGATGTTGATCTCCGGAGCGACAGCGATGTCGAACACGAAGGTGTAAGGAGCCGGCTTCTCGATGTCGGCAGGTGTCTCCTGCTTCTCTGAAGGGAGGGGCTCTCCGAGCATCTGGATGTTGTTGTCCTTAATGTATTTGTAGAGCTGCTCGCCAACGAACTTGTTTACAGCGTCGTAGCGTACAGAAGCGCCAAACTGACGCTTGATCATACCCATAGGAGCCTGACCAGGACGGAAGCCCGGGATGTTAGCTCTTTTACGATAGTCCTTGAGAGTCTTCTCGACAGAGTCCTTGAAATCTGCTTCTTCGACTGTGATAGTCAACAGACCATTCACTTTGTCGGGATTTTCAAATGAAATGTTCATTTCTTCGTTGTTTGTATTTATTGTTTTTACTTATTATATTCTGTTTCTGAGATGCCTTACCGTGCGTTTTTGTGCTCGGCACGATTAGGGCTACTCCACGGAAGTGCAAAATTACACATTAATAATGTAAAATCAGAATATATAAGCTAAAAATTTGTTTTTTTAACGAGAGCAGCCCCTTCAGTATGGCGTTTGCATAACAAAACCTGTAAAGTAGCCCTACTTACATTCCAACTTTTACGACACTACCGTTGGTCTTCACTATATATACTCCTTTAGAAGGCAAGTCTACTGTTAACGAGTTAGCTGTAGATGTAGTACGAAGGTAAAGTTTACCCGTTGCATCGTATATAGCGACATGGTCGCCAGGCTCCACTCCGTTGATGGTAAGCAAAGAGCCATTCAATGAAACGGTAGACTGTAGGTGCGTCAATCCTGTTACCGACGAGACACTGCCATCGAGCGCAATAAGTGTGCGACGGTTAACCGTTATGTCCGAACCGGTGCCGACAACAGTAGCCTCGGGAATACACAGAGAAAAGCCACCATTTACCACGCAGCCACTGAAATCAGCCGATACAGTCCATATCTTACCATTGTCGGAAAGCGTAGCCTCAGTCTCTTTCTGCACAACTCCGTCGCTATCCACGAGTTGGAGACGAGCGCCAGGAGCAAGTTGCACTGGAGTGGAATAATCCACTGTGACAACGCCAAGCTCGGTCAGATTTGCCCTACCCTCAACGCT
>DLKG01000029.1:5114-23635 GCA_002490315.1 Prevotella sp. UBA7594 | reverse complement strand
CAATGTCAGTCATTTGCTCTACCAACTGAGCTATGGCACCATCAAAAAAAATAAAAAAGGAGCTACTCGAAAGAGTAACTCCTTTTATTGTGGTACCACCAGGAATCGAACCGGGGACACAAGGATTTTCAGTCCTTTGCTCTACCAACTGAGCTATGGCACCATGCTATGTTTGTTCTTAGCGAGTGCAAAGGTAGTACTTTTTTATTGTTCCCGCAACTTTTTCCGCCATTTTTTATCACCCTTCAAATATTTTCTGAACTTTTTCCGAAAATCTTGCACGTAATAGAAAAAATAGTTGTACCTTTGCACTCGCTTTTGAGGCATAACGCCCACATAGCAATCGGGATGTAGCGCAGTTGGTAGCGCACTACGTTCGGGACGTAGGGGTCGCAAGTTCGAATCTTGTCATCCCGACAATAAAAGGCAATCGGTTTTTCCGATTGCCTTTTTTCGTATATCTACTTGCCATCAAGGAAGCACCACTTATTACAGCAGCGGCGGCAATTCGTAGAGGTGTGTGCCGTTGCTACCCTTCACAAGGATATACTTTCCGCGCGGTTTGTTCTCACTGATGGCTTCCTTCACCTGAGCTACATTCTCAAACTTGCGGAACTTCGGTGTCGTCTTGCAGTGTTCAAACTCCTCTCCGACAAGCCACACTGTCTCCACGTCGGAATCGGAAAGCAGGTCGACGATACGCTGATGTTCGTCGTGGCTGACGCTGCCCAGTTCCTTCATGTCGCCGATGATGCACATTTTGTTGTCAGCGTGGAGCGAACAGAAGTTGTTCAGCGCCGCCGTCATGCTTGTCGGGTTGGCGTTGTAGGCGTCGACGATGAGTCGGTTGTCGGCAGTCTGTTCAAGTTGGGAGCGGTTGTTCGACGGCGTGTAAGCCTCAAGTGCATGCGACACTTTGTCTGCATCCACTCCGAAATAAGTTCCTATCGTGACGGCAGCAAGCATATTCTGCAGGTTGTATGATCCGATAAGACGGCTTCTCACGTCGTGCCATTCGCCGCCGGCATGTCTCCATTGGAAGTGGAGCATCGGCTCGCAGTCGACGACGCGACCGCTAACGTACAATGCGCCGTTCTCCTCACTGCCGTACTCTACGAGGTTGAGGTCGTGGGCAATCGGCAGCAGATGCTCATTGCCACGGTCGATGAAGACGCAGCCCTTGGGCTCCTTGCCCTGCTCGCCCCCGTGTCGGCGCTCGCGCATAAAGTCGTAGAGCTCACCCTTCGTGCGGATGACGCCCTCAAAGGATCCGAAGCCCTGCAGATGTGCCCTGCCAACGTTGGTGATAATGGCATAGTCGGGCTCAACGATGTTTACGAGCGTGCGTATGTCGCCGGGATGCGAGGCGCCCATCTCCACCACGGCGAGGTCGTGCTCGGGGCGGAGGCGCAGCAGCGTCTTCGGCACTCCGATGTCGTTGTTGAAATTGCCCTGCGTGAAGAGCACGTTGTATTTCTCCTGAAGCACAGCGGAGGTCAGTTCCTTTGTTGTTGTCTTGCCGTTGGTGCCGGTGATGCCGATGATGCGCGTGCCGAGCTGTCGGCGGTGGTAGCGTGCGAGTTGCTGAAGGGCGGCGAGGCAGTCGTCGACGAGGATGCAGCGTGCATCGCTGGCATACTCCTTCTCGTCAACGACGGCGTAGGCACAGCCCTTCTCCAGAGCCATGGCAGCAAAGCGGTTGCCGTCGAACGAAGCGCCCTTGAGCGCGAAGAACAGCGAGCCTTCCGGACAGTCGCGGCTGTCGGTCGTCACGACGGGATGTTGCTTAAAGATTTCATAAAGTTCGGATATTTCCATTGTCGTTTTCTTTTGATTGCACAAAAGTAAATAAAAATCCGTAAACGTGTTGCATAAATAATCTAAATATGAAAGTCTTTTTGGAAGAAAAGTTTGGCTGTTCCGATTATTATTGCGTAATTTGCGCTACATTAACAATAGAATTCCAAAACGACAAAGAATACACATCATGCAATACTCTATAAATGTACGTGGCCGCCTCGTCGACCTTTCCAAGCCCGTTGTCATGGGCATCCTCAACGCCACTCCCGACTCTTTTTATTGCGGCAGCCGCAAGCAGACGGAGGCTGAGATAGCCGACCGCGCCAACCAGATTGTCGCCGAGGGCGGCGGCATCATAGACGTTGGAGCATTCTCCACGCGCCCCGGAGCGGAGGAGGTGAGCCAGGAGGAGGAGACGGCGCGCCTGAAGCGTGCCCTCGCCATTGTGCGCCGTGAGCAACCCGACGCCGTAGTGTCTGTGGACACCTATCGACCGCTCGTGGCGCGTCAATGTGTGGAGGAGTTCGGCGCCGACATCATCAACGACGTGTCGGAGGGCGGCATCACGGGCATCGTGGGCAAAGCCATCCGTGAGGAGGGCGACATGTTCGCGACGGTTGCAAAGCTCGGCGTGCCCTACATCCTCATGTCGGTGCAACCGACGCTCGACGGCATGATGCGCAATTTCGCTGCCGAAGTGCAGCGCCTGCGCGACCTCGGTGCGAAGGACATCATCCTCGACCCCGGCTATGGCTTCGGCAAGACTTTGGAGCAAAACTATGAGATAATGAACCATGCCGAGCGCCTGCTCGAACTGCATCTGCCGGTGCTCGTGGGCATATCGCGCAAGAGCATGATTTACAAACTTCTCGGCGGCGACCCCACCACCGCCCTCAACGGCACCACCGTGCTCAACACCGTCTCGCTCCTCAAGGGTGCGTCGATATTGCGCGTGCACGACGTGAGGGAAGCTGCAGAAGCCGTGAAAATGCTTCGGAATTTTAATCTTTAAATGAAAACCCAGAACATAAGAACTCACAACTCTATATATGATTGACTTCGGAATAAAAGACTTCATCGACATTCTGCTTGTCGCCATGATGCTCTATTATATCTACCGTCTGATGAAGGAAAGCCGCTCGCTCAACGTCTTCATCGGCATCATCGTCTTCGTGCTCGTCTGGCTCTTCGTCAGCCAGGTACTTGAGATGCGCCTCCTCGGTGCCATCATGGACAAGCTCGTCAGCGTGGGCGTCATCGGACTCATTGTGCTCTTCCAGGAGGAGATACGCCGCTTTCTCTACTCGCTCGGTGCCCATCAGCGCTTCAAGGCAGTGACGCGCTTCCTGCTCATCGGTAGCGGCAAGAAGGACGCAGCCGCCGACAAGGAGACCATCATGCCCATCGTCATGGCATGCATGGACATGTCGCGCGGCAAGGTGGGCGCACTCATCGTCATTGAGCGAGGCATACGCCTCGACGACATCGTCGACACGGGCGACATCATCGACGCACGCATCAACCAGCGCCTCATCGAGAACATCTTCTTCAAGAACTCGCCGCTCCACGACGGCGCCATGATCATCACCGGCAAGCGCATACGCGCCGCCGGATGTATCCTTCCCGTCAGCCACAACCACGACATACCGAAGGAACTCGGACTGCGCCACCGCGCCGCTCTCGGCATCTCGCAGGACAGCGACGCCATCGCCATCGTCGTCTCTGAGGAGACGGGCGGCATCAGCGTCGCCATAAAGGGCGAATTCCAGCTGCGCCTCTCGGCGGAGAAACTGGAGAACATTCTCTCCAAGGAGATGAATTTCTGACGGCACGCAGACGCCCTGCGCCTTGTGTCGCCAAAATATATTAGTGCCACAAAGGGCTTAACTCATATATTTTTACTAATTTTGCAAAGTCAACGTTACAACACGCGACATTCAAACACCCTACTAAAGAGCAACTAATAACACATTATATATATTATAATATAATAATATGAATTTACTTGATCACATCGTTGCACGCGCCAAGAGCGACAAGCAACGCATCGTGCTCCCGGAAGCTACCGAGGAGCGCACACTGAGAGCAGCCGACCGCGTGCTGGCCGACGAACTTGCCAACCTTATCCTCATCGGCAATCCTGAGGAGATAAAGTCTCTCGCCGAGAAGTGGGACCTCCACAACATCGACAAGGCCACCATCGTTGACCCGCTCAACAATCCGAAGGCTGAGGAGTACGCCACGCTTCTCGCCGAGCTGCGCAAGAAGAAGGGCATGACCATCGAGCAGGCCCGCGAGCTCGTGAAGAACCCGCTCTACCTCGGCTGCATGATCATCAAGACCGAGGGCGCCGACGGACAGATTTCCGGCGCACTGAGCACCACGGGCGACACGCTGCGCCCGGCTCTCCAGATTATCAAGTGCGCCCCGGGCGTCACTTGCGTCAGCGGCGCCATGCTCATGCTCACACACGAGCACCAGTACGGCGACGACGGCATCATCGTCATGGGCGATGTGGCTGTTACTCCTGTTCCTACAGCAGAGCAGCTCGCACAGATTGCCGTATGCACGGCGCAGACAGCACGCTCGGTTGCCGGCATCCAGGATCCGCGCGTGGCAATGCTGAGCTTCTCCACGAAGGGCTCCGCAAAGCACGAAGTGGTCGACAAGGTTGTGGAGGCTACACGCCTCGCACATGAGCTGGCTCCTGAGCTGAAGCTCGACGGCGAGCTGCAGGCAGATGCCGCCCTCGTTCCGGCTGTAGGCGAGAAGAAGGCTCCGGGCTCTCCTATCGCAGGCCATGCCAACGTGCTCGTTGTGCCTTGCCTTGAGGTGGGTAACATCTCCTACAAGCTCGTGCAGCGCCTCGGCAACGCCATCGCCATCGGTCCAATCCTCCAGGGTATCGCACGCCCGGTGAACGACCTCTCGCGCGGCTGCTCCGTCGACGACATCTACTACATGGTAGCCATCACGGCTTGCCAGGCAATGGATGCAAAGAAGTAAATTGCTCCGCAATTTACTTCTTCGCATCCAATTAGGAGTTAGGAGTTTTGAATTTTGAATTTTGAGTTTTTAATTTTGAATTGTCGGCTGCGCCGATTTTGAATTATTCAATTTTGAATTGAGATTGCATTTATGAGCGACTTCGGGAAGCTATTGGAAGAGAAGTGTATGAATTTCTCTATCCGCATAATTGGTTTATGCCGATTCCTTAACGAAGAGAAGCATGAACGAAGAATTGCCGACCAGATGTTCCGTAGTGGGACAAGCATCGGAGCCAATGTGGCAGAATCGCAATGTGCGATAAGCAGAAATGACTTTGTTGCCAAACTCTACATCTCGCTCAAAGAAGCTAATGAGACTCTGTATTGGTTGCGGCTGTTGCAAAAGACGCAGTATATAACCCCAAAACAATACGAATCTATATATAATGATTGCGAAGAGCTAAAACGAATGCTTGTTTCTATAACAAAGAAAATAACAGCGGCTGATTGCCCTCCAACTCAAAAATAGAGAATTCGAAATCGTCATAGTCGACAATTCAAAATTGCGGCAGCATCCCGCAACAACTCAAAATTCAAAACTCAAAACTCAAAACTCAAAATTGCGGCAGCATGCCGCAACAACTCAAAATTCAAAACTCAAAAATTCAAAATTGCGGCAGCATGCCGCAACAACTCAAAACTCAAAATTCAAAACTCAAAATTCAAATATGAAAATCTTAGTTCTGAACTGTGGAAGTTCATCTATCAAGTATAAGTTGTACAACATGGACGACAACTCCGTGCTCGCAGCAGGCGGCGTGGAGCGCATAGGCCTCGACGAGGCATTCATCAAGGTCACTCTCCCCAACGGCGAGAAGAAGAAGATCATGCACGACATGCCCGACCACAAGGAAGGCGTCAACTTCGTGTTCCAGTGTCTGCTCGACCCGGAGATCGGTGCCATCAAGAGCCTCGACGAGATTGACGCCGTGGGCCACCGCATCGTGCAGGGCGGCGACCTCTTCGAGAAGAGCGTCATCGTCGACAAGTCGGTTGAGGACGGCATCGAGAGCCTCTGCGACCTCGCTCCGGTCCACAACGCCGGCCACCTGAAGGGTCTGCGCGCCGTCGACAAGCTCATGCCCAACACGCCGCAGGTGTGCGTCTTCGACAACGCCTTCCACAGCACCATGCCCGACTATGCTTATCTCTACGCCATTCCCTACGAGCTCTATGAGAAGTACCACGTGCGCCGCTACGGCTTCCACGGCACCTCCCATCGCTACGTGTCGCAGCGCGTCTGCGAATACCTCGGCCGCGACATCAAGACACAGCGCATCATCACCTGCCACATCGGCAACGGTGCCTCCGTGTCTGCCGTTAAGTTCGGCAAGTGCGTCGACACATCTATGGGCCTCACTCCGCTCGCCGGCGTGATGATGGGCTCGCGCTCAGGCGACATCGACCCGTCTGCCGTGACCTTCCTCATGGAGAAGCTCGGCAAGAAGCCGCAGGAGATGGCCGACTTCCTCAACAAGGAGAGCGGCGTGCTCGGCATTACGGGCATCTCTTCCGACATGCGCGAGATTGAGAGCGCTGCCAAGGAAGGCAACGAGCGCGCACAGCTTGCCCTGAAGATGTACAACTACCGCATCAAGAAGTATATCGGCGCTTACGCCGCAGCTATGGGCGGTGTTGACATCATCGTATGGACTGCCGGCGTCGGCGAGAACCAGATCGGCACACGCCTCGAGGCTTGCTCCGGCTTGGAGTTCCTCGGCGTGAAGATGGACGCCGAAGCCAACAACGTGCGTGGCGAGGAGGCTATCATCTCCGCTCCCGATTCTAAGGTGACCGTTTGCGTCATCCCGACCGATGAGGAGCTGATGATTGCCAAGGACACAATGGCTCTGCTCAAGAAGTAAAAAAAAGGGGAAAAACAAAGGCTTTTTCCGATAATTTTTAAAGTGGCACTTTAGGCAATCTAAAGTGCCACTTTTCGTATGCTAAAGCGACGCTTTAATCATGCTAAAGCGCCGCTTTAGAAAATGCAAACCAAACGAGCGCTTTAACCATACTAAAGCGCCGCTTTAGAAGCGGCGAATCAAAAGATAGTCTTTATTTTTGTTAAAAAGAGCGCGTTTTACCCCCCCCGATTCAAAAAATCGGAAAATATTGTTAACTTTGTCAGCAAATACAAAACAACAACCTATATTTTCCAATTCGGTAAAGTCGCATACACACGCACTTACCACAACTTTCATCAACAGCAATATGAAAAACGTAAAGTATTTGTTTCTGATTCTTCTCGCCGTCCTGACCCTTGCCTCATGCAAGAATGACGAGACCGACGAGAATGGTAACCCAACATTCAAGAAGTACTTCCGCATGGAGGTGACTCGCTGCGAGCGCGTTTCAGGCGTGCTCATCGTCGACTTCAATCTGAAGAATGTCTCCGGCAAGAATCTGCAGGAGGTGCAGCTCAATGGCAGCAGCGTTTGGAACATGAGTAAAGACAATCTCGGAAAGGAATACTACTCTGAAGTCTCCTTCGGCGGCGAGTGGGGAACAAGCGCCCGCAAGTCGATAGTGAAGGACGGAAGCGTCAGCGGTTCTTTCCGCATCAGTAGCTTCGACCCCACCAACAGTGCCAAGAAACTCGACCTGAAGTTCGCCTGCTCCTGCGCTGACCTTGACTTCAACGGCGGCGGCAATGTCGACAACGTGAAAATCACGGACAACCGCAAGCTCCTCTCAGGCATCGACACCAACGACTTCGGACTCTCCTACAAGCTGCTCGGCACGAGCCGCAAGACTTTCGGCACGAAATCTGTCATTGACATTCGCTTCTCCGTCACCAACAACACGGGCAAGGACATCAGCGACTACTATCTCAATCTCGGCAACGTCAACAACATGTTCAAGAGCGACACGGAAAGTTTCAACTGCGATATTTCTACCGACGGCAACTCATTCGATCACTGTAGTTTCCAAGGCTTGCTCAAGGCTGGTCAGACGCGCACGTTCGTCATACGCGTCAATTGGGCAGGCACAAACATCACTCAACTCAGCGGCATAATGACATGCAACTCAAGCTCCTACCGCATGGCTGCCACTGAGGTGAACTTCCATAACATCGACATCGACTAAAGACTCTTACGTGGCGCACAAGGCGCCAAACTGTTCCCGCTGCGGAGGTCTTGATACCCCCGCAGCCGTTAAAAACAAAGAAATATGAGAAAATCATTTCTGAAATCCGTGGCTGTCTGCATCCTTATGCTGACAGCCGTCTGCCAGCGTACTTTTGCACAAGAGGACGAAAGCGTTACAAACTTCAGCGTTGAATTTCCGGCAAAGCTGATGTATCTGGAGACTACAAACGTTAACCTGCGTACTGCACCCAACCCGCGTGCAGAGAAATTCTACCAATACGGCATGCCCATGCACCTGCCCACCTACCAGCTCTTCCCCGTAGCCGGGGAGAGAAATGGATGGGTGAAAGTGGTATACGGCATCGACGAGCCCTACGTGAGCAAGCAATTCGTGAAGTTCGCACAGCCAAGACCTCTCGACATGGAGAACATCTCAAATAACATAATAACGTATGCAGGGGCCGACAACTACTGGGTGCGCATCGCCACGCCAAAGTCGCTGCCTAACACCGTTGTATGGATAGAGAACACCGCCGAGGACGACCTTTTCACCATAACCATAGGTAAGCTCAACGCGGACAAGACCATTCTCGCCGGCAAATTCACGCGCAACATATATATGGAATATTCACAACAATCGCCCTCATCGTCAATATCTGTCAGCGACGCACAGAACCGGACGTGCCTCGACGCTGCTGTCATCACGTTCGGCAGACAGTACCTGGCATGGGCTAACAGCAATGCGCAGCTCGACATCACGCAAATACCGCTGAACGTGCTGCAGCAACTGTTCCAGTCCGACAAGACATCATGGTCAAGCCAATACATTACAACCGACATACTGAAATAACCACAATTTTCCAAAACAAAAGCTTATGAGAAAAACAATTGCAACACTGTTCACCATGTTGCTGGCGCTCACGCTGGCATCATGCAGCGACTTCTCGCCAAAAGAAGTCGCCGGCTTCAAGTTCACGGGCGACGGCATCTTCGGCAACATCCCCTACATGTTCGCCCAAAACGCACAGCTCACGAAGGACGGCACGCCCGAGGAGGACTTCTCGAAGTACGAGAAGGAGCTGAAGAAAAACGAGACTATCGAGGTGGACTGCGACGTCGTGAAAGGCGAAAGCGTCAGCAAAGGCAAGCTAACGTTCAAGCAGGAGTCCGACTGCTACGTGAGTGGCGACGGCAGTTCCGTGAAATACGAGGCAACCCTCAGCGACGACGTCGTGGCACAGTTCGAAGACGAAGCCTACATCCGCATCGTCGGTCTGGACAAGAACGGCGTCATCGTCTTCAACTATGGCTACTTCGGCACCTACAAGCTCGGTGGCGACTACTCCGGCGCCGGACTCAAGTCGATGATGCACGGCGACCGCAACTTCAAGCGCTATGTGAAGAAGCTCTATGAGTTCGACCGCGTGGAGAAGATTGTCGTCACCAACACCGACGGTCTGTCATCACTCCGCGAGAAAAGCGTCGAGGCACAGATGAAGAATCTCACCGACGAGCAGAAGATGGCTGGCAAGGGCGACCTCGCGATGTTTGAGCTGCGAGGCAACGTGAAGACATTGCTTGTGAGAAGCCAGTACGAGAGCATGCGCTACGAGTTCGACGAGGACGGCAAGCTCGTCTCCGTCAACGGCACGCCTGCCGAGAGCTACTACGAGAACCTGAAGCGTGACGCCGAGGGACGCATCGCCAGCTACACGGAGGGTGAATACGACATGGTGGCCGACTACAAGCTCGTCTACGGCAAGAACGGCTTCGTGGAGAAGAAGATTATGTCGGACATGGGCGAGCGCACCACTACCTTCACCTACAACGAAGCTAATTACCTCACGTCCGACCAGACTCTCGGCGAATACACAGAGATGGGAGCGGACAAGCCGGAGAAGGTAGATCTCAAGTCGAGCTATAAGTACACGTCCGTCGACGAGAACGGCAACTGGCTCGTGCGTGAGGAGACTGTCTCAGAAGAAGGCGCTGCCCCCTACGATGAGTATCGCCAAATAACGTACTACGAATAAGATTTAAATAGAGAATCCGCTCGGCGAGGCGAAGTGCATTTCCTCGCCCGTCACGGGATGGCGGAAGGATATTTCAGCGGCGTGCAGATACATACGGTCTGCACGCCGCTTTCCGTACAGAGGGTCGCCGAGTATCGGACAATTGAGGCCGTCGGGATGGGCGCAATGCACGCGCAACTGATGGGTGCGGCCCGTGTGGGGCGTGAGGCTCACGAGGGATAGTCCGTCACGGGAGGCGACAACGCGGTAGGAGGTAGTGGCTGGCTTGCCTTGCTGAAAGTCTACACGCTGGCGTGGGCGGTCGGTGATGTCGGCGATGAGGGGAAGGGAGACGATGCCCTCCGCTTTTGCAGGCACTCCTTCCACGAGCGCCTCATAACGTTTCCTCACCTCCCTGCCTGCAAACTGCCGCTGCAACGCGGTGTATGCCCGTTCGGTGCGGGCGATGACAAGCAGTCCGCTCGTGTCCATGTCGAGGCGATGGGCAGCCTTTCCCCGCCCCACGTGCTCCTCTACGCTTATGGGTGCGGCGCAGTCTGAGTATCGACCGTCCCCGCCCTTCCCCGGCACCGACAGCATCCCGGCAGGCTTGTCCACGACGACGAGCTGATCGTCCTCATACACGACGCGCGGCTCTGCCGACGTTCTCGCCGCCAGCAAGGGATTGGGCTCCACGCTGAGCCCCTTGAGCATGTGCGTCAGGATGGGCAGACACTTCGAGCGGCAAGCCGGATAGTAGGCAAGATGATGGCGTATCTCCCCCACGGGCGAGTCGCCCCACCAGAACTCCGCCATGCACAACGGGTGTAGCCCGTGGCTGTAGGCATATTGCAGGAGCTTGGGCGCACAGCAGTCGCCAGCCCCGGCAGGAGGAAGAGAGCCGGTGTATTCACGGAAGATGTCGATGAGGTCGCGCTGCTCGCCACGTGCGTTGAGCATGTGGTAGCTGGAGAAGAGCCATTGCTGCAGGTCGTCGCTCATGCGGCGGCGCCTTGCGCGGAGCGCGTCGATGGGGGCAGAGAGAGAGGCGAGGCGGCTGTCGAGGTCGCGCGTGAGCTGCTCCACGCTCTTGCGGCGACGGCGCATCTCGGCTTTCATGTACTGGCTCTCGCGTGTCATCAAGGCTGCCTCCTCCTTACTGAGCGGTTCTCCGCTGCGGCGGCGCGCGTCGCGCCGCGCCTTCGCCTCGTCCATTTGCTTCTTGAAGGCGCACAGCTCCTCCTGCCATTGAGCCACGCTCCGACGACGCTCGTCGAGCAAGGCGACGTAGGCAGGGGCTGTCTTCAGGCGCTCAATCTCGTGGTTGAGGGTTGTTATCTCTCGCTCCGTCTGCTTGAAATGACCATCGGGCTGCTGCGCATCGAAGACGGGTGGCACGAAATACTCCCAGTCGTTCCTCCCGCCAAGCAGTCCGGAATAAGCGGCAAGGAAGCCGCGGCGCATGGCGCCCTTACCGTCGTTATGCTCCACGACGAGCACACCAAACATCTTCCCCGCCCCTTTCTCTTCCGACATTATGCCTGATTGGCTGATGAAGCGCTGCAGCTCACGCGCCGCAAGCACGGCGAGAGGATGGGGCTCGTAGCAGAAGGGATAGGTGAAGAGTTGGGGTGAAGGGATGGTGGATGATAGCGGATGGAACATGGTGGAGATTGGATATTGAATGTTAAAAGTTAAAATATAATGGGGGCATCGTGCAAAGTTAATGCAAATCGAGAGAAGAACGAAATGAATTTATTCATTTCTTATCAAGTTGAGGGTGTGTCAAAACTCATAAATTGGAATTATCCGTGGCGGAGGCCGGAGACCTCCGCAGCAAGCGATAATTGCTAATATATTGATATTTAATCGATTGCGTATAATGGGTGCTGCGGAGGCCGGAGACCTCCGCCACGGATAAAGTTGCAAATTTGCCTTTTGACACACCCTCTACAACGTTTTTGAAGCAAGCCGAGCGCAGCCCGTTTTTTTAAAATCCGAAGCTTCAGTCAACTCGTCTACTCGTCAACTATAAACTCGTCTACTATAAAAAACTATCAACTCGTCTACTCGTCAACTATAAACTTAAAACTTAAAAATGGACGATTTCATTTTGTATTGTGTGCGATTTCCACTAACTTTGCACGTAGCCCCCTATGATTTAAGTTTCAACACTTGAACATTCAACATTTAACACTATAAAGAAATGAGTACACTCAAGAAAGACTTCGCCTCCCGACTTCTTGCCGTGAAGGCCATCAAGCTCCAGCCCAACGACCCGTTCACATGGGCATCGGGATGGAAATCACCTATCTATACCGACAACCGCAAGACTCTTGCCTACCCGGAATTGCGCTCTTACGTAAAGCAAGAGCTTGTTCACCTCATCCACACCGAGTTCCCCGAAGCAACAGCCGTTGCAGGCGTCGCCACCGGAGCCATCGCGCAGGGCGCTCTCGTTGCCGACGAGCTGCTGCTCCCCTACTGCTACGTGCGTCCGAAACCGAAGGATCACGGTATGGGCAACCAGATTGAGGGCACCATCCCGGAGGGCGCCAAGGTAGTGGTTGTGGAGGATCTCATCTCCACCGGTGGCTCCTCGCTGAAGGCCGTCGACGCCTTGCGCAAGGCAGGCTTCGAGGTCGTGGGCATGGTGGCAAGCTACACGTATGGCTTCCCCGTCGCTGAAGAGGCATTCAAGGAGGCAGGCGTGCGCCTCGTCACGCTCTCCGACTATGAGCACACAACTGCCATCGCTGCCGAGACTGGCTACATCAACAAGGAAGACCTCGCCGTGCTCGCCGAGTGGCGCAAGGACCCCGCTAACTGGAAGAAATAGGAAGATATGGGAATGACAACATTCGAGAGCACAATCCGCCAGATTCCCTATCCCCAGCAGAGCGTCTACAATAAGCTCAGCGACCTCAACAACCTGCAGGCACTGAAGGATCGCTATGAGCAGATGAAAGACAACATGCCGGAGGAGCAGCGCCGACAGGCGGAGAAAATACAGGATCTCACGTTCGACAGCGACTCGCTCGCCGTCAACGTGCCGCCCGTAGGCAACATCCGCCTGCGCATCGTCGACCGCGACGAGCCGAAATGCATCAAGTTTGAGACGGAGCAAAGCCCCATCCCCTTCAACTTCTGGATTCAGATGCTGCCCGTCACAACCACAACGTCGAAGATGAAGCTCACGATAAAGGCGGAGCTTAACATGTTTATCAAGCAGATGGTGAAGAAGCCCCTCACCGAGGGCATCGAGAAAATCGCCGACGTCCTGCAAATGATTCAATACGAATAGACGTTCGGGATTTCCCGAATCTATCGGCTTCGCCGATTTCTTTTTGAGTCACACTTTTTCTATATATTGCTGTTCGCCAAGACAAACGGAATTTTGGCGGACAGCAATATTTCTAATTGCACTAACTTTATTTCGAATTGGACAAACTTAACTTCTAATTCAAAAACAGGGTTCTTTTTAATAAAACATAAAATTTTCGCATATAATAAGGTATACGAAAAAATATTCTTACTTTTGCGCCAAAATTAAAGAACCAAACGCGAATTATGCAAGAAAACTTAGTTATAGTCGAGAGCCCGGCGAAGGCCAAGACAATAGAAAAGTTCTTGGGCGCGGACTATAAGGTGATGTCTTCCTACGGACACATCCGCGACCTGAAGAAGAAAGAACTGAGCATAGACAAAGATACACTCCAGCCCGCCTACGTCATTCCGAAAGACAAGGAAGAGCTCGTACGCAAACTTAAGGAAAGTGCGAAGAAAGCCTCAAAAGTGTGGCTCGCTTCCGATGAGGACCGCGAAGGAGAAGCCATCTCATGGCACCTTTGCGAAGTACTCGGCCTTGACGAGGCGTCCACCAACCGCATCGTCTTCCACGAAATCACAAAGCCAGCCATTCTCGCAGCCATAGAGCATCCGCGCCATCTTGACATGAACCTTGTCAATGCACAGCAGGCACGCCGCGTGCTCGACCGCATCGTGGGCTTCAAGCTCTCGCCAGTGCTCTGGCGCAAGGTGAAGCCGGCGCTGTCGGCAGGTCGCGTGCAGTCGGTGGCTGTAAGGCTCATCGTTGAACGCGAACGCGAGATACAGCAGTTCAAGAGCGAACCCTACTACCGCGTCAACGCCATCTTCGCCATCACCAACGCCGACGGCTCGCAGTCGGAGGTGAAAGCGGAGCTCGACAAGCGCTTCCAGCATCATGAGGACGCCATCGCCTTCCTGGAGAAGTGCAAGGACGCCGAGTTCACGGTTGACGCCGTGACGAAGAAGCCCCTCAAGCGTATGCCCGCACCGCCGTTCACGACGTCAACGCTCCAGCAGGAGGCTGCACGCAAGCTCGGCTTCTCCGTGTCGCAGACGATGATGGTGGCGCAGCGCCTCTATGAAAACGGTCTCATCACCTACATGCGTACCGACAGCGTCAATCTCTCCAAGCTATGCCTCGGCGCAGCCAAGGAGGAGATAACGAAGCTCTACGGCGAAGAGTATAGCTCGCCGCGCAACTTCCACACTCACTCGAAGGGAGCGCAGGAAGCCCACGAGGCCATCCGCCCCACCTACATGTCAAACACGTCCATCGAGGGCACGACGCAGGAGCGCCGGCTCTACGACCTGATATGGAAGCGCACGGCTGCAAGCCAGATGGCAGAGGCACAGATAGAGAAAACGACGGTCAGCATAGCTGCCACGTCAGCGTCAAGCACCTTCGACGAGCACTTCGTCGCCAATGGCGAAGTGGTGAAGTTCGACGGTTTTCTCAAGGTCTACCGCGAGTCTACCGACGACGAGCAGGACACTCCTAAGGACGAGTTCGCCCATCATCTCCCGCCCATCAAGGAGGGCGACAAACTGACACGACGCGAGATTAGCTCCACGGAGCGCTACTCGCAGGGCCCCACGCGCTACACGGAGGCAAGCCTCGTCCACAAGCTGGAGGAGCTTGGCATAGGCCGTCCGTCTACATACGCACCTACCATCTCCACCATACAGCAGCGCGAATATGTTGTCAAGGGCGACAAGAAGGGCGAAGAACGGCCCTATGTCATCGACACTCTGCGCGGCATCAAGATTACGCCGACACGCAAGGTGGAGCTGACCGGCAACGAGAAAGGCAAGCTCCTGCCAACCGACATTGGCATCGTCGTCAACGACTTCCTCATGCAGAACTTCCCTGCCATCATGGACTATAACTTCACGGCAAAGGTGGAGCGGCAGTTCGACCAGATTGCTGACGGCAAGGAGGAATGGACCGACATGATGCACTCCTTCGACAAGGAGTTTGAGCCTACGGTGGAGAAAGTGATGAACGCGCGCTCGGAGCACAAGGCTGGCGAACGTCTGCTCGGCAACGACCCCGTAAGCGGCCATCCGGTGTTCGTTAAAATCGGACGCTACGGCCCCGTGGTGCAGATTGGCACCGCCGACGACGACGAGAAGCCGCGTTTCGCGCAGATGCCCGCTGACAAGAGCATGGAGACGATAACGCTCGAAGAGGCTCTTGAACTGTTTAAGCTGCCGCGCACGGTTGGAGAGTTTGAGGGCAAGACGGTGACCATCGGTGCCGGACGCTTCGGCCCATACGTGCTCCACAACAAGAAGTACGTGTCTATCCCGAAGGACGAAGACCCTATGACCATCACGCTCGAGCGTGCCGTGGAGCTTATCGAAGAGAAGCGTAAGGCTGAGGAACAGCGCCATCTGAAGAAATTCGACGAAGACCCGAAACTGGAAGTGCTCAACGGACGCTATGGCCCCTACATTGCCTACGACGGCAGCAACTACCGCATTCCGCGCGACCTCCACGAGAAGGCTGCCGAGCTGACCTATGAGCAGTGTATGGACATCATCAAGAATCCTCCTGCACCAAAGAGAAGAAAGAAATAGGACTGTTATGACAAGAATAATCCTCATCGGCTACATGGGGGCTGGCAAAACCACAATAGGCCATGCCCTTGCCAAAGCCCTTGACCTGCCGTTCTACGACCTCGACTGGTATATCGAGACACGTATGCACCGCTCCGTGAAGCAAATCTTCGACGAGCGGGGCGAGGAGGGATTCCGCCGCATCGAGCACAACATGCTGCACGAGGTGGCGGAATTCGAGAATGTCATCATCTCGTGCGGTGGCGGCACTCCGTGCTTCTTCGACAACATCGACTATATGAACCGTCAGGCGCAGGTGGTGTACTTGAAGGCGGAGCCTGGCGTGCTCTATGAGCATCTGAAGATGGGCAAGACTGTACGCCCGCTGCTGCTCGGCAAGTCGCCGGAAGAGGTGAAGCAATTCATCGTTGAGCAACTTGCCCTCCGCGAGCCGTTCTACTCCAAGGCTGCCTACACGCTCGACATCAACCTGCTCGACAACTACGAGAAAATCAACATCACAGTAGAAAAACTAATAGAAAACCTCAAGAAACATAAAAGCTACAAGAAGCCCTAAGAAGGCTTGGGAAAGGTTTAAACCCTTAATCAGCAGAAAAGCAAAATCAAATGAAAAAATGGACTATTGACGATTCCCGCGAACTCTACAACATACAAGGCTGGGGAACATCTTACTTCGGAGTGAACGAAAAGGGCGACATTTACGTCACACCATGCAAGGACAACGTGCAGATTGACCTGCGCGATGTCATGGACGAGCTGCAACTGCGCGACGTTACGCCACCAGTGTTGCTGCGCTTCCCCGACATCCTCGACAACCGCATCGAGAAAACATCAAGCTGCTTCAAGAAGGCTGCCGACGAATATGGCTACACAGCCGAGAACTTTATCGTCTACCCTATCAAGGTAAACCAGATGCAACCCGTCGTGGAGGAAATCATCTCACATGGCCGCAAGTTCAACCTCGGTCTGGAGTGTGGCTCAAAGCCTGAGCTCCACGCCGTCATCGCCGTGCAGTGCCAGAGCGACTCCATCATCGTCTGCAACGGCTACAAGGACCAGAACTACATCGAACTGGCGCTGCTCGCGCAGAAGATGGGTAAGCGCATTTTCATCGTTGTGGAGAAGATGAACGAGATCGGACTCATCGCCGCTGCCGCTAAGAAGCTGGGCGTGAAGCCCAACATCGGCATACGCATAAAGCTCGCGTCTTCAGGCTCAGGCAAATGGCAGGAGAGCGGCGGCGACGCGTCGAAGTTCGGCTTGCGTGCCTCGGAGCTTCTCCAAGCCCTTGAGACGCTCGACGAGAAGGGACTGCACGACAGCGTGCGACTCATCCACTTCCACATCGGCTCGCAAATCACCAAGATCCGCCGCATACAGACTGCCCTGCGCGAGGCTGCCAACTTCTACGTGCAGCTCCACAAGATGGGCTACAACATCGACTTCGTTGACTGCGGTGGCGGACTGGGCGTCGACTACGACGGCACGCGCTCCTCTTCGAGCGAGAGCTCTGTCAACTACTCCATACAGGAATATGTCAACGACTGCGTGTACACCTTCGTTGACGCTTCCAACAAGAACGGTATCGCCCATCCTAACCTCATCACGGAGAGCGGACGCTCGCTCTCTGCCCACCACTCCGTGCTCATCACTGACGTTCTTGAGACGACATCGCTGCCCGAGATGCGCGAGGATTTTGAACCGTCGGAGAACGACCACCAGCTCGTCAAGGACCTCTACGAGATATGGGACAACCTCAATCCGCGCACAATGCTTGAGGACTGGCACGACGCTGAGCAGATACGCGACGAGGCTCTCGATCTCTTCTCACATGGCATCGTCGACCTCCGCACACGCGCCGAGATAGAGAGCATGTACTGGAGCGTCTGCCGTGAGGTCAACAGCATTGCAAAGAGCCTTAAGCACATGCCCGACGAGCTGCGCGGTCTCGACAAACTGCTTGCCGACAAGTACTTCTGCAACATCTCGCTCTTCCAGTCGCTGCCCGACTCCTGGGCTATCGATCAGCTCTTCCCCATCGTCCCCATACAGCGCCTCAACGAGCGCCCTACGCGCAACGCAACGCTTCAGGACATCACCTGCGACTCCGACGGAAAGATTGCCAACTTCGTGACCAACCGCCAGGCGTCGGACGTGCTGCCCGTGCATACGATAAAGAAGAATGAGGACTATTATCTCGGCATCTTCCTCGTCGGTGCCTATCAGGAGATTCTCGGCGACATGCACAATCTCTTCGGCGACACCAATGCCGTGCACATCTCCGTGAAGGACGGCTCCTACCATATCGACCAAATCATCGACGGTGAGACGGTTGAGGAGGTGCTCGACTACGTGCAGTACAACCCGAAGAAACTTGTGCGACAGCTCGAGATATGGGTGACGAAGAGCGTCAAGGCGGGAAAAATCTCGCTTGAGGAAGGCAAGGAATTCCTCAGCAACTACCGCTCCGGACTCTACGGCTACACCTATCTGGAATAAGCCTAAACAATAACTGGGAGAGGCGTCGCCCTAATAACTGGGAGAGGCGACGCCCTAATAACTGGGAGAGGGGGCGCCCTCGCCCCCGACCACACCTAACGAAGTAATAACTCAAGTTTCGTATTTAAAATAATTGGCTGAAACCCAACAAGCACATAGCC
>DLKG01000029.1:0-5085 GCA_002490315.1 Prevotella sp. UBA7594 | reverse complement strand
GGCTATGTGCTTGTTGGGTTTTCTTGCTAAGGCAAACGGCAGAGCCGAGCTCTGCCCGTTTTTTTTCTTAAATCCGAAACTTCAGTAATAAATAAACTTCGCTATTAAGGTCGGGGGCGAGGGCGCCCCCTCTCCCAGTTATTAAGGCGACGCCCTCCCAATTATATTGTCTGTTCTTTAAAATGCAAGCTCCACTACGGTGCGCACGCCCTTTATTTTCGTGCCGCGTGCCTTGCTTACAATTGTCTTACCGAGGCGACGTGCCACGGCGACGTAAGCAAAACGCTCGTAGACATCGATGCGTCCGATGTCGGAGCCTTTTATTCCACACGTCTTGCATAGAAATCCAAGAATGTCACCCTTGGAGATTTTGTCCTTCTTTCCCTTTCCAATGTAGAGAGTCGTCATGCGCGGCTCAGGTACACCACTGTCTGTCGCCGGCAAATCAAACTCCGCCGTCGGTTCCTTCACGTATTCCGGCAGATGCTCCTCCGGTCCGAGGATGATGAAGGCGCGTCCCTGCGCGTCCCATCTGCCTGTGCGTCCCGTGCGGTGGATGTACTCATCCTCGCCGACGGGCAGGTTGTAGTGGATGATGTTGGCGACGTCGGGAATGTCAAGACCGCGCGCGGCAAGGTCGGTGCCCACAAGAATGTTGGCAGACTGGTTGGCGAAGCGGTAGATGGCCTCCTCGCGCTGCTGCTGATCCATGCCTCCGTGGAAAGCGCTCACGGCAAACCCCTCGTCGGAGAGAAACTTAGCCGTGCGCTCCACTCCGTCGCGGTAGTTGAGGAACACTATCGACTGCTCGCTGCCGAAGGCACGTAGCATCCGCGCAAGAGTCTGAAGTTTGTCCTTCTCCGGCGACTTGACAGTGAAGAGTCCGATGCGGTCGGGCGTCTGCTCGTCGCTGTCGAGATAGTCGACACGCTCCGTGCGCCCCATGCGCACAAACTGCGGCATCTCCTCTGCATCGGTAGCAGAAAGAAGGATGCGGCGCTCCACGCTTGGCAGGCTCTCCACGGCTTGCTGCATCTCGGCACGGAAGCCCATGCGAAGACACTTGTCAAACTCGTCGATGACGAGCCATGCGACATGCTCTGTGGAGAAGTTCTGCTTGGCGATGTGGTCGTTGAGACGGCCTGGCGTGGCGAACACAATCTGTGGGCGCGTGCGCATCATGGCGCGATGTTCGTCCATCGTGGGGCGTCCGCCGTAGAGAGCGGCAGAACGCATCCCCGTGCCCATGCTGCGGAACACCTCATGCGACTGCAAGGCAAGCTCACGGCTCGGCACTATCACCACCGCCTGCACCTCGTCGGAGGCAGCGTCAAGACGCGACGCCAAAGGCAGGAGATAGGCAAGCGTCTTTCCGCTTCCCGTGGGCGCGAGCACCTCAACGTCGCGGTCGGTGTGGAGCACGGCGTCGATGGTGTCACGCTGCATTTGATTAAGCTCCTCTATGCGGAGCTTTTGCAGGATGTTGTCTATGTCCATTTGTGAGACTTATAGGATTAAGGTCAAGCCTCGCGGTGGTCAGCGATGGCCTGCTTGATGAGAGCTTCAAGTTCTTCGCAAAGCTCCGGGTTGTCCTTGAGGAGCGACTTCGTGGCGTCGCGTCCCTGCGCAAGCTTGGAGCCGTTGTAGCTGTACCATGAGCCCGACTTCTGAATGATGCCGTATTCCACGCCAAGGTCAACGATTTCGCCCACCTTGGAGATACCCTCTCCGAAGGTGATCTCAAACTCCGTCTTGCGGAAGGGAGGTGCCACCTTGTTCTTTATTACCTTCACGCGCACTTGGTTGCCGACAATCTGGTCGCCGTCCTTGATGCCCGTCACCTTGCGTATGTCGAGGCGCACGGAGGCATAGAATTTAAGGGCGTTGCCGCCGGTGGTGGTCTCTGGGTTGCCGAACATCACGCCGATTTTCTCGCGCAGCTGGTTGATGAAGATACACGTGGTGTTGGTCTTCGAGATTGTTGACGTAAGCTTGCGCAGAGCCTGCGACATTAGTCGCGCCTGCAAGCCCACCTTGTTGTCGCCCATGTCGCCTTCAATCTCCGCTTTCGGAGTCAGGGCAGCCACGGAGTCGATGACGATGATGTCGATGGCTGACGAGCGTATGAGCTGGTCGGCAATTTCGAGAGCCTGCTCGCCGTTGTCGGGCTGCGATATCCAAAGGTTGTCGACGTCCACGCCGAGCTTTGCGGCATAGAAGCGGTCGAAAGCATGCTCGGCATCGATGAATGCAGCAATGCCTCCCGCCTTCTGAGCCTCAGCGATGGCATGGATGGCAAGCGTGGTCTTTCCTGACGATTCCGGACCGTAGATTTCTATTATTCTTCCCTTCGGGTAGCCGCCGACACCGAGAGCGGCGTCGAGTCCGATACTTCCCGTTGGTATCACCTCGACATTCTCCACCTTCTCGTCGCCGAGCTTCATGATGGAACCTTTGCCGAAGTCCTTCTCTATCTTTGTCGTCGCTGCCTGGAGAGCCTTGAGCTTTCCTTCCTGGGCAAGCGACATTTCTTCTGGTGATTTTGCCATAAATGAATTTTGAATTTTGAGTTTTGAATTTTGAATTATTCTCGGGCTGCGCCCTGCGATTTTGAGTTTTGAATTTTGAATTTTGAGTTTTGAATTATTCTCGGGCTGCGCCCTGCGATTTTGAATTTTGAATTTTGAGTTTTGAATTTTGAATTATTCTCGGGCTGCGCCCTGCGATTTTGAATTTTGAATTTTGAATTATTCTCGGGCTGCGCCCTGCGATTTTGAGTTTTGAATTTTGAATTTTGAGTTTTGCTTTTATTTGAGTTTTGAACCATGCAATTCAAAATTGTATAATTCAAAATTGCAGCTTTGCTGCAACAACTCAAAATTCAAAACTCAAAATTCAAAATTCAAAATGCAGCTCTGCTGCAACAACTCAAAATTCAAAACTCAAAATTCAAAATTCAAAATGCAGCTCTGCTGCAACAACTCTAAATTCAAAACTCAAAATTCAAAATTCAAAATGCAGCTCTGCTGCATATATTACAATTCAATGTCTCCGTTGAACACCTCGTGCCAAGGCAGACCCTGCTTGTTGAGTTGCTCCATGAACGGATCGGGATCAAACTCCTCGACATTCCATACGCCCGGCTTGCGCCACAGTCCCTTGAAGAACATCATTGCGCCGATCATGGCAGGCACACCCGTCGTGTAGCTTACGCCCTGCATACCCGTCTCCTTATAGGCTGCCTCATGCGAGCAGTTGTTGTAGACGTAGTAAGTGTGTTCCTTGCCGTCCTTGATGCCACGTATGCGGCAACCGATGGAGGTCTGTCCGTCGTAGTTCTCGCCGAGATCCTGCGGATTGGGGAGCACTGCCTTGAGGAACTGCAGCGGCACGATGTTCACCTTCACTTTCTTCGACGGGTCGTCAGCAAGCGGAGCCTCGTAAGTGATCTCGTCGATGCGCGACATGCCGAGGTTCTGTATGCAGTCGAGATAGGTGAGGTACTGCTGTCCGAAAGTCATCCAGAAGCGTGCGCGCTTGATGGTCGGGTAGTTCTTTACGAGCGATTCTATCTCCTCGTGGTGGAGCAGATAGCTCTCCTTCGGTCCGATTTCGGGATACGTGAGCGGCTTGTGAATCTCAAGCGGCTCAGTCTCCACCCATTTGCCATCTTCCCAGTAGAGTCCTTTCTGCGTAATCTCGCGGATGTTGATTTCAGGATTGAAGTTGGTGGCGAAAGCCTTGTGGTGGTTGCCGGCGTTGCAGTCTACGATGTCAAGATACTGAATTTCGTCGAAATAGTGCTTGGCAGCGTATGCTGTGAAGATGCTCGTCACGCCCGGATCGAAGCCGCAGCCGAGGATGGCAGTCAGTCCGGCGTCCTCGAAACGCTTCTTGTAAGCCCATTGCCAAGAGTACTCAAAGTGAGCCTCATCCTTCGGCTCATAGTTGGCAGTGTCGAGATAGGAGCATCCGCAGGCGAGGCAAGCCTCCATGATGGTCAGGTCTTGGTAGGGCAAGGCGAGGTTGATGACGAGTTCCGGCTTATAGTCGTTGAAGAGAGCCTTGAGCTGCTCCACATCGTCAGCGTCCACCTGCGCCGTCTTTATGTTGGGGTTGCCAATGGCCTTTACTATGCGGTCGCATTTCGACTTAGTGCGGCTTGCTATCATGAAGTCGGTGAAAACGTCCGCGTTCTGTGCTATCTTGAACGCAGCGACGGTGGCTACACCACCTGCGCCAATCATTAATACTTTTCCCATTGCTATTGTTTTGTTTTTTAGTATTGTTTTTATTTACTCAAGTTTCCGATTTAACATAATTGAGGGTGTGTCAAAAGGCACATTTGCAACTTTATCCGTGGCGGAGGGTCCCAATTTGCGTGCTTTGTCACATTCTTACCTTTTTACGGCGAAGGATGAGTCAGCCGTTCCTTTTACAATTCCTCTCCCTTGATGCCCAAGGCGCTCATGAGCGAATAGCCGAGCAGTTCCTGGCGGAAGCGTCCCCCGTCGAGAGGCTGCATATTGAAGAGAGTGACGCGCTTTTCCTCGTCGTCGATGTCGCGGAGAGCGTGGCGTAGAGCATCCCAAAGCGGGGCGTGCTCAGCGTTAGGCACAGCCATCACGCGGTGGACGTCCTTGTGGTTGACAACGGTCTTGAGGATGTCGAGGAAGAAGTCATCGTGCTTCACGACGTCCTCCACGGGATAGGAGCTGATGATAAACTCGCCGAGCGAGTCCTTGAACGCCTTGGCGTTGAGGTCAGCATCGTAGGAACCGGGCGTGAAATTTTCGAGCTCAGCCTTCTCCTTCGAGTGGATGAATATCACCTGCGTCTCGCCGTCGGCATCACGCTCCTCGCGCATTCCCCCGTCGAGTGCGATGCAGTCTATCCAGCGTGCCGTGTCCGCCTTAGGTATGCGGCGTCCGAGCATACGCTCGAAGTTGACGATAAGATTGAAAGCTACGGAGTCGACATAATCGCCATCGACGAGGATGACATTGCGGCTCCACTTGGTATCGTTGAATTGCTGTATGTCCATTGCGTAATAAATATATGTGTACAAAGATAGTGCAAATCGCG
>DLKG01000051.1 GCA_002490315.1 Prevotella sp. UBA7594 | reverse complement strand
ATTTTATTATAGCTCATTGTGTATTGATTTAGATAATTAATTAGTTGCGCAAAATTATGCTGCCCTTGCAAGGCAGATGTTAATATAAGGTATATGCCCGTTTACCCAGGGTTAAACCTCTGGGCTGATTAATGCTGGGCTTTCAGCCCATATATAGCTAATTATAGAACCACCTATGTAATTCTTATTATTATGTATTTTTTTTGTTTCTTTAAACGTAAAATAGGGAATTTTATTGTGTCGGTTTTCCACGCGCTTTTGTAGGTAACCCTAAGTATGACTCACAATGGCAGATGAACTGGATTTTTAGCCAGTTTGTCAATGCTTGTTAAACCGAATGAAGCGTGGTCGTAACATGCAGGATATAACTTTGCAAGCGTAAAAAATATAAGTTAGATAGGCAAATGGCGAAAAGTATTGGCAGGATAACCCTTGCAACCTTTATGCTGCTCAGTTCTGCATCCACTGCAATGGCGCAGCAAATCAGAGGTAGCGTGACAGACAAAAATTCAAAGGAGACACTCATCGGAGCCGTTGTGACAGTGGATGGCAGCAACGTGAAGGCTGTCACCGACATCGACGGACGCTTTGAACTGAAAGGACTCAAGAAAGGTACTTACACATTATATATAAACTATGTGGGCTACAAGCCTAAAAGAATTGACGGGGTTCGGGTGACGGACGCACCGGTGGAAGATGCCTTGAGCATCGCGATGCTTCCCGACGAACAGAAGCTGAAGGAGGTCGTGGTGACTGCCGTTGAGCGTCGGTCTACCGACGCGGCAATGGTGCAGGCTGCCAAGAGCAGTCCCGTCATAGTGAGCAACGTGTCGGCACAAGAGATAAGCCGCACGCAGGACACCAATGCGGGTGAGGTGATACGCCGTGTGCCGGGCGTGAGCCTTATCGACGACAAGTTTGTGATGGTGCGCGGACTGTCGCAGCGTTACAACAACGTGTGGGTAAACGGCGGAGCGGTGCCTTCGAGCGAGGCTGATTCACGGGCGTTCTCGTTCGACATCATACCGAGTTCGCAGATAGACAACCTTACCATCGTCAAGTCGCCCTCGGCAGAATACCCAGCCGATTATTCCGGTGGCTTCATCATTGTCAACACAAAAGAAATACCTGCTGAAAACAATCTAACCTTTTCCGTCGGTGGCAACTGGAACACGTCGTCAGCGTTTCGACGCTTCAGCTATGCCAACGGTTCCGCCACCGATTTTCTTGGATTCGACAATGGTTTGCGCAGTATGCACGGCGGCATCAACGCCTCTTTGCATCCTCTGCTTGGTGCCGACGGAAATAAAGTGGGCGACAATCTCTATGACCTCCGTGGCAACTCGCTCAACAACGACTGGCGCGTGAGAACACGCCACCCGCTTGGTGACCTGAAGCTCGCTGCGAGCCTTGCCCACCGCTGGAACCTCGGCGGACGCACGCTCGGACTGCTCGCCGCCCTCAACTACACCAACGAGTATCGCACTTACACCAATATGGAGAACAACCTCTTCGGCATATACGATGCTGCGAACGACCGCTCCAACTATCTGCGCCACTCCACCGACGACCAGTACAATAATAATGTGAGGCTCGGTGCAATGCTCAATCTTACATACCTCTCAAAGGATGGCAATCATAAGTACCAACTCAAAAACATCTTCAACCAACTATCCAACAACCGCTACACATGGCGCGAGGGAGTAGACGCACAGTCAAACCAGGAGCACAGTGCCGAATACTACTACCGCTCGCGTACCACCTATAACGGTCAGCTAACAGGAAAGCATACCTTCACTGGCGACGCCCTTGACTGGAGTGTCGGGTATGCGTATGCCAACCGCTGTCTGCCTGACCGTAGGCGATACCTCCTCAACGATATGCAGAATCCTGGCGACATCGCCCTGCATACCGGCAACGACATATCACGCGAGTGGACACGGCTCGACGAGCACATCTTCTCGGTAGGTGTGAACGACAAGCACTCGTTCGACTTCTCCGGCTGGACTCCCACCTTACAGGTGGGTGGCTACGGCGAGTACCGCACGCGCCAATACCAGACACGCTCGTTCTACTATCAGTGGAACCCGTCGTCGAATACTCTGCCCGCCGACTTCCAGCACATCGACATCACTGAGCTGTTGAGCGACAGCCAGTATATGGGTGCCGACCGTCTGTATCTGTTCGAGCAGCAGCAGATGCGCAACAACTACCGCGGACACAACACTCTCGGTGCAGGCTATCTCTCGCTCTCGCTTCCCTTCGGACAGCTCGGCATACATGCCGGGGTGCGCTTCGAGCACAACGACATGGAGCTTATATCCAACACGCGCGACTACGAGAAGAGCGAGACGAGCCGCCACTATCGTACCGACGACTTCTTCCCGTCGGTCAACGCCACGTATAAGTTCAACGACCGTCACCAGTTGCGCCTGTCATACGGACGCAGCATCAACCGCCCGGAGTTTCGCGAGGTGTCGTCGTCGGTGTTCTACGACTTCGACCTTGCCAGCGATGTGCAGGGCAACACTGAACTGAAGAACTGCTACATCGACAACATCGACCTGCGCTACGAGTTCTATCCGTCGCGCGGAGAGACCGTGTCTCTCGCCGCCTTCTACAAGAACTTCGACTCACCGATAGAGTGGACCTACACCGTGGCAGGAGGCACCAACCTTATCTACTCTTACAAGAACGCCAAGAGTGCCGTCAACTACGGCTTGGAGCTTGACATCCGCAAGGACCTCTCGTTCATCGGACTGCGCAACTTCAGCTGGTCGTTCAACGGAGCATTGATAAAGAGCAAGGTGAAGTTCGAGAAAGGCTCGAAGGAAGAGAACCGTCCGATGCAGGGACAGTCGCCCTACCTCATCAACACCGGCATCTTCTACAAGAACGAGCCGCTGCAGCTCGATGTAGCACTGTTATACAACCGCATAGGCAAGCGCATCATTGGAGTGGGGCGCAGCGAGGGCAGCTCGGCAAGCGACGACAACGCCCGCGTGCCGCACAGCTACGAGATGCCACGCAACACCATCGACTTCTCTGTCGGCAAGAAGTGGGGCAAGCACTGGGAATTGAAGCTCAACGTGCGCGACCTGCTCGCCGAGAAAGTCTACTACAAGCAGTTTGCCAAGGCTACCTATTCCGACGGTACACGCAAGGAAATAGAGGAAGTGGCACGCTGCTACAAGCCCGGACGGAATATTGGGGTGCAAGTGGTGTATAAGTTGTGAGAAAAATGGGGGAAGCCGTGAATGGCAATGCCTCGGCTGAGGCTGTGATGCCAAACATCATGACCCGAACCAGTGTGCGCAAGTTTAAGCAGAAGCCCGTGGAGGATGCCAAGATAGAGGCATTGCTGCGTGCCGGCATGGCTTCGCAGGATTAATTCTCATATACATTAATGACAAAAAAGGAGAAGGCTTGTGTCACATTTAGATTGGCATAAGCCTTCTCTTTTTTTTAGTTTTTGAATGGTTGCTATCGGGAGGTTGAATCTGATGTGCGCACGGTAATTTTTCGGTATCCTCCGCAAAAGCAACATTCCCTTCAAATACGATTTCTACAGAGGCACACGCCGAATGAAGCTGCTGGACTCCAATCAAATCCGGCAGCTTCGCGACGTGTGTTTGAGGTGAACGGTTTACAAGTATTTTTGTAATTTTTAGCTACCATTTTATTTGTTTTGGTAGCCAATTCAAAAATTAATATGTATCTTTGCATCGTAACCAATTAAATTCAATTATTATGGTAGTAGTTAGTACAAGAGACTTCCGTACCAATCAGACCAAGTATCTGAATTTGGCGAAATCGGGCGAGCACGTTGTCCTCAAATCGCGTGCCGGTAGTTTCCGTATCTTCCCAGAAGATAACAAAGATACAATTGACGCCCCTCGTGACTTGATGAAAGAGCTTAAAAACGCATTGACCGAAGTGAAAGAGGCCATTGCTGGTAAGCGTGTTCTCCAATCAGCAGACAGTTTGCTCGATGAATTGTAAAGATAACAATATTGAAGTTTCCGTTTCTGGTGATTTCGGACGACAGGCGAAGCGCTTTGCAAAAAAGTATGCAAGTTTCAAAGATGACTATAAAAAATTCTTGGATAGCATAAAGGAGAACCCTCTGCAAGGTGTTGAAATCGCCAAGAACATACGCAAAATCCGTATGGCTATTGGTTCAAAGGGGAAGGGAAAGTCTGGCGGAGCAAGAGTTATCACATTCAATGTGCTAACCGACATTCAGAATGGTCATGTTTTCTTCCTTCTTATCTACGACAAGGAGGAAGATTCTACTGTCAAAGTGGACGTGGTTAAGGAAATGGTGCGTGATATGGGATTTGATATTGAATAAGCTAAAATGGGATGCCATGCAGCGGCTGCGCTGCTCTTTAGTCATCTTGTCCATAGTACTTGTAGAAAACATTTATTTTCACTTTCCTTGCACCATCAACTTTCGTGAATTCAACAAGCA
>DLKG01000074.1 GCA_002490315.1 Prevotella sp. UBA7594 | reverse complement strand
TATTATAGCTCATTGTTTTTTCTGTTTTTGCTGGTTGTTGTTTTGTTTGACTGGGAGAGGGGGCGCCCTCGCCCCCGACAAGGATAACTGGGAGAGTAGGGCGCCCTCGACAAGGGAAGATTCCCAGGAATGGAAGATTCCCAGGAATGGAAGATTCTTTTATATATCGGGGGCGAGGGCGCCCCCTCTCCCAGTTATTCCTCTCCCAGTTATTCCTCTCCCAGTTATTCCTCTCCCAGTTATAACTCGTTAATCCATTTTGCAATTGTATCGAGCACCTCTGGCGCGATGGTTTCCTCTATCTGCTGGTATTCAGCCACGCTGCCCGTCGTGCAATGCTGAAAGAGATGGTTGAGTGAGTCAAACTTCTTTACGGTGTGTTTGCAGCCGGTAAGTCCTTTTTCAAGTGCGGCGGTGTTTGTTGTGCAGTCCACCTGCGTGTCCTTGGTGCCGTTCAGGGCGAGCACAGGACACTTTATCTTGTCGAGTTGCTTGCTGGCGTCGACCGTTATGAAGTGGCGTATGTAAGGATTGTTCGCTTGTTCCAATGATTTTTTGAGTACAGGCTTCAGCTCTGCTGGGCAATCATTGATATAGATTTCATCGACTTTCTTTTCTTGGACAATATCGTCGAGGAGTCTGTTCACTACATCAAGAAAATGGCTCATTTCCTCTTTAGGCAAACCGAGCGACGACATCACCTGACGGTTCTGCTGTACGAGCGTCTCCTTGCCCGACACCGCCATGCCCGCGAGCGACACGATGAAGTCGGCCTTGCCCTCTTCGGCAAGCATTAAGGCGATGGTGCCGCCCTCGCTATGGCCGAGCACGCCCACCTTGCCGAATCTCTCGCGCAGAACTTTCAGTGCTGCTTCGGCATCCTTGCGGAAATCATCGGTAGTGAAGTTGCTGAATTCAACCGTCTTGTCGCCCCATCCACGGTCGTCGTAGCGCAGCGAGGCAATGCCGTTACGTGCAAGATAGTCGGCTATGACGGCAAATGGCTTATGGTCGAACAGCGTCTCGTCGCGGTCCTGCTGTCCGCTGCCTGTCACCATGAGCGCCACGGGAGTCTGCTTCGTGCAGTTCTCGGGCAACGTGAGAGTGCCGCTGAAGGTGTAGCCGTCGTTCGTGAAGCTCACGCTCTCCTCCTTGTATGGGAACGGAGCCACGGGAGTCTGCGGACGTTTCACTTCGGGTTTGCCGGCCTTCAGCGTCAATGGCAGTGGAAAACCGTTCTGGGTGAATGTGCCGCTAATGCTTTCGCCCTCCATCTTGCCCTCAAACTTGGCTCCAATCATCGGAATGGTTATCGTAATGGTCTTGCCGTCGGCGTCGCTTTTCATTTCCACAGGAATCCCCTTTGCACCCTGTGCCGGAGAGTCCATCGTGCAGCCGTTGCTGGAGAGGTTGAACACCAGAGGGAGCTTCGTGCCCATCACATTGAGCTCGCCACTCCATGCGCCTTGTTGTGCGCTTGAAGTAAGAGCCGACAGCGAGAGTAGGGTGGAACAGAGAAAGGTCTTGATTTTCATAATCTGTAGTTATTAGTGGTTGAAATAAGTATTCTCGCGCATTATATAAATAATGTGTATTGCAAAGTTATATAAAAATGCGAGAAAAAGATAGCTATTACTTGTGTTTTTTGAGAAATTACCTTTGTATACGTAAACATCAAGTGTTGTTTGCCATTGTCAGCAGTTCCGCGTTAACTCTGTCGTTCATACGCACGGCAGGGTCGAGCAGTCCTCTGATGGAGTAGTTGCACTCGCCGCATACGTCAACACCGATGAGGCTGTTGTGGCGCAGTAGCGTCAGAAGCAGACGCTTGAGTTCGGGCAGAGTGGCGGCGCCTTGGTCCCAGTTGGTAGGGTCGTCGGTAGGGGAGAGCACATCCTTGTCGATCGACACATAGACGGGATGCTTGAAGTGCAGGTCGTAGAACGTCTGCCAAGCCTGCCGGTCGTGCAGCTGCGACTCGGGAAAGCACACCACCCGGTCGGCGTATTGCTCTGGAATGTCGGCGATGAGCTTGTCGGATGTGCCTACGAGCACCACCTTCTCGAGGTTGCGGTTGGTATCGACGACGCTCTTCACCCAGTCGCCGCACGTGAGTATCTGCTCGAACAGGGGCGGCTGCATGTCGGGATGGTGGTCGAAGACGACGAGCACAAACCTTTCGTCTATCTTGTCGGTGAAGAAGCGCGACACGTAGTGGTAGTTGCCCGAGTCGATGAAGTGCAGTCCGTGCGGGCTCACGCCCCGTAGGCGTCGGCGTATCTCTCGGGCAGCCTCGCTGTCGCAGAAGCAGTCGGCTCCGCTGATGTCGCTGCAGTCGATCCACTCTGCTCCAACATTTTTGTAGAAGGTCTCCTCCTTATAGATATTGGAGAAGTTTATGACAACAATCTTTTTCTGCATGGCAAATATGTTTATTATGTCGTTAAAGAAAAAAACAATCTTTCTGTTTGTTGGCTTTCAAATTTTGTGCCAAGCAAGCATTGGAAAAAGATAAAGGTGACGCATCTGATATGAAACAAAAATAGCTGCACACACTTGCCCTGCTCGGAATTTTTGCTTAACTTTACCAGCAAAATAACGAAACAAGGCAAATTCTATGGCAAGAAAACTTTATCCGATAGGCATACAGACGTTCGAGGAGATACGCAGGAACGACTATCTCTATATTGACAAGACGGAGTTTATCTATCGTATGACCCATACCGACGGCAAATATTTCTTCCTTAGCCGTCCGCGACGGTTCGGCAAGTCGCTGCTTGTCTCAACGTTACAAAGCTATTTTGAGGGGCGCAAGGATCTTTTCGAGGGACTTGCGCTTGACAAGCTGGAGAAGGAGTGGACGGAGTATCCAGTGCTGCATTTCAGTCTGGCTGGAGGAAAGCATATGGAGAAGGCACAACTGGAGCGCTATCTTCTGTTTATATTGGAGATGAACGAGCAGAGGTTTGGCATAGTTTGCGACTCTGCAGATACTAACGTAAGGCTTATAAACCTCATACAGTCTGCATACGAAAAGACAGGCAAGCAGGTAGTCGTGCTCATCGACGAGTACGACGCGCCGCTGCTTGATGTGGTGCATGAGACGGAGAGTCTTGACGTTCTCCGCAACGTGATGCGCAACTTCTACAGTCCGCTTAAAGATTGCGAGAAGATGTTGCGCTTCGTGTTCCTTACGGGCATCACGAAGTTCTCGCAACTCAGCATCTTCAGCGAGCTTAACAATATCAAGAATGTCAGCATGGATGAGGAATATGCCGGCATCTGCGGAATAACCGAGGAGGAACTTCTGTCGCAGATGGGCGAGGACATTAACATTCTCGCTGGCAAGTTGGGTCTGACGCACGAGCAGACTGTAGCAAAGCTGAAGGAACGCTATGACGGCTACCATTTCACATGGCCTTCGCCTGATGTGTTCAATCCGTTCAGCCTTCTCAACTGTTTTGCCGACGGCAAGCTCGACTCCTACTGGTTCGGCTCCGGCACCCCCACCTACTTGCTCAACATGATGCGCAAGTTTGGCTTCACGCCCATCGACCTTGGCGAGCGTCTTGAGGCTGGCAAGGACGACTTCGACGCCGCTACAGAGACCATGACCACCATCATACCCTTGCTCTACCAGAGCGGCTACATCACCATCAAGGACTACGATCCCGAGACCGAACTCTACACTCTCGGTCTGCCCAACAAGGAGGTGAGGATAGGGCTTTTCCGCAGTCTCTTGCCCCACTATCTCGCTGCCCGCACGGTTATGGGAAACACCACTATAGCCAAGATG
>DLKG01000016.1 GCA_002490315.1 Prevotella sp. UBA7594 | reverse complement strand
ATTTTATTATAGCTCATTGTACGCATATTTATTTATATCAATATAACGTGTTTAAGAGCTAAATATTGCAACGTCGGAGAGATTTATTGTTTGCAAGGAATACCTTGGTCTTAATAAAGGCAAAAAATATAGCGGCAAGGTGGACATCACGTCTACCTTGCCGCTTCTTATGAAATAACAACACTAATATATAAAAGGTATGAAATATTCGTGCTATATTTTGCTGATGATACCAATCTTGCTGCCCTCAAGGAACTTCACGATAGAGTTGATTTCCTTTCCTGGGGGTACCTGTTCCTTAATCTGGTTGATAGCGTCAAAGACGCTTGTCTGACCATGGAAGACAAGACGGTAGGCATTAGCAATGTGTGAGATGATTTTCTCCGATGTACCTGAGGTTTTCAGGAGGCTCTCGTTGACTCCGGCGTAGCGCACGGGGTTGTCGGTAGCCACGATGAATGGTGGTACGTCCTTAGAGATGCGCACGCCACCAGTGACCATCGACGCTCCGCCGACACGCACCTTGGCGTTGACGATTACACCAGAGGAGAAGATAACGGCACTGTGAATCTCGCAGTCGCCGGCAATCTTCGTGCCGTAGCCAAACGTTACGTAGTCGTCCACCTTTGTGTCGTGGGAGATGTGCACGCCTTCCATAAAGAAGTTGCGGTTGCCGATGCGTGTCTCTCCGTCGGCGAACGTGGCGCGGTTGACAACGACGTTCTCGCGGAAGATGTTCTCATCGCCAATGACGAGACGTGTCTCCGCACCCTTATAGTTGAAGTCCTGTGGCTCTGCTCCGAGCACGGTGTTCTGAAAGACCTTGTTGCCGCGGCCCATTGTGGTGCCCTTCATAACGCTCACGTAAGGATAGATGATGCAATCGTCACCAATCACGACGTCATCCTCAATGTATGCAAACGGGTAGATTGTAACGTTTTTGCCAATCTTTGCTCCCGGAGCTATGTATGCTTTGTCACTAATCATATTCATGAATTTTGAGTTTTGAATTTTGAGTTTTGGTTTGTTGCGGCAGAGCCACAATTTTGAATTTTGAATTTTGAATTTTGAATTATGAGTATCCAATTCAAAATTGAACGACTCAAAATCGGCGAAGCCGACAACTCAAAACTCAAAATTCCTAATTCCCAACTCGTTTAATACCTTCCTCCGCCCAATGCGTAGTAGAGATTGACGACAGCCTGCATCTTGTAGAAGTCGTCGGCCACCTTCGAGAGCTCGGCGTTGAGGAGGCTCTGCTGTGCAGTGATAACCTCAAGGTATGTGGCAGAGCCGTCGTTGAACAACATCTTGTTGTACTCGACGTTCTTCTTCAGGCTCTCCACCTGCTTGGCCTCGAGCTTCGACTTCTCGTCAGACGAGTTGTAGAGCACAAGAGCGTTGCTCACCTCTGAGCCAGCCGAGAGCACTGCGTTCTGCCATGTGTTGTAGGCCTGTTCCTGCTTGTCCTTAGCCACCTTAAGACCAGCGATAAGCTGTCCGTGGGCGAAGATGGGCTGCGTGAGCGAGCCTACAGCGGAGAGGAGCCACTTGCCGGGGTTGACGATGCCTGCGCCTGAATTGTTAGTAAAGGCGCCGGTGCCCGAGATTGTGATGTTGGGATAGAACTTCGAGCGGGCTGCGTTGACGTCGTAGAAGCACTGTGCGAGCGACATCTCGGCGTAGTGCACGTCGGGACGGTTATTGAGAAGCTGAAGACTTACACCAGTGGAGAACTCCGAGGGGAGCGACTGTCCATCGAACGTACCACGCTGAATGGTCTGTGCCTGCTGACCGAGAAGAAGCGAGAGCGAGTTCTCGGTCTCGCGAATCTGGCGCTTCAGATCGGCAGCCTGTGCCTGCACTGAGTAGTAGTTGGCCTCGGCGCTCTGCACGGATGTTTCCTTCACGCGTCCGAGATCCTTCTGAATCTTCATTATGTTCCAAGTCTCCTCGGTGAGTTTCGTCATATCGTTGACCACCTGCAGCTGCTTGTCGAGCATGAGTAGCGTGTAGTACATGTTGGCAATGTTCGACACGACACCGGTCTGTACCACCTGCTGATAGTCCTTGGTGGCAAGAAGTGCCATCTGTGCTGAGCGTTTCTGGTTGAGGAGGTTGCCGAAGAGGTCGATACTCCACGATGCTGTCACGGGCAGCGAGTAGGTCTTGGTTGCCTTGCCGCCATCCCATGAAGCCACGGTGCCCTGTGGCGAGAAGGTGAAGCCGGGCACGAAAGCGAGCTTTGCCACCTTGAGTTGCTCCTCCACCATCTTCACGTTGAGCGCTGCGTTGAGAAGGTTGGTGTTATTCTGAAGGCCCTTCTCGATGAGCGTCTGGAGCTGCGGGTCGGTGAAGACGCTGCGCCACGGCAGATTGCCGAAGCTTGCGGTGTCGGTCACGGCGAGCGTGTCGGTTGCGCTCTGCACGTCGCGCACGAGTCCTTTTGTGTTGACGTCAGGACGCTCGTACTTTGTGTATATTCCGCAACTGGTCATCAGCAACGACGCAGAAGCGAATAGGATTATCTTGTTGAATTTCATTTTTTTCTTTGTTAGGAGTCAAGAAAGACAGGAGTCAAGAAGTTAAGGAGTTAAGAAGTTAAGCCATTAGTGCATTTGGCTTAACTTCTACATTCTTAACTTCTGTATTCCTTATTTCTATAATCTCTGTTTTTTTACTTCGTACTCTTCTCTATCTTCTCCTGCAAGGCGCCAGCCACGTAAGGGTTGGTGTACTGCTGGATTTCGCTGTCAACGTCTGCATGGTCGTTCTCAAACTCGATAGGCTTGATCTTCTCCTGCAGAGTCTGGAAGATATAGAACAGAGCCGGCACAACCATAATCTGGCAGAGCATACCGATAAGCATACCGCCTACGGCTGCAGCACCGAGAGTCATGTTACCGTTGTAGCCTACACCCCAAGGCATGAGCAGCGGCAGAAGACCGATAATCATGGCGAGAGAGGTCATCAAGATAGGACGCAGACGAGCCGAAGCACCGAGCACTGCCGACCAAGAGATAGCCATACCAGTCTGGCGACGTTCAAGTGCGAACTGCACGATAAGGATGGCGTTCTTTGCACACAGACCGATAAGCATGATAAGTGCAATCTGCATGTAGATGTCGTTGTTCTTGCCGAAGAGGTTGGTGAAGAGGAAGGCTCCAGCCAAACCGAACGGTATCGAGAGGATAACCGAGAGCGGAAGGAGATACGACTCATACTGTGCCGAGAGGATAAGGTAGACGAATACCAAGCAGAGCACGAACACGATGCCTGTTGAGTTTGAAGACTCCTGCTCAGTACGTGTCAAACCAGAGAACTCGTAAGAGTAGCCTGCCGGCAACGTGGTCTTTGCAACCTCGTCCATGGCCTTGATAGCATCACCCGTAGAGTAGCCCTCAGCTGCCGAGGCGTTCACGTTGATTGATGTGAAGAGGTTGAAACGGTCGATCTCCTGCGGACCATACACGCGGGTCAGGTTGACATACTCCTTGATAGGAGCCATCTCGCCAGCCGATGTGCGAACGTAGATATTGTCGAGACTCTTCAGGTCGGCACGATCCTGCGGTGCAGCCTGGATGTACACACGGTAGAGTTTACCGTAAGAGTTGAAGTTTGAAGCATACATACCTCCGTAGTAGCCCTGCATTGTGGTCAACACAGTAGACGGGTCGATGCCGCTCTGCTTACACTTTGCCACGTCAACGTCAATCTTGTACTGCGGATAGCGTGTGTCGTATGATGTCATGGCGTTGGTAATCTCGGGACGCTTGTTGAGCTCGGCGAGATACTTTTGAGTAATCTCATAGAACTTGTTCACGTCGCCACCGGTGCGGTCCTGCATTGAGAACGTCATACCGTTGGTCATGGAGAAGCCCTGCACCATAGGCGGCTGGAAGGCGAGAATCTGTGCGCCCTTGATGGCTGCTGTCTGCTTGTATATCATGCCGAGCACCATGGTAGAGCCGAGGTTGTGCACGCCGATGTACTTCAGCGGTCCCTCTTCCTTCTGACGCTCCTCAAACGGCTTCAGCTTGATGATGAACGTACCGCCGTTGGAACCCTGACCAGAGATGAAGTTGTAGCCGAGGATACGCATACGGCTGGCGATAGCGGGGTTGGTTGCGAGCATACGGTCTACCTCGTCCATCACCTCGTTGGTCTTCTTCATTGATGTTCCCGGAGGTGTCTGCACTGTACAGAACACTGTACCGGTATCCTCGTCAGGCACAAGACCCGTCTTTGTCGTAGACATAAGTACTGCCAAAGCAGCGATGCCGACAACAACAGCACCGATAGCAATGATAGGACGCTCCACAAGATGGCGCACACCCTTGGTGTACTTCTCCTGCACCTTGCCGTAGGCTGCGTTGAACGATGCGTGGAAGCGATCGATCATCGACATCTTGCGTTCCTTGCCCTCAGCGTCTTTCGGCTTCAGCAAGATAGCACAAAGAGCCGGAGAGAGAGTCAAGGCATTAAGAGCCGAGATGACGATTGAGATAGCCATTGTGATACCGAACTCACGGTAGAACGCACCCGACGTACCACCCATAAACGACACCGGAATGAACACCGATGCCATAACGAGTGTGATGGAGATGATGGCGCCCGAGATCTCGTTCATGGCGTCGATAGACGCGAGACGTGCCGACTTGTAGCCAAGGTCGAGCTTGGCGTGGACGGCCTCAACCACCACGATGGCATCATCGACCACAATGGCGATGGCAAGCACGAGGGCGGCGAGTGTCAGAAGGTTCAGCGAGAAGCCGAACACATAGAGGAAGAAGAATGTACCAATCAACGACACAGGCACGGCAATCAACGGGATGAGCGTTGAGCGTGTGTCCTGGAGGAAGATGTACACCACGATGAACACCAGGACGAATGCCTCGCAGAGGGTCTTGATAAGGTCCTCGATAGAGGCGAAGAGGAACTCCGTCACGTCCTGCATGATGTCGAAGTGGATTCCCGGCGGCATTGTGGCCTCCTGATCCTTGAGGAGCTTCTTAATATTCGTTGCAATCTCGGTAGCATTAGAACCGGCAGTCTGCGTCACCATCATGGTCACGGAAGGCTTGCCGTTGTTCTTTGACTCTACAGTGTAAGAGAGGGCACCCATCTCTATGCGTGCCACATCCTTCACGCGGATAGTCTGGCCGTCGGTGGTCGACTTGATAATCATGTTGCCGAATTCCTCCGGAGTCTTCAGACGTCCCTTGTAGCGGAATGTGTACTGATACTGGTTGTCCGACATCTCGCCCACTGAACCCGGGGCTGCCTCTATGTTCTGCTGTGAGAGCACACCTGTGAGGTCGGTAGGAATGAGGCCGTAGCTCTTCATCTTCACCGGGTCGATCCAAAGGCGCATGGTGTAATCCTTCTGCGAGAACGCCTGACACTCACCCACACCGCTCACACGCTTGATGGCCGGAACGATGTTGATGTTGGCATAGTTGCAGAGGAATTCGTCGTCGTAGCGGTCGTCGTCGGCAGTAAGACCGAAGAGGATCACCGTTGATGACTGTCGCTTCATGACCGTCACACCGGCCTTCGTAACCTCGGCAGGCAGCAAGGCTGAAGCCTGCGACACACGGTTCTGCACGTTCACCTGACACATGTCAGGGTTCATGCCCTGCTTGAAGTATACGGTGATTGTTGCCGAACCGTCGTTGGTGGCACTTGAGGTCATGTAGGTCATGCCCTCCACACCGTTGATCTGCTCCTCCAGCGGTGCAAGCACGGAGTTGAGCACAGTCTCGGAGTTGGCACCGGTATATGATGCACGCACCATGATGGTAGGCGGCGCCATGTTAGGGTACTGCTCGATAGGCAGCGACACCAAGCCGAGTACACCCAAGATGACCACGAGGATTGAAATCACCGTGGAGAGCACCGGGCGCTTGATAAATCTATCTAATTTCATTGTTTCTTTTTTAGGAGTTATCGCTTCGCTCAGAAGTTAAAGAAGTTATCGCTTCGCTCGGAAGTTAAAGCCATATGTTTTTCCTATCAATATTATTGATATCATAAAGAATCGGTATTGGCTCTAAATTCTTTAACTTCTCTAACTTCTTTTAATTCTGTGAGCGCAGCTCACATTTAATTTACTTTCCGAAGTCTTTCTTCAGCTTCGAGAGATCGCCCTGATCGGCACCCATCTGCTCGGTCTTCTTAAGCTTCTCGGCATACTGAGCCTCTGTTACAGGCTTGATTTCCATACCGTCCTGAAGAGAAGAAACGCCGTTCACAACGAAGCGGTCGCCAACGTGCAGACCAGAAGTAACGATGTAGTTCTTGCCGTCGTTCTGCGGGTTGATTGTAACAGCGGTGTACTTCACCTTGTTGTCCTTACCCACGACATATACGAAGTGCTTGTCCTGCACCTCTACAACAGCGTCCTGCGGAATGATAATTGCAGAAGAGGCTGTGTGGGGCACAACGATTGAGCCAGAAGCGCCACTCTTGAGCACGTGGTCGGGATTGGCGAAGTCGGCACGCATTGATACAGAACCCGTGGTCGGGTCGATCACGCCGCTCACTGTTGCCACCTTGCCCGGATGCTCGTAGATAGAGCCGTCGGCAAGCTGCAGCTTTACAGCCGGATAGTTGGCTATTGCAGCGTGCACACCGCCTGCTGTCTTGGTCATGTCGAGGAGATCCTTCTCCGTCATAGAGAAGTAAACCTGCATCGTGGAGTTGTTGGACACTGTTGTGAGCGGCTGCTGTGAGCTTGCACTAACAAGTGCACCAACACGGTAAGGCAGGTCACCGATGACGCCTGTTGCCGGGCTTGTAACGTAGCAGAAGTCGAGGTTCTGCTTGGCAGAAACGTATGCTGCCTCAGCCTGTGCCACCTGAGCGGCTGCCGACTCCATGGCGTTCTTTGCCGACTGGAGTTCGTAAGAACCTATAACGTTGTTCTTGAAAAGTTTTTCAGAGTTTGTGTAGGTAAGACGTGCTGTATTGAGTTGTGCCTTGGCAGCATTGACAGCAGCCTTTGCCTGACGTACTGCGGCAGCATAGGTCACATTGTCGATGACAAAAAGGAGTTGTCCTGCCTTCACCTGCTGACCTTCCTTCACGCAGAGCTTAGTGATGAAACCAGAAACTTTCGGACGTATCTCCACGTCCTGCACACCCTTGATTGTTGCGGGGTACGTTGTCTGCAAGTCGGCATCCTGACCCTGAACGGTACGCACAGCGTACTCGTTGTCGCCGAAATTAGGCTTTCCGCCACTCTTCCCGCCGCCACAAGAGGCAAGCACAGCAGCCAAGGCTGCCACCAATAAAATCTTTGTTTTCTTCATACCTATTTATTACAAATATATTATTTTCTTGTTTTCTTTTCTCTTTTTGGGGCTTTACCTTATTATATATATGACGCGCATTTAGGTGCGCATTAAAGAAAAAGTTATCTATCATTCAGAAAACTAAGCACTCACTGTAAGTTTTCTGCCTGCAAAGGTACTCACATTAATAATAAAACGTAGCATTGCCGTGCAACATTTAACAACTTTTATTCCTCATTGTGCGTTTTTCGACATTGTTTGAGAAGAATTGGCAATCCGTGCGAAGACCTCTATCCTCACTTACGCATACTTGTACGGAACTCAATAATGTTTGTGCTCGCCATTCTGCCTACGCAAAAAAAAGACACGATAGGGACAAAACTTGAGTTGTTCAAAGAATCTAAGTTCATACAATCTTTTCCTGTAGTGGTGCTTGCTTGTGGAAGCTATATTGTCAATCAAGGAAGCAATAGACAAATTGACAATACTTTTGGAGTGTCTTTTCACAAAGTTGGTTTACCTGATTCGACTCAAAATTATTGGATTCATTATGATGGTCTTGATTACGACAAATCAAATAAATTAGTCATCCATACAAGACAATTAAGCGGACCAATAAATAATGAATTACTATTTTCTATAGGCAACCCTATTAAAAGTTTTTTAAAATTAAATTGCGACTTATAAAGAAGAGGGTGTGTCAAAACTCGCAAATTGGGATTATCCGTAGCGGAGGTCTCCGGCCTCCGCTGTAAGCAAACATTACTAATGTGTTGATATATAATTAATTGCAGACAATGGATGCTGCGGAGGCCGGAGACCTCCGCTACGGATAAGGTTGCAATTTTGAATTTTGACACACCTCCTTTTCATCGGCTTAGCCCCTTTCTCTTTCTTGGTTTCACCATCCTCGTTGCTTGCTGCAAAACCGTCTTATCCATTCTATTTCATCTTCATCCTTGTCACATCCCCGATCTTTAGTAAATCAAGTGTGCCCTTTTGCTATCATCCTAATGTTTCTTTGTTCCAATATGCCTGTAGGTTCTCTTTGATACACTTCATCACAACAGAGAAGTCTATCTGCTCTTTCCAACGTATCTTTTTCAAGAATGCTTTCCACCAAATATTGCGTGTGACATCCGTTGCAAACTTGTCCGTGAAAAGGGCAAGGTTCTCTCGGTAAGGTGTATTCCTGTTCTTAAACGTACCGATAATGGCTTCCGCAAGAAGATCCTTGTCTATCTCATGGTTGGCGAACAACTGATACACATCAAAGAAATCTTTCATGCGGCTATTGCTTTCGTCACGGTCAACCATTGCATGAAACTTCTCTGCTATCAAAGTTTCCAATGAATAGGCATACAGTTCCACGGCAGGAACATCTGGTAACAACAACGGATAGTCTAATGACAGAGGATAAGGTGTTACCACATCACCGAAGCCTATGTCAACTGACACTTGTTGCACTATTGTATCTAAGTGTGCCACCACTTTTACACAAGTGCCTGGGTATTTCTTTTCAACGGCTATTGGCTCCAATTCAAGTGAAGTTGCATCGAATGTAACTCCATCGTCCTCACATTCAATGGCGCACACTTTTAAAAAAACCTCTTTTAGGTTATCTCTATCATTGCTGATGCGTTCTCCCAACAGGTCAATATCAATGGTTGGACGAGCCTTGAACCCATCCAAGGCAAACAACAGCGAACTGCCTTTAAGAAGAAAGTGGCTCTTGTAAGGACTTGCAGAGATACGGAACAACAAGCGTTCATGCAAGTATCTAACCAACACTTTCATATACTCTTGCTTCTCCTCTTTGGCGAGGTTCAGCAAACGTGTCCTAATGGACTTCGCTATATTCTTTGTCATAGTCTTGTCTCCAAATATGTAGTCAATATATTTTTCACTCTTAGTTTCTGTGCGTATTCATGGAGTAGAGATATATTACGGTTCTCCTTTTTGAGATAATTGTCTATCACCTCACCGCTCACATCAAGCCCTATCTTGTTTCGGTACTTAACAGCATCACAGACCGTTCGC
>DLKG01000068.1:861-5283 GCA_002490315.1 Prevotella sp. UBA7594 | reverse complement strand
TAAGGAAAAGCTCGCCCTTGTCGTTTTCGGCAAGCATGTCCACACGGTTGTACTTGTCTTCTTCGTCATCCTGGTTGCTTTCGCTCTCAAGCATGTTCTTGATTTTTATTTTCATGCCAAGCAGCGTGGTTAGGAACCCTTCAAGAATTCCGAAATTGGCTTTTTGTCTGAGCAGCCTTTTCATTGCCCAGTCAAAACGTATGTATTTGCTTTCTCCCATAATGAAAATTCTTTTATTTGGCAAATATAGTTATTTTTGTTTTAATTGCAAAGCCAAAGCTTGTAAATGTTTTTTACTTATATTTTTCCATTTACCTTTTGCTTCGTCCATATAAATAAAGACACAAGGTCACCATGTTTTGATTGAACAGGTAGTCGTACTTTATTTCATCGCAGAATCCCTTGACCAACAGCAAGCCCAAGCCCGTGTTCTTGTCATACTCCACCGGGTTGAAGGCCTTTCCGTCGTCCGTAATGACGACCCTCACCTGACTGTCGACAAGCGAGAGGCGATAGTCTATGTATCGCTTATCGCCCGGATTCTCAAAACCATGCTCAATGATGTTCTTCAGCAACTCCTCGGAGCAAACCTCCACATGCATACCCAAAGGCTCTGCCAGGGCGTGGTCCTTGAAGAAAGCATGGATTTCGTTCAGCAGTGCATCCACGCTATCAATCGACAAAGGCACTGAGGTCTCGAAACCCACACAACCTTTGCGGCGTGGGATAAGCAAAAACGGCATCAGACTGCTGTCGCGCAGACGCGCGAAGAACGCCAACACCACAATGAGAAGCAATACCACAAACTGTCCCAGGGCAAAGCCCCACCACACATAATCTGGCGCAACAACAACCATAAGCCACATGCCCAGCAGTGGAGCCAACGACTGGCTCACCGACGTGAACGTGGCCATCGACTTGTTGCCATAGAGCTGATAGATGGGTATCAAAAGATACACCATACACTGGAAAATGATGTTAAGCGAATATGGCGGTATGGCATTGGCTGTAGCGGCGAGCAACGACGGATCGGAGATGCCAAACAACATTGCCACCTGTTGCGGAGCCAGCACCAACGGCAAGGTGAAGAAAACAAAGCAGATAGCCATAAAGCTATAAGACAAAGAGCATAACACTTCCAAAAATATTTAATGTTTTATAACATTCCATTTTTCTCTTTTTTTAATCTATACCCTTCCTTACGTAAGTCCATTTTGTGCTATTACTCTATATTATACAAACACGAAAAAGGCGAAGCCAACTGTCACAGTCGGCTTCGCCTGTATTTTTTATGGTATGAATTGAATTTAGATTAATAACTGATTTTCACGCCCACATAGTAGCTGCGCGGGAGTGACGGACCGTAGATGTAGTCGGAATCGCGATTCCATCCCTTGTCGAAGTCCTTCTGGTAGGCATTGGTGATGTTCTGTATGCCACCGTTCACCTGCATGGTGAGATACTTATAGACGGGGAAATCGTACGACAGCTTCATGTTCACCTCCATGAACTTTGGCGTGTTCACAGCCACTGGCGTCTCTACACCAGAGCCTGCGTTGTGGCCGATGAGCATACTGCCGGTATAGTTGCCCGTGACAGAAGCCGTAAAGCGTTTCACTGGTGTGAACGATGCCGTGAAGTAGCCGTATGTGTTAGGAGTGCGCATCATCTTGCGATATTTCTGCTCCGGCACCTCATCGTTCCATGCGATAGCCTCATTGTAGTGGCTCTGCTGGAGTGTGATGCCAGCCTGGAGAGAGAACCAGCGGGTGAACATAGCCTTGCCCTCGATGTTCAAACCGAGCACCTTGGCGCCGTATGCGTTGTAGCGCTCCTGCACGGTGTTGCCCTGGGCGTCGGGCTGATCGAGCTGGCGAAGAGCAAACACATTGTTAAGGTCGGTATAGAAACCTTCTATCAAGAGATTGGTCTGCACGTTGCCGAACTTATGGTAGAGGTCGGCCGACACGCTGAAGCTGTTGGAACGCTCCTCTTTCAGGTTCTTTGCCAAGACTGTGACCAGTCGCTCGCCTCCCACTACGCCAACGTGCAAGTCCTCGTCGAAAGCCTGTGGAGCGCGGAATCCGCCAGCGTAGGTGACGCGCAGGTTGACGTTCTCCGTAGGATTGAAGCGAAGGTTGGCACGCGGACTGAAGATTACGTGGTCTACCAAGTTGTGCTTGTCCAGTCGTCCTCCCAAGAGAAAGCTCCACTGCTTGTTCTTCCATTCGTTCTGGAAGAAGAAACTGCCTATGCGCACGTCCTGCTTGAAGTGGCGGTCGTAGCCGAGAATAACGTCCTTCAGTCCGTCGTAGTTGTACTCCGCGCCAAGCGTGAGGTCAGACGGCATGAAAAGCAGTTTGTTGAAATTGTGTACATACTGCGCGCCAGCCACATAAGTGAAGTCGTGTGTTGTGCCGTAAGCCTTCTCGGCAGTTTCGATGTCCTCCTCTGTGCCTTCGCCTATGCCGCCGTAGTAGCTCTTGCGTGCTGTGGTCTGGAAAGAGAAGTAGGCAGAGAGGCGGTTCTTCTCGTCGGGTGCGAAGAAGTCGTATGTCAGTCCGCCCCCCTGTATGTTGTGCTCCACCTGCTCTGCAATGTTAGCATCGTGAGGAGCCTGGTCGAGCTTGTTGCCGCCACGGCGGAACTCATGTATGCCGTGGTATTGCAGGCTCAGCTTTGAATATGAACTCAGACGGAGATAGGAGTTGAGACCAAACGTTTGGTTCTGAAGTTCTGGCAGCTCCGTGTATCCGTCGCCGTCGTAGTCGTAGCCTTGTCGGGTTCGTGTCTGACCGTAGGCATACACGCCTGCCTTGTTGTCGTCGGTCACCAATGACACGTTGCCCGTCGTCACATTGTCGAACGAGTTGGCTCCACCCTGCGACATGAATGTATGTCCGAAGGAAGCCGAGTTGCGTGTTGGCTCCTTGGTGATGATGTTGATGGTACCACCGATGGCAGACGCGCCGAAGAGTGCCGAGCCTCCGCCACGTACCACCTCTACACGGTCTATCATGTTGGCTGGTATCTGCTCCAAACCGTAAACGCCGTTCAAGGAAGAGAACACTGGGCGCGAATCGACCAATATCTGTGAGTAGTGACCATCGAGACCATTGATGCGTACCTGCGTGAAGCCACAGTTCTGGCAGTTGTCCTCGGTGCGCACGCCAGGCTGGAAGTTGAGTCCCTGCGCCAGGCAAGTAGATTGTGTCATGTCGAAGAGCTTGCTGCCTATCACGTTCACAAGGTTTGGTGCCAGTCGTCTTTTCGTCTCGCTGCGGTTGGCAGATACCACAACCTCGTCGAGTGACACGTCGTCAGTAATAAGGGCGAAGTTCTGCTCCTGTGTGGCGTCGTGCTTTATGGTCACGTTGCGCTCCACGGTTTTGTATCCAAGGTATTTCACCACAATGGTGAATGTTCCCTCCGGTAGGTTCTTCAAGAAATAGTGACCGGTTTGGTCTGTAGTAGTGGCGATGGTAGTGCCTTTGAGCTGTATCGTTACATACGGCATATGTTCGCCACTCTTCTTGTCTATCACATGTCCGTAGACATTGGCATCGGTGCTCTTGTCGTTTTCGTCAACCGTTGAATTTGCGGTGCCTTTGCCCTCATTGTTATCCTTTACAATATTATTTACGCTGGCAGCCTTAGCCGCAAATGAGACTGTCAACGCTCCAGCAAGGAGCATCAACTGACAATTCTTTGATTTCATTTTTTTGTTTGTACTTTTATAATCGAAAATAAAATGTTATCCTGAACAATCATTCTACGCTTCAAGTTTATATAGGCGTCTACATCACTCCTTTATCTTTATGCTAACAGCCTTCAGCTGCTGCCAGCCCGCCTTGTCTGTCACACGAATCATGAAGTGATAGTCGCCTGGATCGATATCAGTAGGTATGGCGATATCCACTTTTGCCTCATAGCTTTTCAATCCAGTAGGGATTGGCTCGTCCTGGTTGTACACCCAAGGGCTGACGGGCGATTTCTTTGCATCGAGCGGACAGTCGCCTGCAGATGTTGAATGGGTGTGGTGGTCGAAATTATTATGAATCTCTATATTGAAGTTGCCAAGCTCCACGTTGTCGGTGAAGGTATAGCGGAAGGCGATGGTCTCGCCACGCTTGTATTGCTGGCAGTCGATAGGATTAGGCAGTTTGCCGTCTTCTATCTTCGGCTTCTCTTGGTCGTTTGCGGTAGGGTTGTCGTCGTCGCTGGAGCAAGAAGCCAAGCCTGTCAATGCGGTTATGAAGAATATGTATATAAAATAAAGAATATTCCTTTTCATTTTTCTTTTGCGTTTTTAGGATGGGGTGTCATAATTCTCAAATTGGGATTATCCGTAGCGGAGGTTTCCGGCCTCCGCAGGAATTAAAGATTACTAATGTATGATATATAGCTCAAGTTTACTGGCAG
>DLKG01000068.1:0-802 GCA_002490315.1 Prevotella sp. UBA7594 | reverse complement strand
CTGCCAGTAAACTTGAGCTATTTTTAATTGCCGATTACTCTTTCGTAATCTGTATGCCTTCAGCCTCCTCTGTCGTAGAGTTGCCGTTGGCATCGGTCACAGTGAAGTGGATGTGGTACTCACCCTCCGGTGCATCGGCTGGAATCTGCGGATGCTCGTGGAAGAGCACCGAAGTCTGGCCGAGATACTTCTCGTCTGCGTATGTGAACACATGCTCGTAGCCGGCGGCTGTATTGTGGAACTCCACCTCAATCTTGGCAATCTTGTGAGGAGCCTCTATCTGTGCCTCCAAGTGCATCTTCTGGCCTATCACAGCTTTGTGGCTGTCGCCTTCGCCCACTTCCTTGAAGGTGATAGAGGGAGCTGTAAGGTCAAGAGCCTTGACTGTAAGGTCGGAATTGAATGTTGTGCTCTGACCAAGCTTGTCGGTCACGACAAAGGTCAGTTTGTAAGCACCGGGAGCGGCATCGGCAGGTATATCAAGATGCTCGTGGAAGGTGGTGTTCCTAACACCTATGTACTTGCCGTCGGTGTACGACTTCTGAACGATGGTTGTCTTGCCGTCGGCTGTGGCAATGGTCACATCGATGCGGGCAATCAAGCCCTCTGCCACCAAGTCGCCCTCAAGATGAAGATCCTTGCCTGCTGTGGCTTCCTTTGAGTTCTCCTCGCCCACCTCGGCAAGGGCGGCAACTGGTTTGGCGACAGTCTGCGGGTCGTCGTTGTCGCAAGATGAAAGAACTAAACTAAAAACGCAAAACAGCACTGAGGCTGCCATGAATAATATCTTTTTCATTGTTGT
>DLKG01000067.1 GCA_002490315.1 Prevotella sp. UBA7594 | reverse complement strand
CGGCAATGAGCCTTCATCTCAATTGGTGTGAGATGAAGGCTCATTGCCGTTTGTTGAAAATGCTCACGTTTTCATATTTATGGTCCATCCGGAATATGGAGTGATAAATAAGGTTCATCTGGCATTTCGAGTGTAGCAACACATTCTAATAATTGACATTATTGGAATGAACATAAATTTTAATCACTCCAAAAATCGAATGAGCCATATTTATTTGTAACTTTGCATAATCTCAGTTACATTAGAAACAAAAATCAGTTACTTACCTTTGATAGAATAAAAATGAATACCAAGAAAAAGCGTCTGGCAGCGTCTTTCATGGCAATTGCGTTGTTCCTGCCGTCCATGTCACAAGCCAGGGACGTTGTATGGTTTGACGGCACACATCCCGTAGCATACAATATTCACAAAGGATACGACCCCGTGGTCGGCATTGCCGCCAATATGTTTGCCGACGACATGCATGCTGTGACTGGCTTGAAGGCTGTGTCTACCAATGCGTCGAAGGCGGCTGTGAGTGTTGTGCAGCTCGACCGCGTGTCGGCAGCCCTTTGCAGCCGACTCGCAGCCGAAGGCGTCAACGTGGAAGAATTAAAGAAGAAGAAAGACGGTTTCAGCATATCCGTGGTCGGCGGACAGATACTCATTGTCGGTGCCAACGGTCGCGGATGTGCCTATGGACTGCTGGAAATGTCGCGCAAGGCTGGCGTCTCTCCATGGATATGGTGGGGCGACGTGGTGCCGGAGCGCAAGTCACGGCTCACCATCGACGACTCTTTCCGCACAATGCAGGGCGCGTCGGTGGAGTATCGCGGTTTTTTCATCAACGACGAGGACTGGAGTACACGCCCCTGGAGCTATCTCAACAACGACAAGGCACCGTTCGGCGTGATTGGCAAGCGCACCTACCGCCGCATTTTCGAACTGTTGCTGCGTCTACGTGCCAATGCCTTCTGGCCTGCCATGCACGAGCGCACACGGGCTTTCTTCCAAGTGGAGGGAGCCAAGGAGGTGGCCGACAGCTTCAGCATTGCCATAGGCTCGTCGCATTGCGAGGCTCTGCTTCGCAACAATGTCGGAGAATGGAACTTTAAGAAACGTGGCGACTACAACTACATCACCAACTCTGCAAACGTGAAGGAATACTGGTCTGAAAGGCTGCGCGACGTCAAGAACATGCATGGAGGCTCTATGCTCACTATCGGCATGCGCGGCGTACACGACGGCTCGATGGCTGGCGTGAATACCATGCCCGAGAAGCTGGAGGCTCTGCAACGTGTCATCGACGACCAGCAGCAGCTCATACGCAACACGCTCGGCGACCCGTCACGACAGACACAGATATTCATACCCTACAAGGAGGTGCTCGACATCTACCGACAGGGACTGCGTGTGCCCGACTATGCCACGCTCATGTGGTGTGACGACAACTATGGATACATGACACGGCTCTCCGACAAGGAGGAGCAGAAGCGCAGCGGGGGTGGAGGCATCTACTACCACTTGAGCTACTGGGGACAGCCCCACGACTATTTGTGGCTCACCACCACACAGCCGGGACTTGTCTACAACGAGATGCGCACCGCCTACGACCATAATGTGCGCCGTGTGTGGATAGCCAACGTGCACGACCCGAAGGTGGCTGGCTACGACCTTGAGCTCTTTCTCGACATGGCTTGGAACATCAACGGAGTGTCGGCCTCGACACTCGACGACCACTATGCTGCCTGGCTCTGCCGGCAGTTTGGCGAGAAGGCCGGCAAGCGACTGCTGCCCGCCATGAAGACTTTCTACAAGCTATGTGCCGAACGCCGCCCTGAGTTTATGGGATGGAGCGAGTGCGAGAACTATGCAGGACTTCACGACAACGGACTCACGCCCGTGCGCAACACCCAACTGAGCGAGAAGGCGTTCGGCGGCGAGCTCTACCGCTATCTTGAGGACTATGCCGACATAGCCTCGAAGGTTCGCAATATTGCTGCTGACGTTCGCCCCGAGCTGCGCGACGCATATTTTGCCGCAATCGAATATCCCGTGTGTGCTGCCGAGGCACACGCACGCAAAATGTTGTGGGCGCAGAAGGCACGCACCTTTGCGTCGCACTATCCGCTCGACGCATGGCAGGACTCCACAGCCGCGCTCTATCATGCCGTGGCTGAAAGCCAGCATGCCTATATGCAGATACGACAACTTACGGATAAATATAATAAAGGTATGGCCAGCGGCAAGTGGAACCATTTGATGTCGATGCACCCACGCGACCTTCCGGTGTTTGGCGCACCCGTGCTTCCGCTTCAGCTCAGCGACAGCGAGGTGGAGCAATGGCTCGCATACAAGGACCCCGATGCCGACCGGGCGCATCCCGTAGACACCGACGGGGCTATCGCGCGCAACGCCTGCGACTGGCAGAAGGCTTCGGAAGGCATCCATACGGTGCAGATGCTCGGCCACAGCATGAATGCCGTGGCTATGGATCAGGGGGCGAGTGTGGAATATGATGTCTGCACACAGAGCGACTCGAGTGCTGTGCTGCGCGTGGCTCTCATACCCACGCAACCGAACGACGACGGCGACTTGCGGTTCAGCATAAGCGTTGACGGTGCCGAACCGCAGGTGTTCTCACTAAAAGAGCCTTTCCGCTCCAACCAGTGGAAACAGAACGTGCTGCGACAACAGGCAGTCCGCACTATGCAGCTGCCCAACCTGAAAGCTGGACATCACAGAATAGTAATAAAGGCCATCGACCCGCACATCGTACTCGACCAACTGATGGTTGACTTCAACAAGCGGCGCAACTTCTATCTGTTCCCCATAGAATAATTCTTGGATATACAGTAAAATGGCTGCGCAATGAAAATGCAGAACTTGTATATAGGAAAGAATGTGAAGTAGGTCACAAATCTTTCAGCAGCACGGAGCGTTGCTGCTTTAGATAGTCATTGCGAGCTGCGATGACCGATTTCCATGCAGGCGACGCCAGTTGCTTAATGTCGATACTTAGCGGCCATTTTCCGTGAGCTTCAAGGCGATCGATGAGCGTGCCGACACTGAGGCGGGATAGACACTCTGCCGGTTGGTAGAGTGCCACGCCGTCCTTGTCGCCACCCGGAATCTCCGTTAGGATGCCTGTCTGTACAAGATTGTAGAGCAGGTCGTTGACGATGCGGATGGGAATCCCCGTGGCGAGCTTCAATTTAAGTGCCGATAGAGGTTTGCCGCCCTCTGCAAACTGCCGGCAGACGCGGCTTGCCAACACCATGCACAGCAGTATGCGATAGCGGTGGCTGAGGCTCTCGGGGTTTGCCTTGAAAGCGTAGTCCTCCATGTTCTGACTCGCGTAGCACAGCTCAGCCCCGAAGAGACATATTAGCCATGATATCTGCACCCACAGCATGAAGAGCGGCAATGCGGCGAACGAGCCGTAGATGGCGTTGTAGCTGCTCACCCATATCTGCGAATGGATGTAGAAGAGTTGCAAGCCCTGCATGGCAACGCCAGCGAGAATGCCTGGCCATACGGCGCAGCGCAACTTCACCTTTGTGTTGGGCATGAAGACGTAGAGGGCGATGAACACGCACGACATGATGGCGTAGGGCATGAGCTGGAAGGCAGACTGTGCGAGCGGACCAAGCAGCATGGTGTCCTCAATCTGCTTGAATACGGTGGCGAAGAATATGCTTACGCCCGATGTGATGACGATGACGATAGGCACGAGCAGCAGGAGCGATGAATAGTCGGTGATGGTACGGAACACGCCACGCGGCTTCTTGACCTGCCAAATGTCGTTGAAGGCTTGCTCGATGTTGCTGATAAGCATGATGACCGTGAAGAGCATGAAAATGAGTCCAATTCCAAGGAAGAGGCCGCTCTTTGTATGTATGAGATAAGAGTTGACGAAGCCGATGATGGCGTCAGCCACCTGCGGCTGGTTGGAGAACGCCCCACGAAACCACTCCTCGATGTATTTGTTGTAGCCGAAGCCACGCGCAATGCCGAACACCACGGCTAGGATGGGCACAATGGCGAGCAGTGTGGAGTAGGTGAGAGCACTCGCAGCGCTCGTTATGCGCTTGCTCAGGATGTCGGTTGTCAGAAACACGTAAAGTTCCTTCAGCCTCTTACGTATGTTCATGCTCATAAGTAGTTTTAGTTGTTTGCCCATTGAATAATTTATGTTATTTTTGCAAACTTACATAAAATAAACGGATTTACAGGCGCTTTATTGGAAAAACTGTCGTGAAATCCGAAATAAAATATTGACTTTGCGCGATGTCCTATGAAAAATCTTCCTGACAATATTTGCCTAAGCCATCGCTCAAAACTTGCGAAAGAATTGGCAGGTTGGTCTTTATGTGATTTTCCTTCAAGAATTTGCGTGCAACGCAAAAAACTCTGAATATCAGATGAATACGCTAATGATGGGCTAATATGAGCAAAAAAGAAAAAGTCTAAAGTGCCACTTTAACAGCGCTAAAGTGGCACTTTAGGGAATCTATAACGTCACTTTAACAAGACAAAAGAGCTTCTTCTCAAAAGAAAAGACGTATTTTCACCTTTGAAATCAACCTTCTTTGTAGAAATAAAATCCTATCTTCTTGTTTTGTAAGTCAACACCGTCTGTTTTCAGAGAAGGCAAAGCTCCAGATTGATAAAACTTTTTGTAATACTTTTTTACTCTGTGTACAATATTTGCATGTCACAAGACTTATAAAAACGGAGGGTGTGTCAAAACAATAAGCAATGCGGGCTGCACTCGGCTTATTGTTTTGATACACCCTCGTCTCTGTTTTCGTCCTTCTTCAGTCGGCACGTTCCTTAGAAAGGCAAGTCGTTGACTGGGTCAGCGCTTACACTTGGCTGCTGCGGCTGGGGGGTGGGAGCTGCTTGCGTGGTAGGCTGTGCGCCAAATACTGTGTCGGATGCAATTCCGGCAGTCTGTGCGCCTACAGTGGCGGGATCAACCTGGCGCACGTCAAACGCGCGTATGCTGTTGAACCAGCGGCCATTGTACTCATGCGCGTCAATATCGAATGCAACCGTAACTTCCTGTCCTGCCTGGATGTTGAAACGGGCGATGCGGTCGTCACCAAAAACGCTGAACACCATCTTCTTTGGATATGCGTCGTGGGTTTCTATGACATACTCCTGCACTTTCCATTCGCCACGGGCTGACGTGCCAGTCTTAGCTGGCAAAACGGCGATAACTTTTCCTTGTAATTCCATTTCGTTGTATAGTATTAATGTGTATGTATTAGTATTTATGAATGTTCTTCGGATTGCGAAATTAATAAAATTGTTGTAAAACAGAAAACTTTTAAATGAGTTTTTGTCGTAGTAGGATATTTTTTCGTAAATTTGCCAATAAATCAGAGTATAAACTAAAATAAAAATATCAATGCAATTCACATTATCAAGCGGAACGCTCAACGCGCGCCTGCAAACCCTTGCGCGAGTAATAAACAGCAAGAACTCTATGCCTATTCTTGACTGTTTCCTTTTTGAAGTTGCCAACAACACTCTCACTGTTACTGCCAGTGATACGGAAAATGTGATGCAATCGACAATAGAACTTGCAGAAAGCACAGGGGAAGGCAGATTTGCTATTCCAAACCGCACCATTCTCAACGCTGTGAAGGAGCTTCCGGAGCAGCCGCTGAGCTTCAACGTCAACGAGGCTGACTACACTGTGGAGATAGATTATCTCAACGGCTCTTTCAACATCGCTGCGCAGTCGGCAGATGAGTATCCAATGGCACAGGAGCTCGACGGTGACGTGACTACCATAACCATCGACTCTACGCTGCTTGCCGAAAATCTCTCACGCTCACTTTTCGCTACGGCAACGGACGAGATACGCCCCGTGATGGGTGGCGTCTACTTCGACCTTACCTCCGACTATCTTACAGTAGTGGCAACGGACGGCCACAAACTCGTGCGCAACCGCATCCTCACCGTCAGCAACGACAAACCCGCTTCGTTCATCCTTCCGCAGAAGCCTGCACAGCTCCTCAAGGGCGTGCTTCCGAAATGCGACGGCGACGTGGTGGTGAAGTTCAATGTCAAGAACGCTGAGGTGCGTTATGCCGACGGATTCCTCACGTGCAGCCTCATTGAGGGCAGATACCCCAACTACAATTCCGTCATCCCGACGTCGAATACCAACTGCATCAACATCGACCGCAAGTCGCTCATGGGCGCCCTGAAGCGCGTGCTGCCGTTCGCAAGCGAGAGCAGCCAGCTCATACGCTTCCACGTCGAGTCTGGCAAACTCTGCCTGACAGCCGAGGATATCGACTTCGCTACAAGTGCGAAGGAGAGTATCGCCTGCGACTATAACGGAGCGAAGATGGACATCGGCTTCAAAGGCACTGCCATCTACGAGATTCTCAACAACATCGCAAGCGACGAGGTTACAATTCAGCTTGCCGACCCAAGCCGCGCAGGCGTTGTGGTACCTACACAGCAGCCTGAGGGACAGGAGGTCCTAATGCTTATCATGCCGATGCTGCTCAACGATTAAGAACGCTAATGTTAGGATAGAAGATGAAACTTAATCTTACACGCCCCCTTATCGTTTTTGATCTTGAGACAACAGGACTCGACCTTGTGCGCGACCGCATCATTCAGATTTCCTATATAAAAGTGTCGCCCGACGGAACGGAGCAACGCGAGAATATCTTTGTCAACCCAGGCAAACTCATCCCGCAGGAAGTGACGGAGCTGACAGGCATCTCCAACGACGACGTGAAGGATGCACCCTCGTTCAAGGAGCTGGCGCAGCAACTCTACGTCAAGATGAAGGACTGCGACTTCGCTGGCTACAACTCCAATCATTTCGACATTCCTATGCTGGCGGAGGAATTCCTGCGTGCTGGCATCGATTTCGACTTCTCGAAGGTGAGACTCATCGACGCGCAGACTATCTTCCACAAAATGGAGCGGCGCAATCTTGCCGCAGCCTACAAGTTCTATTGTGGCAGGAAGATGGAGGAGGACTTCACTGCCCATCGTGCCGATGAAGACACGGAGGCTACCTATCGTGTGCTGATGGGAGAACTCGACAAGTATGCACCCGGTGTGCAGGAAGAGCCCGACCGCATTCTGGAGAACGATATGGATTTTCTGGCGGAGTTCTCCAAGCAGAATGACAATGTGGACTTTGCCGGACGCATCGTCTGGAAGCCCCTGCTCGATGCCAACGGCAAGCCCCTGCTCGACAAGGACGGGAAGGAGCGCAAGTTTGAGGCGTTCAACTTCGGCAAGTACCGTGGACGCCCCGTCGCTGAGGTACTGAAGACGGATCCCGGCTACTACAGCTGGATGATGACCGGCGACTTCACGTTCAACACGAAGCAAGTGCTGACACGCATACGACTGAAAGGATTTAATAAATAAATATGCTCAAAGGCAAAAAAATAGTATTAGGTGTTACAGGCTCCATTGCCGCCTACAAGTCGTGTCTTCTGATACGCGAGCTTGTGAAGCAGGGAGCGGAGGTACAGGTCGTGATAACTCCGGCAGGCAAGGAGTTTATCACGCCTATCACACTCTCGGCTCTTACACACAAGCCTGTCATCAGCGACTTTTTCTCTCAGCGCGACGGCACATGGCATTCGCACGTTGACCTCGGACTGTGGGCAGATGCCATGGTGATTGCCCCATGCACGGCAAGCACCCTCGGCAAGATGGCTCATGGTATTGCCGACAACATGCTTGTCACGACTTATCTCTCGATGAAGGCGCCCGTGTTCATAGCTCCCGCCATGGACCTTGATATGTATGCCCATCCGTCGACGCGACAGAACATACGCACACTGAAGTCTTACGGCAACCGTTTCATAGAGCCTGCAAGCGGATTTCTCGCGAGCGGACTTGAGGGAAAGGGACGCATGGAGGAGCCGGAGGTGATAGCTCGAAAGGTGTCAGAATACTTTGACAGTATCGATAGCCGTAGCCCGATAAAAGGCAAGCGCATCGTGATAACGGCAGGTCCCACTTATGAGAAGATCGACCCCGTACGCTTCATAGGCAACTACTCAAGCGGCAAAATGGGCTTTGCCATTGCCGAGGAGTGTAGGCGCCGCGGAGCAGAGGTGACGCTCGTGGCAGGACCGGTGGCGCTGAAATGTTCAGAGCGCATACGCCGCGTTGACGTTGAGTCGTGCAAGGAGATGTTCGACGCTGCCACGGAGGCTTTCAAGGATGCTGACGTGGCTGTGCTCGCTGCTGCTGTCGCCGACTATCGGCCGGCGGAAGTGGCGGATAGGAAGATAAAGCGTGGCGATGGCGACATGCAAATAAGCCTCACGCCCAATCCGGACATCGCCGCCACTCTCGGGCGGAGAAAGACGTCTGGGCAGACTATAGTGGCGTTTGCCCTTGAGACCAACGACGAGGATGCCAACGCGGAGCATAAGCTCCACAGCAAGAACGCTGACTTCGTCGTACTCAACAGTCTGCGCAACAAAGGCACGTGCTTCCGTACAGACGAGAACAAGATCGACATCATCAGTCGCGACGGCAAGAAGTCGTATCCGCAAAAGTCAAAGGCAGAGGCGGCGTCCGACATCGTGGACGAGATAGAGAGAGTCGTGGCTTCAAAGTCATGACATGGCACGCAATTGTAAGAAATCAGTATTCTTTTTTATGCTAAAGCGATTATTGGCAAGAGCACTTTACTGTTCGATGATAGCATTGGCTCCATTAGGTAATGCCGATGCACAGGAGTTGAATGCGAAAGTGACAATCAATCATAACCAGATACAGGGCACTGACGCTTCTGTCTTTGATGAACTGCAGCAGACTTTGACGCAGTTCATCAACGAGCGCCAGTGGACCAATCTGCAATTCCAAAAGAATGAGCGTATCACGTGCAACCTTAACATTACCGTCACCAACTACGACAATAGTACTAACGTCTTCACGTGCAAAGCCGTGGTGCAGGCCAACCGGCCAGTCTTCAATTCCACTTACACCACCACGCTTTATAACAATACAGACAACGACTTCAACTTCGAGTACGCGCAGTTCGACCAACTGCAGTTCAACGAAGAACAGGTCGACAATCAGTTGACGGCACTCATTGCCTATTACGCCTATCTTATTATAGGTATGGATCTTGATTCCTTCTCGCCGATGGGCGGAGAGGACATCCTGCAGCGCTGCCTTAATCTTGCCAACAATGCGCAGAACCTGAATTATCCTGGTTGGAAGGCTTTTGACAACAGCCGCAACCGCTTCGCTATCATCAACGACTATCTGGAGGGTGCCATGAAACCTTTCAGACAGTTGCAGTATGACTACTACCGTACCGGACTTGACGAGATGGCTACCAATGTAGAGCGTGGCCGCGGTAACATTACAACGGCTTTGGAGAACGACCTGAAGAAGTGTCACGCCGACCGTCCGCTTAGTCTCTTGCCACAGATTTGGACCGACTACAAGCGCGACGAACTTGCCAATATATACAAGGGCAAGGGCACGCAGAAGGAAAAAGAGTCGGTCTATGACATACTTTTTTCCATCAACGCGAGCCAAAATTCGGCTTGGGAGAAGATAAAGGAATAGAAGGATATTCAAATAACTTGTCAATTCATAACTAATGCTAAAGAAACTCGACATACGCAATTTTACACTTATCGACCATTTGGAGATGCGTTTCTATCCCGGCTTCTCCGTAATCACGGGAGAGACGGGCGCCGGAAAAAGTATCATCATCGGTGCAATTGGCTTGCTGCTCGGCAACAGGGCCGATGCAAGGCAGGTGAAGCACGGACGCGACAAATGTATCATTGAGGCCACGTTTGACCTGAGCATCTATCATTCGGATGTCTTGAAAGAGTTCTTCGACAACAACGACCTTGACTATGAGCCGGAGGAGTGCTTGCTGCGGAGGGAGGTGAACGCGGGCGGCAAGAGCCGGGCGTTCATCAACGACACACCGGTTACGCTGGCGCTTATGCGCGAATTGGGTGAGCAGCTCATTGATGTACACAGCCAACATCAGAACCTCTTGCTCAACAAGGAAGACTTCCAGCTCAACGTCGTTGACATCATAGCGCGCGACAAGCAGCAGCTTGCCGACTATTCTGCTTCGTTCTCACAGTTGAGGGCGGCAGAGAAGCAGCTTCAGGAGTTGCGTAGCCGCATCGTAAGCGACCGCGAGAATGAGGACTTCCTGCGCTTCCAGCAGAAGGAATTGTCCGAAGCCAATCTTGTGGACGGTGAGCAGGAGCAACTGGAGCAGGAGGCGGAGCTTATGAGTCATGCTGAGGACATCAAGCGTGTGCTGCACGAGGTCGACTGCATATTGTCGAACGATGACAACGGAGTGGTTGGCAACACGCGTGTTGTGGCGCAGCAGATGAGCGGCATCGCCGAGATGCTGCCTGAGGCCAGCGAATTGGCGGAACGGCTCAACAACAGCTTCATCGAGCTGAAGGACATCTCGCAGGAGATTGCTTCAAGGATGGACGACGTGGAGTTCGACCCGCAACGCTATAATGAGGTGACGGCAAGACTCGACAACGTCTACACGCTTCAGCAGAAATTTCATGTTAACACCATCGCCGAACTTCTCGAAAAACTTGCCGACATCGACAGCCAACTCGGAGCTATCGACAATTCCGACGAGGCACTACTTGAGATGGAGAAGCGTGTGGAGACTTTCAAGCATGAAGCGGAGGAAAAGGCAGCCATTCTGACGGAGATGAGAAAGAAGGCTGCCAAGGTCGTTGAGGAGGAATTGTCCAAACTTCTTGTGCCGCTTGGTATTCCTAAGGTGAGGTTTAAGGTGGACGTGGAGAATGGAGAACTCTCGTCGACCGGCTCCGACAAGGTGGTGTTCCTCTTCAGCGCCAACTCAAGCACGGAGATGCAGCCCGTGGCACAAGTGGCGTCGGGCGGCGAGATTGCGCGTGTAATGCTTTCGTTGAAGGCAATGATAAGCAAGGCCATTGGTCTGCCCACCATCATTTTTGACGAGATTGACACCGGCGTGAGCGGCAGGGTGGCGGAACAGATGGCGCACATCATGCGCGACATGGGGCAGACCCACCGTCAGGTTATCTGTATCACCCATCTGCCGCAGATTGCAGCAGCCGGCTCCACTCACTACCGCGTGGCGAAGCAGGAAACGGAGAACGGCACTGTTTCCACCATGACGCAGCTCGACGATGAGCAGCGTGTGAAAGAGATTGCCCAGATGCTTTCCGGCAGCGACGTCTCTAAGGCGGCTATCGACAATGCGAAGTCGCTTCTCGGAATGAATACGGGCAAATAGAAAATTATAGTATCTTTGAGTCTAATTAGAATAAGTTAATTATATAATAATGAGAAGAATTTTTACGACTGTTGTCGTTGTGTTTGCCGCTTTTTGTGGAGCGTTGGCACAGCCGGCAGCAGTGAAGAGTGTCGCAAAATCAATATTCCAGTTGACCGCATACGACGCTAACGGCAACCGGACAAGTACCACGCAAGGCGTCTTCGTTTCTTCAGACGGTAAGGCCGTTTGCACGTGGTCGGCATTGAAGAACGCTTCCCGTGCTGTTGTCACGGACGCTAATGGCAAAAGTTATGACGTAAGCCACATATTGGGCGCAAATGAGATTTATGACCTTTGTCAGATTTCTGTGAATGTGCAGAAAGCGTCGCCCGTGAGCTTTGCCCCTGTCGCAGCCACTAAGGGAGGTAAGGTGTGGCTTGTGGAACTTGCCGACCGCAAGACGACTGCGACACAATACGAAGTGGACAAGGTAGAGAAGTTCATGGACAAATATGCTTTCTATGTCTTTGGCTACAATGACCATAACGGCGTGAAAGGCGGGCTCTTCGTCAATGGCAATGGACAGGCCTTCGGAGTGTTGCAGCAGTCGGAGCGTTCGCTGTATGCCAACGCTGTTGACGTGGCTTTCGGAGCGTCCTTAAAGGCTGCCACGTTGGATGTAGGCAATAGTCTTTATGCCAATACCGCCATTAGGCTTGCATTGCCCGACGAGAAGAAGGACGCGCAACTCATGCTTATGCTCGCGTCCGAGCGTAGCGATACGACGAAATATCTCGGCTATATGGACGACTTCATTGCCAAGTTCCCGCATGAGGTGGATGGCTATTCCACACGCGCCTTGTACAAGGTGGGGAAGGGCGACTTCAAGTCGGCTGACGCCGACATGCAGCAGGCATTGAAGCAGGCGACAGACAAGGCTGAGGCCCATTCCGAGTATGCGCGTGTGATGTACCAGAAGCTTGTCTATAGCAACGATACATTGTTCACTACATGGACTCTTGACAAGGCTCTTGACGAAGCGCAGAAGGCATATAGCATTAAGCCTCTGCCTGCCTATAGCCATCGTGTGGCGCAGATAAAATTCTCAAAGGGTGATTATCAGGGGGCTTACGACATGTTTGCCGCCCTTGCCAAGACCAACTTGCGTGGCAGTGAAGTGTTCTTTGAGGCTGCCCAGTGCAAGACGCAACTTGGCGCACCGAAGACGGAGATAGTGGCGTTGCTCGACAGTGCGGTGGCAGTTTGTCCTCGTCCGCTCAATAATGTGGCAGCTCCTTACATCCTTGCACGCGGTCAGATGTACGATCAGATGGGCGACTTCCGTAAGGCTATGGTTGACTACAATGTCTACGACACGTTGATGTATGGCAATGCCAATGCTGAGTTCTATTTCACGCGCTACAAGTGTGAGGTAAACCTCAAGCAGTATCAGCAGGCTCTCAACGATATCGCACATGCTGCTTACGTCGGTGGCAATGCAACGCCTCTTTATCTTGCTGAACTTGCCTCGCTGCAGTTGCGTGTTGGACTGAATGAGGATGCCGTGAAGTCTGCCGACCTTTGCCTGCAACTGACTCCTGACAATACTGACGCTTACATCGTGAAGGGTATTGCCCTGATTATGGAAAAGAAGAAGAAGGAAGGCTTTGAATGTCTTGAAAAGGCAAAAGAGCTTGGCGACGACAGGGCTGAAGGGTATATGGAAAAATATAAATAATATTTATATATGATGTGCTTAAAATCTATCAAACAACGTTTGCTGATGGTGTTCTTCGTGATTGCTGCAACTATCGGTCATGCTTTTGCGGAGAACACATTCCAGCGTGTGACTAAAATTTCTGATTTGGAAGACGGAGACAGGTTTATCATTGTTGCTAACAATTATAATGTAGCAATGAGCAACAATCTATCGAAAACGTTCTTCAGTGCTGTCGCGGTGACTATAAGCGACAACAGAATTGTTGTCTCGGACGAGAATGTGCTTGTGCTGACTTTGGAGAAGGATGCGGACAAGTCTTATCTAAGGACATCGGACGGACGCTATCTTGCCAATAATTCAGGAGATAAAACAAATAGCTGCTGTCTGCAGTCTGCCAAAGATGAGGCGGCACAGGTGAGCATTGCCGTAATTAAGCCTACCTCAGGCTCTGAATATGCTACTGTTGATTTTAGCAAGCCTGTGAGTAAGTCGCTTTTAAACTATAATGGAACGTCTTTCTCCTGCTATCCAAGTAGTAATAAGAATCTTAGCAACCGGCGTATTATCCTATATAAACTTGTAGGCAATAGGACGGCAACAGAGGTTAAGTTTGATGAGTCAAACGTAACTGTATTCCGGGGACAGGAAGACTCCTTCGTAGCTCCTACGGCAAGGGTGATAGCCGAAGGCAGTACGTTGGACAATGCCGCTGTGCGCTATTCGAGCAGCAATACGGACGTCGCCTCCATTGATGAGACAACGGGCAATATCGTGTTGGGAAATGTTGGCAAAGCGAAGATAACAGCCACTTATGACGGGGATGACGTCTACGAGAATTCTTCAGCCTCGTACGACTTGGTTTATAAGAAAAACAACGCAGCATTGTCGTTTTACGATGCTGACGGCAACTGTGCAAACAACACTACGCTGTATGTAATGTCAGGAGAAGAGTCCGATTTCGTCTCACCTAAAGCTGTGCTCTCTCCGGAGGGCTTGGGAGACATCTCCTATAAGAGCAGCGACAGTGATATTGCTTCTGTTGAGCCTGACGGAACTGTTTCTTTCGGCAGTAAGTATGGTTCTGCTGTCATTACGGCGTCTTTTGCGGGCAATGATGATTATTGTTCTGTTTCCGTTTCCTATACATTGTGCAGAAAAACTAACTCAATAACCTACTCTGCCAATGACTATGGCTCTTTTGACAAGCTTGCAACTACAGAGTATGGGAAAAAGACAGACGTTGTTCTTGTGGATGACACGGGTAATGAACATACCTTTAATGTGATAGGGTGTTGTAAAACGAGAAAAACAAAAGGCGTGTTGAAGTTGTTCAGCGGTAGGGGAGTGATTAAGAGTGATTATATAGACGCTCCCAATGGCTATAAGGTGAAGATTTATTACTTTCAGAACTCTTTTTCAAGCCATGTTTATATATATGATGATGCAGGAAACAAGACATGTGAAAAGTTAATAAATTCAGGTGTTGATAAATCTGAAACAGATGGTACGGGATATATAACGAGTCTGAGTATAGCGAACTCGGGCACTTTCCGTATTGAAACGGTAGAAGAAAGCCGCTTGAGCAAGATAGTCATAGAGAAGAATCCGGTCAACACCATAAAACTTGTGGACTCCGAAGACTGCTCTTCACTCATCAGCGACAATATGGGCAAGACGGTTAATGCCGTTGTGTGTCGTAAATTCTACAAGGATCCAGAATGGTTGACGTTATGCTTGCCTTTCTCCGTTGATGCGCAGATGCTGAAGAACGTGCTTGGAGACGATGTGAAGCTGCGCAGTTTTGACCATGTGGAAGGTAATGTGATAAACTTCTCTCCTGCCACTGAAATCAAAGCCGGACGTCCGTACATACTGAAGATAACCAAGGACATCCCCAACGACCGCGTTGTCTTCACGAATGTGAAGATTGAGAATGACTCGCCGGAATCTTGTAGCGACAAAGGCTATTCCATGACAGGAATATTCACGCCGACAAATATTAGAGAGGACGGCTCTGACTTGTTCCTTGGCGACAACAACCTGTTCTATTACCCGTTAAATGGCGAAAACTTGATATATGGTTTCAGGTCCTATTTCAGTATTCCTAAGGAAGCGCGCAATTCCAATTTGTATTACAATCCGAATGAAGATGCCACGGATGTTAATGGGGTATGCGCAAGCGAAGAGAAAGACTGTATGGACGTGTTCTCCATTGACGGAAGACGTGTTAATGCAGATTTGAGCAGTTTACCCAAAGGCATATACATAGTGAACGGAAAGAAACTTGTCGTTTCGCAATGATTGGCAATGGCTGCAACTAAGCGTTGCGGCCATAGTCGTCGAGAGAGTATCTGCGTGCCACGGCCATCGTAACGACGAGAGCTACAATTGACGAACACATCACGCCAAGCACGAGGAGAACCTGCAAAGACAAAGCGTCGATGACGTTCATACCTCCTGCTATAAGCGACCACATCAGCACAGTGCCCGAACCAATGATGCCAACCATGCTCATTGAACGGGCACTTTGCGTTAGCGACAGTGCCACTGCGCGGCGTGCAAGATAGCGTAATGCCTCTCTGCGTGTCGCACCGCTCGCGAGGAGATAATGGAAGAGTTGGCTATGATTGCGTAAGCCTGCATAGTACATGGCGAGCGATTTTGCGAGTGACTCTGACGTGCATGACAGCAGGATGGCTGCCGTAGGAAGCATATAGCGGGAGCTGAACGTTCCATACGACACGATATGCAGTAATAGCATACATCCGCCAGTGAGCACCAGTGACACAAGAAGCCCTGTTGCTACCGGCAACATACTATTGCGTGTCAGAAGACGGCTGCTTATCAAAACGGAGAAGACGGCTGCCGCAACGAGTAATATTAGGAACAGACCATCGAGCCATACATTGTTCCATTGCAGTAGCCAATAGACAATGTATGCGAGAGTGCCGGCTTTCAGTGGCATATACAACAATGGTTTCACAAGTTTTCCACTTATGCCAATACCTATTCCTCGTGCAATGAGCAACGAAGCAAGGATGAAAAAGAGCCCAATGGCCAATACTAACAATATATTCATATCTTGTTAACTATCAAAAATTATTTAAATCTCTATACTTTTGTCGCATATAGACAATAGTGCAGCATCGTTTGTCGATACAACGATGGCTGTGCAAGATTGTTTTTGGCGGACAATGTATTCGGCAATCAGTTCTGCTCCTTCATGACTTTGCTTTGATGTGGGGCTAACGAGAAGCATTATAGGGCGCTTCATCAGTCTGGCAATGGCAATGGCGGCACGTTGTCCTACCGCTCTGTCGCTTGCAATGCCTCTTTTAAGTTGCTCTTTGCCAACCTTGAGTTTAGCCATCTCCTCACGCAGCGTGTCTTGTGGGAAAGAGCGAAATTTGTTGGCTCTCATGGCGGATAGTTCACGCACGACGTCTTGAGTGGATTCTTCCGGGAGATTGTCGGCTGATGGAACATACGCTATGCTACGGCGAAAATAGGGGAGAGCGAAGTTTTGCATTGGTTCGCCGTCAATGCTTACAAATCCCTCCTTGAGTGGCTGAAGTCCAGCAAGTGCCTGCATAAGCATATTGGTGCGCTGACTTTCTCCGCTGACGCAAGCAATTTCTCCTCCGCAAACGCAGAATGAAACGTTATGGAAAAGCAGTCCTGAAGGGCTTTCCATTGCCGCGTTTTTCATCTCTATTGTCATTCTCTGTTCTTTTGTTTTGATTGCAAAGTTACAAAAATCCCGTCAAAAAGCATTATGTGAATAAGCTTTTTGACGGGATTCCCTATGTGTGTGGCGTGCCACAAGTGGCAACGCTAAATATTATTCAAGACCTTTGCCATGGCAATCTTTGAACTTCTTTCCGCTTCCGCAAGGGCACGGGTCATTGCGTCGTGGAGTATTTTCCTTAACAATAGGCGTATGGTTGGCCTCAGAGTTGTCGCGGGTGTCCTGCGATGCAGCTGCACGCTGACCGTCCTCGTCGAGTTCTTCTTTCTCCTCTGTGTAGCCGCGACGTTGCGTGTGCTCCTCGGGAGCAGCCTCACGCACCTCGTTCTGTTGCTGCATCTCTGGTATCTGACCACGTGTGAGGATAGATGCGATGCGGTTGTTCATGTCGTTCACCATAGAGTCGAACAACTTAGCACTCTCAAGCTTGAAGATAAGCAACGGATCTTTCTGCTCGTAGGACGCGTTCTGTACACTGTGGCGCAACTCGTCGAGCTGTCGCAGATTCTCTTTCCAGCAGTCGTCAATGATGTGCAGCATGATGACACGCTCAAACTGCTTCACGACGTCCTTGCCCTCTGTACGGTAAGCCTCCTTGAGGTTGCACGGGATGTTGTAAACGCGCTTGCCGTCGGTGACGGGCACCATGATGCGCTCGTAGATAGCGCCCTGGTTCTCCTCCACCTCCTTGATGATAGGCCAAGCCACCGACTCAATGCGATCGGTCTTGCGCTTGAATGAAGCCATTGCGCTTTGGAATGCGCGCTCTTCGAGGTCCTCACGCTTTGTGTTGTCGAATTCCTCGGCAGTGAACGGACACTCCATTGCAAGAATCTTGAGGAACTGCTCACGGCAACCCTCGTAGTCGTTGGTCTCAATGATGTTAACCACACGGTCCCAGATTACATTGGTGATGTCCATGCCAATACGCTCACCCATAAGGGCGTGGCGGCGCTTCTCATAGATAACGGTACGTTGCTTGTTCATTACGTCGTCGTATTCAAGCAAGTGCTTACGTATACCGAAGTTGTTTTCTTCCACCTTCTTCTGTGCGCGCTCGATGCTCTTGGAAATCATCGGATTCTCGATGCGGTCGCCTTCCTTGAAGCCGAGACGGTCCATAAGGCTTGCGATGCGCTCGGAAGCGAACAGACGCATGAGTTTGTCTTCAAGCGAAACATAGAATACGGAGCTGCCCGGGTCGCCTTGACGACCTGCACGACCACGAAGCTGGCGGTCGACACGACGGCTCTCGTGGCGCTCTGTGCCGATGATGGCAAGACCGCCCGCAGCCTTTACCTCCGGAGTAAGCTTAATATCGGTACCACGACCTGCCATGTTGGTGGCGATTGTTACGGCACCGAGCATACGCTCCTCATAGTGCTTGCTTCCATCCTCTTCCGTTATCTCTACCATACCCTTTGTACTGCGACCTGCCTCAGCCACAATGTCGGCCTCCTTCTTGTGAAGTTTGGCATTGAGCACCTGATGAGGAATCTTGCGCATGGTGAGCATCTTGGAAATAAGCTCGGAAATCTCAACGGATGTTGTGCCGACAAGTACTGGGCGTCCGCTGTTGCGCATCTCGACGATTTCGTCGATAACAGCAGCGTATTTCTCACGAGCGGTCTTGTATACACGGTCGTCAAGGTCCTTGCGGAGAACAGGACGGTTGGTAGGAATCTCTACCACGTCGAGCTTATAGATGTCCCAAAACTCTCCTGCCTCTGTAGAAGCTGTACCCGTCATACCTGAAAGTTTGTGGTACATACGGAAATAGTTCTGAAGGGTGATGGTGGCAAAAGTCTGTGTGGCAGCCTCTACTTTAACGTGTTCCTTGGCTTCCACTGCCTGATGCAGACCGTCGCTCCAACGGCGACCTTCCATGATACGTCCAGTCTGCTCGTCAACGATCTTAACTTCACCGTCAATGACAACGTATTCGTCGTCCTTGTTGAACATTGTGTAAGCCTTCAGCAACTGCTGTAAGGTATGGACGCGCTCTGACTGCACAGCATAATGGTTGAGCAAGTCGTCCTTCTTGTCGAGACGCTGTTGCTCGTCAAGGTCCTTTTCGTTCTCAAGAGCAGAGAGTTCCGAGGTGATGTCGGGAAGTACGAAGAGCTCGTTGTCGTGTACCTGGTTGGAGAGCCATGCCGTTCCCTTGTCTGTAAGGTCGCAACTGTTCAGTTTCTCGTCAACAACGAAGTAAAGCGGTTCTATAGCCTCAGGCATTCGTCGGTTGTTGTTCTCCATGTAGTACTCCTCTGTCTTGAGCATACCAGCCTTGATGCCCTCTTCTGAAAGGTACTTGATGAGCGGCTTGTTCTTCGGCAGAGCCTTGTGTGAACGATAGAGAGCGAGAAAACCCTCGTCGAGCTTCTTCTGGTCGTTGTTCTTTTGTCCTTCAGAGATGAGCTGCTTTGCTTCTGCAAGATATTGTGTTGCGAGACGGCGCTGAACGTCTACCAAGCGCTCAACAAGCGGCTGATACTCTTCAAACATTTGGTCGTCGCCCTTTGCAACAGGACCGGAGATGATGAGCGGGGTGCGGGCGTCGTCGATAAGCACGGAGTCGACCTCGTCGACGATGGCATAGTTGTGCTTGCGCTGCACGAGGTCGGCAGGAGAAATTGCCATGTTGTCGCGCAGATAGTCGAAACCAAACTCGTTGTTGGTACCGAAGGTGATGTCTGCCATGTAAGCCTTGCGGCGCTCTGGCGAGTTCGGACGGTGCTTGTCGATGCAGTCAACAGACAGGCCGTTGAACATATAGAGCGGTCCCATCCACTCAGAGTCACGTTTAGCAAGGTAGTCGTTGACGGTAACGACGTGTACGCCATTACCCGTCAATGCGTTGAGGAAAACAGGGAGTGTAGACACAAGAGTCTTACCCTCACCAGTTGCCATCTCGGCAATCTTGCCTTGATGCAGAACGATACCTCCGAAAAGCTGCACGTCGTAGTGAACCATCTCCCATTTCAAGTCGTTGCCGCCTGCTGTCCAGTGATTGTGGTATATAGCCTTGTCACCGTCGATAGTGATGAAGTCGTTCTTCGGGTTGGCTGCAAGTTCGCGGTCGAAGTCAGTCGCCGTTACTATGGTTTCCTCGTTTTCTGCGAAGCGGCGGGCTGTGTCCTTGACGATAGAGAAAGCGACGGGCATAACCTCGTCAAGAGCCTTTTCATATATGTCGAGCACTTCTTTCTCTAATTTGTCAATGGCGTTGAAGATGCCCTCGCGCTCGTCAATCGGAGTTTCCTCAATTTTTGCCTTAAGCTCGGCGATTTTTTCCTTCTGCTCCTTAGCAGAATCCTGTACATACTGCTGGAGCTGTTTTGTGCGTGCACGCAGTTCGTCGTTGCTCAGCTTCTTTATCTCAGGATAGGCTTCCTTCACTTTGTCCACAAGTGGCTGGATGAGCTTCATGTCCTTAGATGACTTGTTGCCAAACAATGACTGGAGAAATTTGTTGAAATTCATTGTGTATTTTGTTTTTATTTTTATGCTTGTTATTAATATGGGTGTAAAATTACTAATTTTTTTCCAATTAGCACCATTATAACACTTCAAATTGGTGTTTGACTGCAAATGTCCGCCATAAATGACAGGTCTGTCCGCTTTTAAAGGGCTCTACAGGCTATTGCAGTGGTGCCGAAGAACAAGCATTAGGGGCACGTATGCGTATTGCCTTGGCGATAGTGGGCGCGATACGGTCCACTGTCGCTGGTGTCCCAATGTGCTCTGCCTTTATGCCTGTCCCATACAGGATTATCGGGAAAGGAACAAAAGCCGCACGTGAAAAGTAATTCTCTTTAGTATCTTCATTGATAATTTGCCATCCGGGAGCCGTTTCTATCATTATGTCGCCGGAGACGGCAGGGCTGTACGGGCTTGCGTAGACATTGCGCACGCCCGACATCTGTACTAGCAGTTCCTTCGAGCGCGTCATGATGTCGGTGAAGCTGAGATGGCGTTGCTCGATGAGTTTATGGTCGAGGTAAATCTGGTTGCGGTAGGTTGTCTCCACGTACTTCGCCTGCCCAAAAATGGCGCCGAGGTACATGTTGAGTAGGTTTGACGAGCGGTTCATGTAGAAGGTGCCCGTCGGAATACGGAAGCGCTCGTAATCGGGCTGCACATCGTCGGTGTAGCCTGTGCTTGTCAGTACAAACAGCACATTGCCACTGCCTACCTTATCTTCTATTCTCTTTATGAGAGAGGCGAGAGTGTGGTCGAGACGCACATAGGCAATCTCCATCTCTGTCTGCCAATGTGTCACGTCCTCACATTTTGCCGACAGCGTTACGGAGAGCATGTCAGTGATGTTGTCGCGTCCTAACGCCATGTCGTTGACGCACGCCACCGACAATTCGGCTACGTCGTCGTTGTCGCCAGCTGTGCGTTTTTGCGAGAGGCTGTTGAAGGCGCGCACAAATCCTTGGGCTCCCTTAGAGTAGTAGTCGGAGGTGGTCCATCTTCCCGTTTTGTCGTTGAGCCAAAACGCTCCGTCGGCGGCATGTCCTGCCGAGATGACGGCTGCGTCTTTCTCTTTGGCTGTGGAGTACACGAGTCCGGCTCCACGAGTAAAAATCTTCAGTTCGTCGCCGACCGTTGTCGTGGCGATTTTCTGCGGCGATGTTCCGTAGATGGCGTCGTCGGTGCAGAAGACGGGACGTAACGTGTTTCGGTCAAGCCACATTGTGCCTACAATATTATTGTAGTGTGGGGTAGTGCCTGTGGCAATTGTAGCTATGGCTGATGCCCTGTCTACTGGTGAGAAAGGGTAGCTTGCCGCTTCATAGACACAACCTTTTTGGAGAAGTTTCCTAAACCCTCCCTCGCCATAGAGCGGCGAAAAGTGCTCTATGTAGTCGGTGCGCAGTTGGTCGATGGTTATATTCACTACAAGGCGTGGGGCTGGTTGCAGGGTTTGGGCATCGAGTTCTAATCCTGTAAGAGCCGCCAATGCTATGAGTGTGTATATGTATTTATTCATTTTTGTCTGTTGATTGCATTTGTTTTCGCCGCTTTGCGACAAATGGAGAGTATCAATATATTTCTTAATAGCAAAGATAGTGCCACAATTGTAATGCCTTCAGCGTATGATTGTACAAGTCCTCCTATGAGGAACATAATGATTAATGCTGTCCAGGCATAATTCCATCTGCTGATTTCTCCTTTTCTCTCCTTCTTAATGGCATGCCATACGAAAACGGCACAGAATGGATTGAGCAGTAAAATCTGCAAGTTCAGGCTGACTGTCGGATGTTGTGAGAACAGCATTGCAAAGAGAATTATGCCGCAAATGCCAGTTGGCAACATTGTAACAACCTCCATCCACCATAGTGGACGCCGCTTCTTCCACTCAGCGCAAGCCGCGCATAGCACTGTCAAAGCGTAAATGGAGAAACATAATGTTGGCGACGGCATGTTGTCGTCTATCGCTTGGCTTGCGGAAGGTTCAAGCACCCAATAAGATTCTTTTACAAGAGTACGCGATTTCCCGTCTGCTCCTACAATCTTTGCGTGCTCAAAGTCGTTGCACAGGCGTTCGGGCAGAAATTGCTGCTGGCTGAACGTCGTGGGCAAATCAGCCTTGATGCCAAGCAATAGATCGTTGCCGAATCTCGCCCATCGGTGGTTTTCGTTGTAGGCGTGCGTCATTTCACGGTAGGAAGGATAACTGCTTGCCGTGTCGGTGGCGTAGCGTATAGTTCCGTTTGTTCCGGAGAGGATGATGTCTCTTGCACGAGTCGTGCAGTTGTCATAAAAATAATTGTAGCGGTAGACGCGGTTGTCAGGCTCGTAGTTCTGACTCAGTGCATGTGCTATCTTCACTTTTTCGTCAGCGGTCAGATTGAGCACTTGCTGGCGCACGCCGCATCCTGTGCTTTCATATTCCGAACGGAAATACTGGAAGTCCTCAATGCCCATCTCGTAGTCGGTAAGTCCGAAGACAAATCTAAGGATAAAGAATGGCTTGTCGAAAGAGAAAACACCGTAGTTGATGGCAAGGTCTGTGCCGTTTGCAATGTTGCGAAAGCGTATTGCCGTGTGTCCGTAAAGGCTATAGATGTTTTGGCGAGGACCGCATGTCAATAGGCTGATTTCGATGTCGTCACCAGGGTTCCGACTCGCTGCTTTGCTCTTGCTGTTAGCTTGCGTGTTTGCCGCGGAAATAACCAGCAAAACTGCCAGTATTGTATATCTAATAATTCTTTCAAATCGTTTCATGATGCAAAAATAACTTATATTCTTCACTTATCGTGCCTTTATGTCATTTTTTTTCAATAAATTTGCAACCAATTATTCCTAAGGGGATATAATGCGCATAATTACACCTATATATATTATAGCTATGTGCGCATGACTTATGTTCTATTAAATATCGATTAGAGAAAAATGAGGAAAACACTCACGACAGTCTTTTTAACTTTAGCTTCTTTGATGGCAATGGCACAGAGCGGTACAAATTCGCCATATAGCCAATATGGCTTGGGTACGCTCGGTGAACAGTCTGGTGGCTTCAATCGTGGCATGAACGGTCTTGGCATTGCCTTCTATGAGCACAATCAGATAAATAGTCTCAACCCTGCGTCCTACGCAAATGTAGACTCCCTTTCGTTTATCTTTGACGCTGGTATTTCCGGACAGATAACCAACTATAGCGAAAGTGGGGTGAGGGTAAACGCCAAGAACGCCAATTTTGAATATGTCATGGCTCAGTTCCGTGCAGCTCGCCACCTCGGTGTCAGTTTTGGCATACTTCCGTATAGCAACATTGGATACGAGTATTCCAATACAAAGCAGATCAATAAGAATGACGGCAGCATGACTGCAGTCACCACTACCAATACGTATTCTGGTACGGGCGGACTGCATCAGGTGTATGTCGGTGCAGGCTGGAGCCCGGTGAAGGGCTTTTCATTCGGCTTCAACGCCGCTTATCTGTGGGGTAGTTACAGCCGCTCGGTTGTCAATTCGTATTCCGACGGTTATATCAACACGCTCTCCAAATACTACACGGCATCTGTTCATAGCTACAAACTCGACTTCGGAGTGCAGTATACGCAGCCTATAACAAAGAAAGATGCCATTACAATCGGACTTACCTACGGTCTCGGTCACAAGCTCGGAGCCGATCCCGAATGTCAAGTAATATCCTACAACACTCAGACGTCCGTCGGTGACACTGCCACATACACGGTTAGCAACGGTCTTGAAATGCCTACCACCTATGGCATAGGACTCATGTGGAATCACTCCAACCAATGGAAAGTGGGTGTCGACTATAGTCTTCAAAAGTGGTCGTCGGTGGTATATCCCAAGTCGACGACAGACGAAAGACAATATGTGGCTGCAAAGGACCAGTTCTCCGACCGCCACAAAGTTACGCTTGGTGGCGAGTTCTGCTCTAACGAGCGTAGTCGTAGCTTCTTTAAACGCATACATTACCGCTTTGGTGCGTCCTATGCCACGAACTATCTGAAGATTAAAGGACAGGACGGACCGAAGGAGTACAGCGTGAGTGCCGGATTCGGCATACCTATCGTCAACGGCTACAATAACCGCTCTTTGCTCAATATCTCAGCCCAGTGGGTGCGTCAGGACTCTAAGACGTTCGTTACGGAGAATTCGTTCCGCATCAATATAGGACTCACGTTCAACGAGCGTTGGTTTGCAAAGTGGAAGATGGAATAAGCGAAACAGAAAACCTCTAATTCAAATTGAGATCAGCAAGAATTATAATATTGCTCATGACAGCCATTGCTGTTCTCGCTTCGTGCGAGCAGCAAAAGGAGCACACCGCGCCTGCCATACACGACCGCGACTCCGTGTCGATGATGACGAGCTACGGTGTCAACACTCTTATTTCTGACTCTGGCGTCATAAAGTATCGTATCGTGACCGAACGTTGGGAAGTAAACACCGTTCGCAATCCGTCGCGTTGGATTTTTGAGAAGGGTGTATTTTTTGAACAGTTTGACGAGAAGTTTCACGTGCAGTCCTACATACAATGCGACACGGCTTACTATTATGACCAGAAGAAACTTTGGGAGCTGCGTAGCCGCGTACGCGTGCTGACGAAGGATGGCGTTAGATTCTCCAGTGAGCAGCTCTTTTGGGATGAGCAGGAGCATGAACTCTACTCTTACGTGCCCTCAAAACTCGTCACACCGGAGCGCACACTTGAGGGAACATACTTCCGCAGCGACGAGCGAATGACAAAATATTACGTGTCGAACAGCCGCGGTTCGTTTGAGAAAGCTCAGATAGCTGGCAGCGGTGACACACTTACGACTGCTCCCGACACAGTGAAGGCTTCCATTCGTCAACAGGCGAAGCCTCAGCGCCGTATGCAATAGCACATTAATAATTATACAAAGTGGAAACAGACATACCTCTTTTAGTCAGCATAGCCATAACGATGGCTTTGTCGGCTTTTTTTTCCGGAATGGAAATAGCATTCGTCTCAAGCAACAGAATGCTTGCAGAGATGGATCGTGAAGGAAACGGATTGGCAAAAAAGATTACATCCGTATTCTATAGCCATCCCAATGGGTTTGTAAGTACAATGCTCGTGGGCAACAATATCGTACTTGTTGTCTACGGCATTCTCTTTGCGCAATTCTTCGACAATACACTCTTCAGCGGTCTTGACGACGGCATGAAGGTTACGGCAGACACGCTTCTGTCTACTCTTGTGATTCTTTTCACTGGGGAGTTTCTTCCGAAAATCCTTTTTAAGAACAACGCTAACAGGTTGCTGGCAGTGTTCTCCGTCCCCGCTTATTTGTTCTATATAATTTTATGGCCGATAAGTCGCTTCTCCACGTTCCTTGCCAAGTGTCTACTTCGCTTGGTGGGTATAAAGATGCAGACGGAAACCGATGACGACGGATTCTCTAAGCTTGATCTTGACTATCTCGTGCAGTCGAGCATCGACAATGCCCATGATGGTGAGGAAATCAACGACGAGGTGAAGATTTTCCAAAATGCCCTTGATTTCTCCGATCGCAAGGTGCGCGACTGCATGGTGCCACGCACGGAAATTAACGCCGTCAACGTGAACGACTGCACAACCGATGAATTGATGCAGATGTTCGTGGAGAGTGGAAACTCAAAGATTATCGTCTATGAGGATGACATCGATCACATCATTGGCTACATCCACAGCTCGGAGATGTTCCGCAATCGCGACAACTGGCGTGAGAGTGTTTGCAAGATGCCTTTTGTGCCGGAGACGATGGCAGCGCAAAAGCTGATGCACATTTTCCTTCAGCAGAAGAAGAGCCTCGGTGTAGTCGTCGACGAGTTTGGTGGCACAAGCGGCATAGTTTCACTTGAGGATATAGTGGAGGAAATATTTGGTGACATCGAGGACGAACACGACAATGAGAAATACATAGCTAAGAAGATAGCCGACAACGAATATGTGCTTTCTGCTCGTCTTGAGATCGACAAGGTCAACGACATTTTTGGCATCGGGCTCCCCGAAAGTAGCGAATACATGACTGTTGGCGGTTTCATCCTGCATGAGTATCAAAGTTTTCCGAAGCTCAATGAAATAGTGACTATTGGTCATTTCGAGTTCCGGATTATCAAGAGTACAATGACGAAAATAGAGTTGGTAAGGCTAAAAGTGTGCAAGTAAAGGTAAATTTTCGCGCAAAACTGCCCTTGTTTGGCAATAATTTAGTATTTTTGTACGCAATTACGCAACTTCGAAAAATAAAAACAATAAAAACAATAATTAATCAATAATGGCAGCATTAGGAAAAATTAGAAGCAAAGGCGTCGCACTGGTGTGCATCATCAGTTTGGGCCTTTTTGCGTTCATCGCCGAAGAGGCGTTCCGCTCATGCGAGTCGTCAAACGCTGATAAACATCAGCAAGTGGGCGAGGTCTTGGGTGAGAAAATCAATGTTACGGAGTTCCAGAAACTTATTGACGAGTACACGGAAGTCATTAAGATGCAACAGGGTCAGGAGAATCTCAATGAGGATCAACTGAATCAGGTGAAGGACATGGTTTGGAACACGTACGTACAAACAAAGCTTATCGAGAATGAGACAAAGAAACTTGGTCTTACAGTGACTGACGCTGAGTTGCAGCAGGTGTTAACGGAAGGTACCAACCCTATGCTTATGCAGACTCCGTTCTTCAATCAGCAGACAGGACGCTTTGACGTCAACGCTCTCAAGAAGTTCCTCGCAGAGTACAAGGCACAGACCAACACCAATCCGCAGGTGGCAAAGCAGTATGATACTATATACAAGTACTGGACATTTATCGAGAAGACCCTGCGCCAGCAACTCCTCTCTCAGAAGTATCAGGGACTTTTCGCCCATTGCTTCCTCTCCAATAAGATTGAGGCAAAGATGGCATTCAAGGATCAGAACGAGGAGAGCCAGATTCAGCTTGCTTCATTCCCATACTCAAGTATAGAGGACAACAAGGTGACCGTGAGCGATGCCGATCTCAAAGCAAAGTATGACGAACTGAAGCCACGCTTCAAGCAGTACGTGGAGAGTCGCGACATCAAGTATGTTGATGTTCAGGTGAAGGCTTCTGCAGCTGATCGCGCAGCCCTTCAGAAGGAGTTTGTAAACTACGACAGCGAGTTAGCTGCTGCAGCAGATCCCTCAGACGTTGTTCGCAAGAGCACTTCGCTCGTAAGCTATCTTGGTGTGCCAGTCACGAAGGATGCATTCCCCTATGACATTGCGCAGCATCTTGACTCTATGGCTGTTGGCTCAACAAGCAAGGTAATCGAGAACAAGGGTGATAATACACTCAACATTATCAAGCTTATAAGCAAACAGCAACTGCCTGATTCCATTCAGTTCCGTGTTATTCAGGTTGGCGGTGCTACGACAGCTGAGGCTGCAAAGCGTGCCGACTCTGTGTATACAGCTATCAAGGGTGGTGCCGACTTCGAGGTTATCGCCAAAAAGTATGGTCAGACAGGCGAGAAGACATGGATGACCACACGTCAGTATCAGGGTGCTCCGTCTATCGATAAGGACACTAAGAACTACATCGAGAGTCTCAATACAATGGCAGCTGGAGAGACGAAGAACCTTGCCCTCACGCAAGGCAACCTCATTCTTCAGGTTGTAGACCGTAAGGCAATGACCACAAAGTACGTGGCAGCGGTAGTGAAGAAGAACATCTCTTTCTCTAAGGACACATATTCTGCCGCCTACAATAAGTTCAGCTCTTTCGTAAGTGCCAATCTTACGGCTGACGAGCTCGTCAAGAACGCCCAAAAGAATGGCTACTCCGTTCAGGAGCGCAAGGACGTGACAACGGCTGAGCATAATCTTGCTGGCATACGCAGCACACGTGACGCTATGCGCTGGTTGTTTGAGGCAAAGAAGGGTTCTGTTTCTCCGCTATATGAGTGTGGCGACAACGACCATCTGCTCATTGTAATCCTCGACAATATCAACAACGTTGGCTACCGCTCGCTTGACGACGCTCAGGTTAAGGATCTCGTGAAGGCTGAGGTGATAAAGGACAAGAAAGCAGAGATGCTCATTGCAAAGGCTAATGGCGTGAAGTCGATAGCAGAGGCTAAGGGTAAGGGTGCTAATGTTGCTCCTGTCAATCAGGTAACATTCGCCGCTCCCGTCTTCGTTGCTGCCACAGGTGCAAGCGAGCCTGCGCTCAGCGGTGCAGTTGCTGCCACGGCAAAGGGTAAATTCTCCAAGTTGCCAGTTAAGGGCAACGCTGGCGTATATGTATTCCAGGTGGTAAACAAGTCGCAGCGTCCTGCCAAGTACGACGAAAAGGCAGAGATGCAGAAACTTCGCCAGAAGGCAATGCAGATGGCTGGTAACTTTATGAATGATCTTTACATCAAGGCAAAGGTTGTTGACAATCGTTACCTCTTCTTCTAAGATATTTTAAGATTTTTGTAAAATATAACTTTGGGAGGCAAGCACTAAATCGGGTGTTTGTCTCCCGTTTTTTATAGCGAACTAATGAAAAAGTTAAATTCTATAATCATTGTGTGCTGTCTTGGAGCCGTGTTCTGTTCTTGTGGCAAGGTATTGAAGCACATGGATGAGAAGCTCGCAGAGAGCAAAGAGTTGTTTGCAGAAGAGAGTAGGGACGCAGCGGCTGATGCCGACACAGAAGATAAGTATCTCTTGGGAGACAACAAAGGAAAGTTGGCGACAAGCGTCAGTGGGCTTGAAATACCAGCAAAACTGACGCAGACTTCCGAACAGATACTCCGACGCACGGGCTACACCGTTTCTTATAACAAAGACTCGAAGGTGCCCAATTGGGTGGCGTGGCATCTTACAGTTGCTCACTTGAAGGGCACCACAAAACGCAGTGAGTCGAAGTTTCATGAAGATACAGACGTACCAGAGCCTCGCGCCGTTGACTTCGACTATGTGCGCTCCGGTTACGACCGTGGGCATATGTGCCCGGCAGGCGACAACAAGTGGAGCCAGAGTGCTATGGACGAGTCTTTTCTCTTCTCAAACATCTGTCCACAGGCGCCTTCTCTCAATCGTGGCGATTGGAATGAGATGGAGCAGGCATGTCGCAAATGGGCGAAGCAGTATGGCGACATCTACATCGTCTGTGGTCCTATCTTCTACAAGAAGCGTCCTAAGACTATCGGCAAGAATAAAGTGGCTGTGCCGGATGCCTTTTTTAAGGTCGTGCTCTGTATGAAGGGCGAGCCAAAAGCCATAGGCTTTATTTACAAGAACGCTGACGCAGGCTCGCAAGGTAAGAATCGTCCAAAAGGCGACTATGCCAACTCTGTTGACGAGGTAGAGCGCATCACGGGCATTGATTTCTTCCCTGCGTTGCCTGACAAAATAGAAAAAAAGGTGGAGGCGCAGTGTCATCCCAACGATTGGAACATATAATAAAGTATCTTTTCCGTCTTTTATCATTCTATAAAAGACGGAAAAGATACTCATCGGTAGGAAGTAGCTCAAAATAATAATATGAAAGTTTCTTATTTTGAAGGATTATACAAAATCTACGCACCAGTTGATTTTATATTTTCCATATCAAGAATCTCTTGACATTACTTTACCCACTTGTGTAACAAAATGATAAGTTAAATCCGAAATTTGATCACTTATCCAGCTACAGTGAAGATACGAATCTCGGGGGCAGCCTGGAAGTAAGGTGACAGACCCTTTGCCACATCGTTCTTGAACATCTCCGACTCGAGATAAGCCTCTGCGTGCTCCTTGCTGTCGAATCCGTGAAGCACCTGCACGTCCTCGTCGCGAACCAGCAACGCCTTTGTCAGCGCTCCCTCGATAGTATTGAGGAACGGCTCGCGATAGTCGAAATAAACCTTTGCTGCACTCTGGCGGTCACTCTCATTGATCTTCATAGTAATCTGAAGATAAGCATTTACTTTTTTCATTGTCTTTAAATTTTTTGTCCTTATTTTAAATATTGAAAATCCGCTCCGGTTGTTTAAATCTTGGAAACGGCTTCTGTTGTTTATCGGTTGCAAATTTAGCACTTGTATGACATTTACCTATTGTATATTCAAGTGAGTAAATGGTAAATTTGCGCACAGATGTTTGTCGAATCAAAAATAACAAGTAATTTTACCACTGCAAATACTTAATTTACCATTTCAGTACAATGGCTTTATAATCGATGAACAATGAGCTATAATAAAA
>DLKG01000073.1 GCA_002490315.1 Prevotella sp. UBA7594 | reverse complement strand
TTTATTATAGCTCATTGTTTTATAAATGTCTTTTTCTTATTGATTGTGTTTGTTGTTTCCTTTTTGCTTACAAAATTACGTAAAAACATTATAATATAATAAGGTATAGGCGATTTTTTGTTTTTGCTTGTCGTGAATGTTTACATTATTGCGTTTTTTTGACATGAAAACATGATTATTTTTGACATGAAGACATGAAAATATTATTTTTTGACATGAAGACATGTTTTTTTTGGCATGAATACATGTTTTTTGACATTGATTTGCTATTATGCCAGCCTAAGGAAAAATAGAAAGTTGCAACTTCATCCGTGGCGGAGGTCTCCGGCCTCCGCAGCACCCGTTATACATAATCAAATTACTGAAGTTTTGGATTTAATAAAAAACGGGCAGGCCGAGCGTAAGGCGTTTTGCTTCAAAATCGTTGTAGAGGGTGTTTCAAAAGGCAAACGATGCGGGTTGAAAGCCCAGCAAGCACATGCAAGAATTTGCATGTTGGCAGTAGGGGCGTCATCCGCTACGTTGACAAAATTGTCGGTCGGCAGTGTCAAAAATGTCATACGCGAGTGCCATGATGCTTTTTTGGCACGCTTTTAGCTATATGATAAGCGAAGAACGAATAAAAACAACTAAAAATATAAGAATTATGAACATTAAACCATTAGCAGACAGAGTGCTTGTGCTTCCTGCACAGGCAGAAGAAAAAGTTGGTGGAATCATCATTCCTGACACAGCAAAAGAGAAACCGCAGCACGGCACAATCGTCGCTGTAGGTCATGGCACGAAGGATGAGGAAATGGTTCTTAAAGAGGGCGATGAAGTTCTCTATGGAAAATATTCAGGCACGGAGCTTGAAGTGGAGGGCACGAAATACCTCATCATGCGTCAGAGCGATGTGCTTGCTGTGGTTAACAAGTAAGTTGACGAGTTGATAGTTGACGAGTAGACAAGTTGACGAGTAGACAAGTTGACGAGTAGACAAGTTGATAGTAGATGTTTTCAATAATTAAACATTAATCACTAATCAACTAAACATTAAACATTAATCATTAAACATTTAAATAAGGTTATGGCTAAAGAGATTAAATACAATATAGATGCACGCGACCTGTTGAAGAACGGTGTCGACAAATTGGCTAACGCTGTTAAGGTAACCCTCGGCCCGAAAGGTCGCAACGTGGTTATCGAGAAGAAGTTCGGTGCTCCGCAGATTACGAAGGACGGTGTAACTGTTGCCAAGGAAGTAGAGCTTGAGGACAAGTTCGAGAACACCGGCGCACAGCTCGTTAAGAGCGTTGCAAGCAAGACTGGCGACGACGCAGGCGACGGCACGACAACTGCTACAATCCTTACTCAGGCCATCGTTACAGAAGGCTTGAAGAACGTTACTGCAGGTGCCAACCCAATGGACCTCAAGCGCGGTATCGACAAGGCTGTTGCAGCCGTTGTCGACCACATCAAGACAAACGCCGAGGTCGTAGGCGACAACTACGACAAGATTGAACAGGTTGCAACTGTATCTGCCAACAACGATCCGGAGATTGGCAAGCTCTTGGCAGACGCTATGCGCAAGGTTTCTAAGGACGGCGTTATCACCATCGAGGAGAGCAAGAGCCGCGACACAAGCATTGGCGTTACAGAGGGTATGCAGTTCGACCGTGGCTACCTGAGTGGCTACTTCGTGACCGATGCCGACAAGATGGAGTGTGTTATGGACAACCCATACATCCTCATCTACGACAAGAAGATCAGCAATCTCAAGGATCTTCTTCCTATCCTCCAGCCGGCAGCCGAGAGCGGACGCCCGATGCTCATCATCGCTGAGGACGTTGACTCCGAGGCTCTGACAACATTGGTTGTCAACCGTCTGCGTGCAGGCTTGAAGATTTGCGCCGTTAAGGCTCCGGGCTTCGGCGACCGCCGCAAGGCTATGCTCGAGGACATCGCTACATTGACAGGTGGCGTTGTAATCAGCGAGGAGAAGGGTCTCTCTCTCGACAAGGCTACACTTGACCTCTGCGGTACTTGCGAGAAGGCTACTGTTTCTAAGGACAACACTACGCTCGTTGGCGGTGCTGGCAAGAAGGAGCTTATCGCCGACCGCGTTGCTCAGATTAAGAACGAAATCGCCAACACCAAGAGCTCTTACGACAAAGAGAAGCTTCAGGAGCGTCTTGCAAAGCTCGCAGGTGGCGTGGCAGTACTCTATGTAGGCGCCAACAGCGAGGTTGAGATGAAGGAGAAGAAGGATCGCGTCGACGACGCTCTCTGCGCTACACGTGCAGCAATGGAAGAGGGTGTTGTAGTCGGTGGTGGCACAACATACATCCGTGCCCAGAAGGCTCTCGAAGACCTCAAGGGCGACAATGCCGACGAGCAGACTGGTATCAACATCGTGCGCCGTGCAATCGAGGAGCCGCTTCGTCAGATTGTGAAGAACGCTGGCGGCGAGGGTGCCGTGGTTGTTCAGAAGGTTCGCGAGGGCGAAGGCGACTTCGGCTACAACGCTCGCAAGGACGTTTACGAGGATCTTCGTGCAGCTGGTGTCATCGACCCGGCTAAGGTTGAGCGCGTTGCTCTTGAGAACGCAGCATCAATCGCAGGCATGTTCCTCACAACCGAGTGTCTCATCTGCGACAAGCCAGAGGAGAAGGCTGCTGCGCCAATGGCACAGCCTGGCATGGGCGGCATGATGTAAATCGGCAAAATGATTTGAATCTTATAAAATAAAAGAAGGGGGATGCGCATCGTGCGCGTCCCCTTTTTGCGTATTATAAAGCTTGTACGCTGCATGTTGTGTGTTATGACATTGCCAATTGGGCTTTTTGACAAAATGAAAGCATCGTTTCGGCTCTTCTGAAGTGGCGCTTTAGTCATTCTGAAGTGGCGCTTTAGCTTTTGTAAAGTGGCACTTTAGCGAAATCGAAGTGTTTTTAACTGACGTTAAGAATTGTAGTAAGTAAAAAAATGCGTAGCGTGTCAATGTGTAAGCAAAAAGACAAAAATGCTTTCCTCGCAGCAAAAAACAGCGTATTTACGTTCGGATTTGGCTATTCATGTATGTTTTGTGTATAAAAAATGAGGGGAAAAATAAAAATATGTTAGTTTTGTTTGGTAAAACAGCACATAATATGTAAATTTGCAAAGTAATCGTGTAAATTAATTATAAATTCAAATATCCAGACATGAAAAAATCTTTACTCACCGGCGCTTTGGCATTGGCGGCAGTGGCAGTTTCAGCCCAGCCCTTTGCTGAAGGCATCCCGTTTAGTGCCCGTAAGTTTGGCGCGAAGCTCATGACGTCTCCCTCGACGCAGGCAAAGAAAGTCGCCAAGGCTGACACAAAGGACAAGGAGAATTATTACCTTCGTCCTGAAGGCTCACTCTTCCTCTCTTCCGACAAGAAGGGAGAGATATGGGGTCCTGTGTACATGGTCGTCCCTGGCGCTACTGACCTGAATTTCAAGAAGGTGACGACAGGTGGGCAGACATTCTGGCATCAGAATATTTACAACTGGTATGACGAGTGCACGTCCTACGACCGCACCGGAGAATCTGGAGACTCTTACTACACCGACGCTGACGGCAACTTCCATATCAAGATGACCTTCGACGGTGGCAACGTTATCCCGACCCTCACATGGACCACCGACTCCTTCACCCTCGGCGAGGAGAATCCATACTGGGCTCCCAACACTCAGGAGAACTCCCTTGCCTTCATGAGATATTACCCACAGGTGTTCTCAGGCATCGACGTCGCCAACCGTCGCATACAGCCGCTGTCCTACACCGACGACCACGTAAGCGAGGTCTACTTCGGAGGTATGGACAATCACTACACCTACGGCTCCGGCACGTACACCGGTAAGCAGACGTACACAGCTACGGGTGTCTATCAGTACTTCGAGAAGCCCATGGCTCCCCTCTACGTAGAGGACATCTACCTGCCCGCAATTTCGCAGGGCTATTACCCCATTGCCAAGGGCAAGGAGATAAAGATGCAGATTCACGACGTGATGGAAGTGAACGGACAGCGCATCCCGGGCGACAAGATTCTCTACGAACTGACAGCCACAGAGCCTGAGGTGCTCGACGTCGGCAGTCTCGACTATGACGAGCTTACGTCCTACAATGCCTTCAACGTGGTGTTCACGAAGAAGAACGCCGAGGGCAAGGCTGAGCCTTTTGTAATAGACCAGCCCTTCTACGTAGTTGTCTACGGTCTTGACGGCGAGGGCATCGACTGCGGTTTCGAGGCAAGCATCCTTCCGAAATGGTATGGCAATTCCGATTCGGCCATCGGCATCTGGAAGGACGCCAACAACCAGCCGCAGTACTTCGACCTCTACGGCTCTCAGCCGACTATGCTGAAAGTGACATTCACCGGCAAGTTCGACTATGTCAACCCCGTCTACTACGGCGAGAATCAGAACTACGGCATCGTGAAGATGTCGGACGACGGCAACACGGGCGAGACCATCGTGGAGAAGTCGGACGTTTATCCCGGAGCTATGCTCAAGGTGAACGGCGACTGGTATGACGCCGACGGCAACGCCAACTACGAGGTGAAGGGTATGCCGAGCTGGGTGAAGAGCGTGTCTATCGACACGGATAGCTACGCCAGCTACGAGGTGGTGCTTGCTACGTTCAAGTGTGAGCCTCTGCCTGCGGGCGTGAACGGACGCAAGTGCAGCCTCTACGTGGAAGGTGTGAGCGGCGTGAAGTCAACGTTCCCCATCGAGCTTCTTCAGGGCGACGCCACACCTACCGACATCAACAATGTCACGGTGAAGGTTGACGCTGAGGGCAACACCTACAACGTCGCAGGCCAGCGCGTCAATGCCGACGCCAAGGGACTCGTAATCCGCGGCGGAAAGAAATATCTCAACAAGTAATGTATGCAAGGTAGCGGCGGTCGTACTTGGCCGCCGCCACCTTATTATATTATATAGAACAATTAGAGAGAAATAAAAGTAAAAGAACAAAAAGCTATAACAAAACATCAATTATGGGAAAAAAACTTACCACACTCTTTAGTGCCATGATGGCAGCAGCAGCTCTGTTGCCGTCGGCAGCGAGTGCTCAGACCCCATCAACGGGCGGTCCGTACACAATGCCTTATTCGTGTCTATGGAACGACCGTACCGTCATCTCCACCAACGAATGGACTGTGGAGGACAAGAACAACGACGGCATCACATGGGGCTTCAGCAGCGATCTGCCTGGCAACTTCATCAGCTACATAGGCGTCAGCCAGAAGCAGGACGCCGACGACTGGCTCGTCAGCCCCTACCTCTCCTTCACGGCAGGCAAGACCTACAAGATTGAGACCGGTGCCTATAAGGCAAGTGGCGGTGCACAGCGAGTGGCTGTGGCTGTAGGCACAGGCGACGACCCTACGGCTTACAGCGTCGTTAACGCCAACGTGGACGTAACAGCCACTTACGGCATGGTTAGCGCCACGCCTGTCAACGCCGAGTTTATCGCCCCGACAACGGGCAGCTACCGCGTTGCGTTCCATTGCACCAGCAAGAACCGCGCTTATCTCCTTCTCCTTCCCGTGCGCGTCTACGAGGAAGAGTCGGAAGCAGTGCGCCCGGCTGCAGTAAAAGACCTCACTGTTGAGGTGGGCGCCAAGGGTGCCGTTTCGTCGAAGGTTTCCTTCACCGTGCCTACAACCGACTATGCCGGCACAGAGCTGAGCAAAATCAGCAAGGTTCAGATCTATCGCGACAACACTCCTGATGCCGCAAAGACCTACGATAATCCAACTCCCGGACAGAAGATTACATGGAACGACGAGACAGTGGTGACAGGTGAGCACACCTATAGCGTTGTTACTACAGCCAACGACCTCCGCAGCGACGAGGTGGCAAAGACGGTGTACGTCGGAGTGGACAAACCGTTGCCCCCGCAGAACATTAAGTTCTACGACAACCTCGACGGTACGGTGAGCGTTTCCTGGGATCCCGTGACGGAGAACAGTGGCGCTCATGGCGGATATGTTGACGTGTCATCGGTTGACTACTGCATCTATAGCCTCTACTACGGCTATCTGAGAGATGTGGCACAGGGACTCCAGAGCCCTAACTACACGCTCTCCGGCATCAACTACACCGGCTCGCAGGGTTCGACGACATACGCCTTCTGCACCTACACCAACAGCGAGACAGCCGACACGGCAACCGTCAGCGACTACGCCCGTGCATCCTTCGTTATGGGTGCTGCCCACAGCATACCTTACTATGAGTCGTTTGCCTCTAAGGGATTGAGCAAGGGTCCGTGGCTCATCGACCCGACACAGCCCGGCAACTTCGGCTTGAAGGACGACCTCGTGCAGGACGGCGACGGCGGTTCGCTCTGCTTCGACCCGTCTACCGACAAGGAGCGTGCCTGCATCCAGGGCCCGAAGGTGGACATCTCCAAGGCTGCCAATCCGCAGATTGTATTCTGGTACTACGCCTATCCGGGTAGCGACGGCAAGATAACAGTGGTTGTCAACCGCAATGGACAGGGCGAGCACACCGTAGGCACTATCGACTACAGCACGCTCGACGGCACAATGGGCTGGCGCTCGGCTGCTTTCGACCTCTCCGACTACAACACGGCTGGCATAGAGAACGGCTACATCCGTCCTTACTTCTATGCTGAGGGCAAGGCAACCAGCATCTACATCGACAACATCAAGATCTTCGACGCTGTGGAGAACAATCTCGCTGCCGAGCTTGACGCTCCTGCCCACGTGCAGAACGGCAAGGTGGCTGCTGTCAACATCAATGTCAACAACCTCGGCACGAAGAAGGCCAGCGGCTACAAGGTAAATCTTTACGTAGACGGCGAGCTTTACGATACAGAGGACGGCGAGGACATCGAGCCGAACGAAACACAGTCTTACGAGTTTGCATTCACTCCGAAACTCGGCGTAAAGAGCTTCTCCGTACAGGGCGAAGTGGAGTGGGAGGCTGATGCCTTCGCAGAGAACAACACCACAAGCGAGGGCGTAGTGGAGGTAGTTTCCTCTTGCCTGCCCGCCATCCGCGACCTCAAGGCTGTAAGAGAAGGCGACAAGGGCGTGCTCACATGGTCGGCTATGAAGGCTGACGGCTCATGGGTACTTGAGGACTTCGAGAGCTACTCTCCGTGGTCTGTAAGTCGCGTTGGCGACTGGACTCTCTACGATGGCGACAAGGCGAAGACAAATCTCTTCGGCGGCATCGAGTATCCGCATCAGGGCGAGGCTCTCTCCTACATCGTCTTCAACCCGTGGAAGGTTTCTGGTCTCGCAGAGGAATACCTCGACGCCTTCACGACACGCTTCGCACCTCACTCAGGCAAGCAGTCGATGCTCTCTACAGGAACTACTATCGACACCGCAACCCCGACCGATGACTGGATTATCTCGCCTGAGCTCTCCGGCGACGCACAGACAGTTTCCTTCTGGGTGAACGCTCCTAACGACGACGTAACCCAGGGCTCTTCTACTCCTAACGCAGGTCCGGAGACATTCGACGTCTACTATTCAGAGGATGACACCAACGCCAGCTCATTCTTCAAGATCAACAAGGACTCCTATGAGGCTACCTACAACTGGACATGCTTCAACATTCCTCTCCCGGAGGGTGCAAAGTACTTCGCCATCGTGCACACAAGCACAGGCTCCTTGTCTTCGTATGGCTATGAGCCCAACCGTCTCTGCGTTGACGACGTTACCTATCAGGCAGGTGGCTTGCGCGTAATGGGCTACAACGTCTATCGCGACGGTGTGCTCGCACAGAAGCTCGACGCCAAGACAACGACATGGAGTGACGAGAACGCTGCTGCCGACAACGGCTTCGGCGCAGGCAACCACAAGTACTACGTCATCACAGTCTATGCCAACGGCGAGTCCCAGCTCTCCAACGTTGCTTACATCGGCGACGTAGAGGCAGGCGTAAATGGCATCCAGGCAGAGGCTGCAGAGAGCAACGCTCCCGTCTACAACCTCAACGGACAGCGCGTAGGCAACAGCCTCAAGAACCTTGGCAAGGGCATCTTCATCCAGAATGGCAAGAAGGTAGTAGTGAAGTAAATTGACAGGTTAAACTGCAAAAAATAGTTAATAAATAGCTTAATGCGGGTGCAAAAAGTACGAAAACCAATAAAAAGTCGTACCTTTGCATCCGCATTTTGCAATATAACAATTTTAATTCACAAAAAGTTCTATGTATTTAGATCAGGCTAAAAAACAAGAGATCTTTGGACAGTACGGAAAGTCTAACACTGATACTGGTTCTGCTGAGAGCCAGATAGCATTGTTCTCATACCGTATTTCCCATTTGACGGAACATCTTAAGAAGAACCGTAAAGATTATACTACCGCACGTTCTCTGACACAGCTGGTAGGAAAGCGCCGCGCATTGCTCAACTATCTGTACGACCGCGACATCAATCGCTACCGTGCAATCATCAAGGCTCTCGGCCTCCGTAAGTAATCGCGCTAAGGCACAAAAGCTTAAGGCAACACAGGGTCCCGAAATTTCCATAGCGAAATTTCGGGACCTTTGCGTATGTAAAAGAAAAAAAAATCGTAACTTTGCAAAAAGTTTTTTTAAGTTAACTTTGCAAAAAGTTTTTTTAAGGTATACAAAGAATGCAAGACATTAGAAACATTGCGATTATCGCCCATGTCGACCACGGCAAGACCACTCTTGTCGACAAGATGATGTTGGCAGGCAAGCTGTTCCGTGACGGCCAGGATAACAGCGGCCAGGTGTTGGACTCCAACGACTTGGAACGCGAACGTGGAATAACGATCCTTTCCAAAAACGTGTCAATCAACTGGAAAGGTACTAAAATCAATATTATAGACACCCCGGGACACTCCGACTTCGGCGGCGAGGTGGAGCGTGTGCTCAACATGGCAGACGGATGTATTCTGCTCGTTGACGCCTTTGAGGGCCCGATGCCACAGACGCGCTTCGTGCTCCAGAAGGCTTTGCAGATTGGCTTGAAGCCAATCGTTGTCGTCAACAAGGTTGACAAACCCAACTGTCGCCCGGAAGAGGTGTACGAGATGGTGTTCGACCTCATGTTCTCGCTCAATGCTACGGAGGATCAGCTCGACTTCCCCGTTGTCTACGGTTCAGCCAAGAACGGCTGGATGGCTGAGGACTACAACAAGCCGACCGACAACATCGACTATCTGCTCGACAAGATTGTGGAGGTAATCCCGGCTCCGAAAGTACTCGAGGGTACACCGCAGCTCCTTATCACTTCGCTCGACTATTCAAGCTACACCGGACGTATCGCTGTGGGACGCATCCACCGCGGCACGCTGAAGGAAGGCATGAACGTAACCATCGCCCACCGCGACGGCACGCAGGAGAAGACGAAGATTAAGGAAATACATGTCTTTGAGGGTATGGGTCAGAAGAAGGTGGAGGAGGTTCACTCCGGCGACATCTGCGCCATCGTGGGCTTGGAGCGCTTCGAGATTGGCGACACCATCTGCGACTTCGAGAATCCGGAACCGCTGCCTCCTATCGCTATCGACGAGCCTACCATGAGTATGCTCTTCACTATCAATGACTCTCCTTTCTTCGGCAAGGAAGGCAAGTACGTGACGTCACGCCACATCAACGACCGCCTGCAGAAGGAGCTTGAGAAGAACCTCGCTCTCCGCGTGCGTCCCTTCGAAGACACCACCGACAAGTGGATTGTCAGCGGACGCGGCGTGCTCCATCTCTCCGTGCTCATCGAGACTATGCGTCGCGAGGGCTACGAACTTCAGGTTGGTCAGCCGCAGGTAATCTATAAGGAAATCGACGGACAGAAGTGTGAGCCTATCGAGGAACTCACCATCAACGTGCCCGAGGAGTTCTCAAGCAAGATGATTGATATGGTGACGCGCCGCAAGGGAGAGATGACGTCCATGCAGACCATGGGCGACCGTGTCGACATAGAGTTTGACATCCCGTCGCGAGGCATCATCGGACTCCGCACCAACGTGCTCACGGCAAGCCAGGGCGAGGCCATCATGGCACACCGCTTCAAGGAGTATCAGCCGTTCAAGGGTGAGATTACGCGCCGCCTCAACGGCTCGATGATTGCCATGGAGACTGGCACCGCCTACGCTTACTCTATCGACAAGCTGCAGGATCGCGGTAAGTTCTTCATCGATCCGGGTGAGGAAGTGTACGCAGGACAGGTGGTTGGCGAGCACGTTCACGACAACGACCTCGTCATCAACGTGACGAAGGCAAAGCAGCTCACCAACGTCCGCGCCAGCGGCTCCGACGAGAAGGCACGCGTAATACCGAAGACCGTGATGAGTCTTGAGGAGTGTCTTGAGTACATCAAGGGCGATGAGCTCGTTGAGGTGACGCCGAAGAGCATCCGTATGCGCAAGACCATCCTCGACCATCTTGAGCGCAAGCGCAGCAACAAAGACTAATTTTGCTTTTAATAATAAAAACAATTTCTACGGCATCCGTTTCTCGCATAAAGGACGGATGCCGTTTTTTTCCTGTTCAAGCCATGAAGGTAAAAATCCCGTCGTCACGCACAATAAAACGGCAGTTGCGGCGTTATTGTTTTATAGTGCAAATTTAAAATTACCAATGATAGACTACATAAAAGGCGAACTCGCCGAACTCACGCCCGCGCAGGCGGTCGTTGAAGCCTACGGCGTGGGTTACGCAATGAACATATCCCTCAACACTTACGAGGCAGTACAGGGCAAGAAGGAAGTGAAGCTCTACGTGCATGAGTCGCTCGTGACGGGCGGTCGCGACGACAGCTACACGTTCTTCGGTTTCGCCTCCAAGCAGGAGCGCGAGCTCTATCGCTTGCTCATCACAGTCTCTGGCGTAGGTGCCAACACGGCACGCATGATACTCTCCTCGGCGTCGCCCTCGGAGCTTTGCGGAGCCATCTCCTCCGGCAACGAGCGCCTTCTCAAGGGCGTGAAGGGCATCGGACTGAAGACTGCGCAGCGCATCATCGTCGACCTCAAGGACAAGATAATGTCGCTCGGCATTGCACAGGAACTCCCTGCCGGCACGTCTGCCAACAGTACCATCCCGGTAGACGTGCGCGACGAGGCAGTGGCTGCCTTGACCATGCTCGGCTTCTCGCCGGCTCCTACGGCGAAGGTTGTCACAGCCATTCTCACGGACGATGCCTCGCTGCCCGTGGAGCAGGTCGTGAAACTCGCACTCAAGCAGATAAAGTAAAAATATGTCCTCTTGTACAATACATGCAATGGATGCCGTGAGGCGTTGACATTGCAATAATGTAAAAAAGACTTTAGTTTGAAATTCCAAATAGAAATACTCGACAAAATCCGGAAGACCTTCTCGCGTGTGCTTTGCGGACGTACGCTTGTCGCCGTGCTCGTCATGGCGACAGTGGCAACGTGTGCCCTTGCCATGCCGCTCCTGCGCTTCATGGGCGCGGCGCCGACGCTGTCCTACCAAAGTCAGGCGCCTGCCGACACTCTCGCCATAAAGGCGCAGCCGAAGCTCGACAATGAGGACTCCATCCCCGACTCGCTGCTCCACACACGCTGGAAGATACAACGCACATTGCCCATAACGCTTGAAGACCTCGACCAGGGGGCTGCCGACCTCAAGCGCCCCGACAATCTGAAGCAGGACGTTGTCTACAACGACTCGCTCGACCGCTACGTCATCGGATCGAAAATCTCCGACTCCTACATCGCAGCTCCGGTGATGATGACCTATGACGAGTACCGCAAGTGGAGCGAACGACGGCTGATGAACCAGTTCTTCCGCAAGAAAAACGACGAGATTTACCAGGCGAAAGGCAAGGAGAAGTTCGACTTCACGGACATGCACTTCGACCTCGGACCGGCGGAGAAAATCTTCGGTCCTGGCGGCGTGCGCATTAAGACGCAGGGAACAGCCGAACTGAAGTTCGGTGCGACGATGAAGAACATCGACAACCCCTCGCTCCCGATACGCAACCGCAAGACCACCACCATGGACTTTGACGAGAAAATCAACGTCAGCATGAACGGACGCGTGGGCGACAAGGTCAACATGAACCTCAACTACAACACCGACGCTACCTTCGACTTCGACGCACAGAACATGAAACTCAAGTACGACGGCAAGGAGGATGAGATCGTGAAGCTAATAGAGGCAGGCAACGTGTCGTTTCCCTCCAACTCGTCACTCGTGAAGGGGGCGTCGTCGCTCTTCGGATTGCGCACGGATCTGCAGTTTGGAAAACTCAAGCTGCAACTCGTTGCCTCGCAAAAGAAGTCAACGTCGAAATCGGTGTCGTCGAAAGGCGGAAAGCAGTTCACGCCCTTCGAGATTGACGCCGCCAACTATGAGGACAACCGCCACTTCTTCCTCGCACAGTACTTCCACGACCGCTACGATGATTGGATGCGCTCGCTGCCCAACCTCACGTCGGGCATCACCATCAACCGCGTTGAGATATGGGTCACCAACAAGTCGGGCACCACTTCCAACACCCGTAACATCATCGCCCTCACCGATTTGGGCGAGAACACTCGCGTGTCCAACGCCAACTGGGGCGTGACGGGACAGCCCGTGCCTGCCAACGCCGCCAACTCGGAGTATGCTGCCATGACAACGCAGTACGCCGACGCGCGCAACATCGACCAGACGTCCACCGTTCTCGACGGCATTCCAGGCTTCGTCGGGGGCAGCGATTATGAGAAACTGGAGCGCGCGCGCCTGCTCAACTCCTCGGAGTACACCGTCAACACGGCGCTCGGATATGTCTCGCTGAAGACATCGCTGCAGACCGACCAGGTGCTCGCCGTGGCTTATGAGTACACCTACGGCGGCGTGACCTATCAGGTGGGCGAGTTCGCGGGTGACGTCACCGACACGAGCAAGGCGCTCTTCGTGAAGTCGCTCAAGAACACGAGCAACAACCCGCGACAGGGCAACTGGGGACTCATGATGAAGAACGTCTACTATCTCGCCTCCTCTGTGGAGAAGGAGAAGTTCCGCCTCGACGTGAAGTTCCAAAGCGACACGGCTGGCGTCTATCTCTCCTACATCCCCGAGCCGCAGGTGAAGAACCAGACCATCATCAAGCTTCTCGGTGCCGACCGCCTCGACAACAACAACAAAGCCCACTCGAACGGCTATTTCGACTATGTGGAAGGCTACACCGTCAGCAACGGTAGAGTGTTCTTCCCAGTTGCTGAGCCGTTCGGCAAGTATATGTACAGCTATCTCGTGCAGCATGGTGTGGCTGCCGACAAGGCGGAGAAGTACGCCTTCACCGAACTGTACGACTCGACGAAAACCGTCGCCAAGCAGATTGCCGAAAAGGACAAGTACTTGCTGCAGGGACAGTTCCGCGGAACGTCTGCCAATGTCATCTCGCTCGGAGCCTACAACATTCCGCAAGGCTCGGTGGTGGTCACGGCGGGCGGCATGACGCTTGCCGAGGGCACCGACTACTCTGTTGACTATTCCGGAGGCGAGGTGACTATCATCAATCAAAGCATTATCGACGCCGGCACGTCAGTCAACGTGTCGCTTGAGAGCAACACTGACTATGCGCAGGAACGCAAGACGATGTTCGGCTTGAACTGGGAGTACGACTTCTCGAAGAACTTCCAGCTTTCAGGTACGCTGCAGCATCTCTCCGAACAAGCGCTTACCAATAAGGTGAACATGGGCTCAGAGCCTCTCAACAACACTATATGGGGCTTGAACATCAACTGGAAGAAGGAGAGCCAATGGCTCACCAACATGCTCGACAAGCTGCCGTTGCTGCATCTCACGCAACCGTCGAGCATCTCCTTCACGGGAGAGTTCGCGCAACTCATAGCCGGGCAGAGCCACGGCACACAGGACAATGCCTCGTACATAGACGACTTCGAGAACACGAAGAACACTATCGACGTGTCGACGCCTACGTCGTGGATCATATCGAGTGTGCCGTCGATGTTCCCTGAGTCGAGCGACAAGACCTCGCTGCGCTCTGGATTCAACCGCTCGCGCATGGCGTGGTACACCATCGACCCGCTCTTCACGCGCCGCTCATCGTCGCTCACGCCGAGCCACATAAAGAGCGACCTCGACCAACTGAGCAACTGGTATGTGCGCGAAATCTACGTGAACGAGCTTTTCCCAAACCGCGACCAGAGTGCCTACAACGGCTCGACATCCACTCTCTCGGTGCTCAACCTTGCTTATTACCCTAATGAGCGCGGACCCTACAACTTCAATCCCGACCTCAACCAGGACGGTACGCTCAACAATCCGCAGCAGCACTGGGGCGGCATGATGCGTAAGCTCGACACCAACGACTTCGAGACCGCCAACATCGAGTACATCGAGTTCTGGATGCTCGACCCCTTTATCTACACTCGCGAGCAGGGCAACGCCTCCGACTATGGCGGCGACTTCTACATTAACCTCGGCGAGATGAGCGAGGACATACTGCGCGACGGAAAGAAATTCTACGAGAGCGGTATGCCGGTGGATGGCTCGCAGAGCTTCACCACAACCCAATGGGGAAAGATTCCCAATCAGGCGACAGTTACCTACGCCTTCGCAACATCAAAGGGATCACGTGCCCTCCAGGATGTGGGCTTCAACGGACTTAATGACGAGGAGGAACAGAAGTGGGAGGGCTACCAAGACTTCCTGCGCGAGGTGCAGGGAAAGGTTAGCCCTGCCGTGTGGGACTCCATCTGGGCAGACCCGGCAGGTGATGACTACCACTACTTCCGTGGCTCCGACTTTGACAATATGCAGGCGCCTATTCTGCGCCGCTACAAGTATATCAACAACCCACAGGGCAACTCGCCCGACAACGACTCGCGCACGGAGGGATACGACACGTCCTACAAGTCGACGCCTGACGTGGAGGACATCAACCAGGACTATACGCTCAATGAGTATGAGAAGTATTTCCAGTATCACGTCTCCATACGTCCTGAGGACCTCGAGATAGGCCGCAACTATATTGTCGACAAACGCTCCGACACGAAGAAGCTGCGCAACAACCAGACGGAGACCGTCAACTGGTACCAGTTCCGCATCCCGCTCACGGAGTTTGAGCAGCGCGTGGGCAGCATAACCGACTTTACGTCGGTGCGCTTCATGCGTATGTTCCTCACGGGCTTCAAGCACCCCATCGTGTTGCGCTTCGGCACATTCGATCTTGTGCGTGGCGAGTGGCGTGTCTACGAGCAGAATCTCGACAACTCGTCGTCGACATCTGGACGCATCGCCGTCAGTGCGGTCAACATCGAGGAGAACGCCGACAAGCAACCGGTCAACTACGTGCTGCCTCCGGGCATACAGCGCGGACAAGACCCGACGCAGCCGCAGCTCGTGGAGAACAACGAGCAGGCGCTCGCCATGACTATCAATACGCTTGGCACGGGCGAGTCGAAGGCTGTCTACAAAAACACGTCGCTCGACCTCCGTCAGTACAAGCATCTTCAGATGTTTGTACACGCCAATGCCTTCCAGCCTAACACCACTTCGCTTGAGGACGGGCAGATGGCTGTCTTCATCCGACTTGGTTCCGACTACAAGAGCAACTTCTATGAGTATGAGATTCCACTGTCGCTCACGGCGCCCGGCGTCTACGACCGCTACACTGCCACCGACGCGCGTGCCGTGTGGCCGGAGGAGAACATGCTCGACATTGCTCTCTCAAAGTTTACGTCACTCAAGAAGGAGCGCAACAAGGCAAAGGCTCTCGGACAGGCATCCTACAACCGACTCTTCTCTGCCTACGACAGCGACAAGCCGAAGAACCGCATCTCCGTGATGGGTAATCCTACGCTCGGCGAGGTGAAGACGGTGGTAATCGGCGTGCGCAACAACGCCGGCGAGGTGAAGAGTGGTGAGGTGTGGGTCAACGAGCTGCGCCTGAAGGAATTCAACAACTCTGGCGGATGGGCAGCACAGGGCAATCTCAACCTGCAACTCTCCGACCTCGGTACTGTCAACGTGCAGGGACGCTACACGTCGGCGGGCTTCGGCGGACTGGAGGAAGGCGTCAGCGAACGCTCCACAGACAACTACTCCAACTATTCCGTCACGACCAATGTAGAGCTTGGCAAATTCTTCCCCGACAAGGCGAAGGTGTCTGCTCCGCTCTATTTCTCCGTGACGAAGGAGAAGACGTCGCCGAAGTACAACCCGCTCGACACCGATATGGAACTGAAGGACGCTCTCGACGCCACTGGCTCGAAGCATGAGCGCGACTCCTTGGAGAGTATCGCCGTGACAAAGGTGACGCAGACCAACTTCTCGCTCTCCAACGTGCGTGTAGGTATTCAGAACAAGCGCCACCCGATGCCTTACGACCCTGCCAACTTCTCGCTGTCCTACAGCCATAGCCATAGCTATTCGTCGGGAGAGACGACTGTCTACGAGAAGGAGGACAACTGGCGAGGCGCCTTTAGCTACGCATGGGCTCCTGTCTACAAGGCGTGGGAGCCGTTCAAGAAGATAAAGAGCCGCTCCAAGTGGTGGGACTTCCCGAAGAAGTTCGGACTCAACTGGCTGCCGCAGAATGTTGGCTTCAACACGGAGATTACGCGCAACTACTATGAACTGCAGGAGCGCGACATGGAGTCAACGGAAAATCAGAAACTGCCGCTGACGTTCTCGTCGCAGTTCCTTTGGAACCGTGAGTTCAATCTTAGATGGGATCTTACGAAAAACCTGCACATGAACTTCCAAAGCGCCACCAACGCGGAGATTGAAGAACCTTACACTCCTGTCAACAAGGATCTCTATCCCGACAGCTACTCGGCTTGGAAGGACTCTATCTGGACTTCAATAAAGCACATGGGCACTCCGCTCAAGTACAACCAGTCGTTCCAGGCTTCCTACAAGTTGCCGCTCAATCTGATTCCGGTCTTCGACTGGATTACATCGGACGCTTCCTACAATGCCACTTACAATTGGCAGCGTGGCACCGACCTTGAGGATGGCACGTCGCTGGGCAACACTATCGCCAACAACCGCCAGATAAACATCAATGGTCAGTTCAACATGGAGAAGCTCTACAACCATATTCCTTTCCTAAAGAAGACCAACGACCGCTTCAAGAAGGACAACTCTGCTGCCAACCGCCGCAAGGCTGAGGAGGCAAAGAAGAAAAAAGCGGAGGAGAAGAAGAAGGCGCAGAAGCTGAAGGAGGAAGCTGCCAAGAACAAGGAAGCTGACGGAAAGAATGTTGAGGGAAAGGATGCCGACGGAAAGAACGTTGCCGGAAGGCCCATCAAGGGCAAGAACCGACCGTTGCTTAACAATGATGCACGTCTGCGTGGAGTGTTGCCGAAGAACAAAAAGGCATTTGAGAAGGAAGTGACGCTCATGCCCGACACGGTAATAAAACTTAACCACGGCAAGCACTCGAAGCGTATCATCGTTTCGGCGAGAACGGAGAACGGCAAGACGTTCAATCTGAAGTACAAGCGCGTTGACGACAACAACATACGTATATTGAATAAGGTGGACTCTGCGATGAAGATAAAGGTGTCGGTAATTGCAAAGGAGCCTATCGAAGAGCAGAAGTGGTATCGTGCGGCGCAGTCTGTGGCGCGTGTGCTGATGATGGTGCGCAACATCAGCGTTAGCTATCGCAATCAGTATGCCATGTCCATCCCAGGCTTCAAGCCGATGGTGGGCAACATTTTCGGACAGCGTTCGGGCTCAGGAGCAATGTCGCCTGGACTCGACTTCGCCTTTGGCTTTGTCGGCGACTCCTATTTGGAGAAAGCGCGCCGCAACGACTGGCTACTCGTGAGCGATTCTCTCGCTACGCCTGCCACGACGAACAAGACGGAAGACTTGCAGCTGAAGGCTACGCTTGAGCCGGTGCGCAACCTAAAGATTGACCTTACAGCTTCGCGCACGATGACCACGGCGCGCTCCGTGCAGTATATGTACGAAGGCAATCCGACAACGCAAAGCGGCTCGTTCACGATGACAACGCTGTCGCTGCGCAGCGCTTTCGAGGGATCCGGCAATGCCAACAATGGCTACCATTCGGCTTCGTTCGAGCGCTTCTGCAACTCGCTTGAGAGTTTCCGACAGCGTGTCGAAGCGCTGTATGCCAATGCTGTCTATCCGCGTGGCTCGCAGATGGCTGGCAAGCCGTTCGACGCCGCCAACGGAGGTGTCAACAAGTATAGCTCGGATGTGATGGTTCCGGCGTTCCTTGCTGCCTACACGAGCATGGGAGGCAAGCAACTCTCCATCTTCCCGTCGCTCTCACGACTACTGCCCAACTGGACGATAAAGTACAGTGGACTGCAAAAGCTGCCTTGGTTCCGCGATGTCTTCAAGAGTGTCAACATCAACCACTCCTACAAGAGCGTCTACGCTGTCGGTTCATATTCGTCTTACAGCACGTTCATGGAGTATATGGGAGGCTTGGGCTTCATCACGGACGCCACGTCGGGAATGCCCGTGCCAAACTCGATGTATAATGTCTCGACGGTGAGCATCAACGAGTCGTTCTCACCGTTGCTTGGCATCGACGTCACACTCAACAACAACCTCACGGTGAAGGCGGAGTACCGCTCCACGAGAGTGCTCAGCTTGAGCATGACGTCCGTGCAGATTAACGAGTCGTCATCGCACGACTGGGTGATAGGTGCAGGCTACACGCTCAACAACTTCAAGCTCTTTGGCGGTGGAGGCAATAAGCATCGTCAGGTGAAGTCGAAGAAGGGTTCTGCCAACGACAATAAGAACAATCGTTCCTCAATGTCGGGCGGTCGAAACGGTGGCGTCAACAACGACCTCAAGCTCCGTCTCGACCTCAGCCTTAGAAAGCAGGCATCGATAAGTCGCGACATAGCCTCTATGACGTCGTCTGCCAATAGCGGCAACACGGCGTTCAAACTCTCGTTCTCTGCCGACTACACGCTGTCGCGTCTCCTGACGATGAGCTTCTACTACGATCGCCAGACCAACACCCCGCTGCTCTCGTCGAGCTCTTATCCGACTACGACGCAGGACTTCGGGTTGAGCCTGAAGTTCTCCCTCACGCGATAGTCAAGGGAGCGGCTTTCTATCGTCAGGCGACAAAGTATAGCACGAGATAGAGCATTAAATTGACGTTTCGTATGTCTTCGACATGCTGTCAGTAGACGAGTAAACGAGTAGATAAGTAGACGAGTTGACAAGGAGATTGGTTATGCCGGTTTAAACCTTGCAAACAACGACTCTTGGGAGAAAAGGCATATTTTCTCGTCTACTTGTTTCCTTGTCTACTCGTTTACTCCTCTACTGTATACCATTACTAATAAAGCCACTTATAGGAAAATCCCTACTTACGAATATGGATTTTACGCTTGTTGGTGAAGAAAAGTTTTTATACTTTTGCACCAGTACAAATAAAAAACAATTTAAATCTATGAATATTATGAAACGTATAAGCTATTACATTGCGCTTGTGCTCATGGCGGTAATGCCTCTGACGTTTACAAGCTGCGACCCTGACGACGGGTGGAATCACGGTTATTGGGACGGTGATGACTGGTATGACGATTACGATTGGTACAACCGTCCATACAACGATGCCAACTCTGACGCCATCGCCATGGCGCAGATGCTCAACGGCACATGGCAGGGCACAATCATCAATGAGTACACCAATGACGATGGTGTGCGAGAGAGGACTTATGTAGATGCAGATCTGACGTTTACGCAGTACGATCAGAAAGCTGTTAACGGCACGGGATTTGAGGTGGACTACATTGATGGCAAGCAGGAAATCCATAGCTTCAGATGGTACATAGACATCCGTAAGGGCAACATCTACGTGCAGTACTACGACGACCGTGGTAATAGTACATTGCGCTACGTGCTCGATTCGCAGGGCAATAGTGACTATTCCGGTTTCAGCTTGTACAACGACAAGTTCAACGGTGTTATGGAGGGAGTGAACAGCGATGAATACATATTCTTCGACCTCGCTCGTCAGCGTGCCAACAATGCTCCGAGCGTTCTTTCCACGCAGACAATCGCCACTAAGTCGTACGGAAAGGGAACAAAGGCACAGTTCGACACTACGGGTCTTGAAAAGAAGAGTCGTAAGAGATAACCGCAGGTGAAGATAAATAAAAAGGAGGTATGGTCCAGGCGAGAGTTCTGAAAAGGTCTCTTGCTTGGACCATTTTTCATTATAAAAAGCGCTTTGGAAGACTATACTTTTAGCAGACAATATATTTGCCATACCAGAATAAATGCTTAATTTTGCATTCATAGTAATGAAAACTCTACGCGTATGATTATACATGTTGCAAATCCCATTTACGATTCCGTGTTCAAGTATATCATGGAAGACGAGCGCATAGCGAAGACCATACTCTCGGCATTGCTGAAAAAAGAGGTGGTGCATGTCACGGTGCGTCCTCACGAGTACAGCAATACGACGCGCGACACGCTGTCGATGTTCCGCATCGACTTCGCCGCTACCGTGCGCGAGAAGGAAGGCGATGTCGAGCGCGACCGTATAGTGCTCATCGAGCTACAGAAGACATGGCTCAACACCGAGACTTTGCGTTTCCGTCAATATCTTGGTGCGCAGTACAGCAACAAGAAGAACATACGTGATGATTCCGCGAAGGGCTTTGCCTACCCGATGGTGGCAGTGTATCTCTTGGGCCATAAGGTGGGCGACATCAATGAGCCAGTGGTATATGTCAACCATGATGTCTACGACTATAATGGCAAGTTGGTGGCTGATGGAAACAACGAGCCGTTCGTGGAGAGTCTGACGCACAATAGCATCATCGTGCAGATACCGTTGCTTCACGGCAATGTGAACAATCGTGTGGAGAAGGTGTTGAGTGTCTTTGACCAAACGCAGATTCTTGCCGACGACAACACGCAGGTGCTCAGCATCGACGAGAACAAGTATTCAGATGATGCCGACATGATGTATATGCTCCACCGGCTCACGGCGGCGGCTGCCAATGCCGAAATGCGACAGGACATGAACGTGGAGGATGAGTATTATCAGGCTATTGAGGATCGCGATACTGCTATTATGCAGCGTGATGAGGAACTGAAGGAGAAAGAAAGATTGATCTCGGAGCGTGATGCCCAGATTTCGGAGCGTGATGCCCAGATTTCGGAGCGTGATGCCCAGTTGAAGAATTTGGTTAAGGCTATGTTGAAGAACGGTACGCCTGCCGAAATCATAGCTCAGGCTACTGGCATGAGTCTCGAGGAAATAGAAGCACTGCGTTAGGCTAAATTGTGGCTTATCCGTCACGATAACTGGGAGAGGGGGCGCCCTCGCCCCCGACATAGAAAGAGCCATTACATTATTTGAGTGGTTGTTTCATTATCGGGGGCGGGGGCGCCTCTTCTAGTTATATGCGTGAAATTTTTCAAGCCACAAGGCGAAACTTCATTTTATTATTTCCATGCCACCGTGTATATACACTTCATTCTTTTGAGTGTGCTCACGCGTCTTCCCGACAGTTGTTGTATAATTGATGCCGTAGATTTTTAAGTACGGCAAGGAACCCATTTGCTGTGTCTGTGTAGGGTACGGTCGCCTACAATAGTGCCAATATGTGATTTGGCAAAGCTAAAACGAAAAAAAGTGTAAGGGCAGGTCTGTCCTTACACTTTTTCTAGTAGTATGCTCGGCATGAGCATTG
>DLKG01000066.1:2188-19156 GCA_002490315.1 Prevotella sp. UBA7594 | reverse complement strand
ATAGGTCTTATAGGACCCATACGACCTTAAGGCCTTTTGTTTGTATCTGTTTCAGAACGAGCTTCCAAATTTAAGAGTATTATTCAAACAAACTTGACGGTTCGTTTTTTCTTCTACCCAAGAACAACATTACTGTTGCCCTCGCTTCTTGTACTACTTTATCTGTCTTATGTAAATCTTTTCAAAGAACTCTTTCTTTTCGCTTTCTTAAGCACTTCTCAATCTCGTTTTGCTTGAGGTTGCGTTGCTTCTCAAAAGCGGATGCAAAGGTATGACTTTTATCCGTAACTCCAAAACTTTTCAAGAAAAAAGTTTGGAATTAACCATTATTTTAACACTTGTTTACATATTCAACTTATAAAAATAGCCATATACATTATATATTATATATAAGGCCACAAAATTCACATAGTTAAGGTATGTCCATTTATCTTTTCCCTTATTCAAAATCAAAAAACTTGCAAAAAAGTTGAATATCTTTACAATGTTCAGCGATTTTTGTCTAAATTTGCAGTGTATTAGAAATTTAAAGTTGAAAAGATGGTTTTCAAATACGACTTTCTTATTATCGGCGCCGGAGTTGCCGGCATGAGCTACGCCCTAAAAGTGGCCCACGCACACAAAGGAAAAGTGTGTATGATTTGCAAGACTTCGCTCGACGAGGCAAACACATCGTTTGCCCAGGGAGGAGTAGCTTCAGTGACTAACCTCGTAGTCGACAATTTCGACAAGCACATAGAGGACACTATGATTGCAGGCGACTACATCAGCGACCGTCGCGCCGTTGAGCAAGTAGTACGCAATGCGCCCGCCCAGATAAAGGAGCTTGTAGACTGGGGAGTAAACTTCGACCGCAAGGAAGACGGAGAGTTCGACCTTCACCGCGAGGGTGGTCACTCTGAATTCCGCATTCTCCACCACGCCGACGACACGGGAGCCGAGATTCAGCGCGGCCTCATGGCAGCCGTACGCGCCTGCCCCGACATCGACATCAAGGAAAACCATTTCGCAGTGGAGATTATCACGCAGCACCACCTCGGCGCCCGCGTCACACGTCGCACTCCTTATATCAATTGCTACGGTGCCTACGTGCTCAATCCTGAGACACAGAAAGTAGACACCTACCTGAGCAAGGTGACACTGATGTGTACGGGTGGCTGCGGAGCTGTCTACCAGACAACCACCAACCCTGTCATAGCCACTGGCGACGGCGAGGCAATGGTGTACCGTGCCAAGGGCACAGTGAAGGACATGGAGTTCGTGCAGTTCCACCCCACCGCTCTCTACCATCCCGGCGAGACCCATCCCGCCTTCCTCATCACCGAGGCCATGCGTGGCTACGGCGGCATTCTTCGCCTTCCGAACGGCGAGTCGTTCATGGAGAAATACGACAAGCGTCTCTCCCTTGCTCCGCGTGACATCGTGGCACGCGCCATCGACAAGGAGATGAAGATACACGGCATCGACCACGTATGCCTCGACGTCACCCACAAGGATCCAGAAGAAACCAAGAAGCACTTCCCGAACATCTACCACAAGTGCAAGTCAATCGGCATCGACATCACAACCGACTATATTCCTGTTCGCCCCGCAGCCCACTATATGTGTGGCGGCATAAAGGTAGATCTCAACGGTCAGTCGAGCATTGAGCGCCTCTACGCCATCGGCGAGTGCTCCTGCACCGGACTCCACGGCGGCAACCGTCTGGCAAGCAATTCGCTCATTGAGGCTGTCGTATATGCTGACGCCGCCGCCAAGCACTCTTTGGAGCACGTCGACGAGTACGACTTCAACGAGCAGGTGCCGGAATGGAACGATGAGGGCACGATGACCAACGAGGAAAAAGTGCTCATCACGCAAAGCGTGAAGGAAGTGGGCGAGATTATGTCCAACTACGTTGGCATCGTACGTTCCGACCTTCGTCTGAAGCGTGCATGGGACCGTCTCGACCTTCTCTACGAAGAAACCGAGGCTCTCTTCAAGCGCGTGAAGGCCAGCCGTGACATCTGCGAGCTCCGCAACATGATCAACGTAGGCTATCTTATCACTCGCCAAGCCATTGAGCGCAAAGAGTGCCGCGGCCTCCACTACACAACGGACTATCCACTCCACGCCTACGACAAGAAGTAATAGAGTAACAAACATAGGAGGTACGGCTCGTAGGGGTCGTACCTCTATTTTTTTTAATCTTATGAAGCAAAAAATTTCATCCATTTCCGTAGCCGTCCTTGCCTTTGTCCTCATGAGTGCAGGCATCAGCAAGAACGCCATCAAATACAGCAAGGGCACAGCCATCATCAACACGTCGTCAATAGTGAAAGCACGTGGTTTCCAAGGCAAGACGCCAGTAAAGATATTCATCAAGAACGACCGCATCACGAAGATTGAGTCATTGCCCAATCAGGAGACCCCTGCCGTCTTCGCACGCGCCGAGGAGCTCTACAATAAATTCATCGGAAAGACCGTCAACGAAGCATCGGCGATGAAAGTCGACGGTGTGAGCGGAGCCACCTATTCTTCAAAAGCCCTCATTCAAAACGTCAAGGGCGGACTGAAATACTACAAGGACAACAAAAAGCAGCAATAAAGGAAAGCATAATTGATTATTTTGCCTTTAAGAGAAAAATAACAGGATAATCTGTAATTTTATGGAATACTTTCTGTAATTTTGTAGAGTAAACAGCACCCTAAAAGAAAAAGGCATAACAAGAAACACATAAAAACATAAGGAAAAGAAAAGATGAGAACTGTTTATGAATTCTCTGTAAAAGATCGAAAAGGTAAGGAAGTGTCCCTGAAAGAGTACGCCAATGAAGTGTTGCTCATCGTCAACACGGCAACAAAATGCGGCTTCACGCCGCAATACGAGGAGTTGGAGAAACTCTACGAGAAATACCACGCTCAGGGATTTGAGGTGCTCGATTTTCCATGCAACCAGTTTGGAGCACAGGCTCCCGGCACAGACGAGTCAATCCATCAGTTCTGCAAGCTCACATACGGCACGGAGTTTCCGCGCTTCAAGAAGCTGAAGGTAAACGGTGACGACGCCGACCCCCTCTACAAGTTTCTCAAGGAGCAGAAGTCATTCGCAGGCTTCGACCCTGCCCACAAGCTTACTCCCGTCCTTGAGGACATCCTCTCCAAGGAAGACCCCGACTACAAGGAGAAGAGCGACATCAAATGGAACTTCACGAAGTTTCTCGTCAACAAGCGCGGACAGGTAGTGGCACGCTTCGAGCCGACAGAAAGCATGGAGAACATTGCAAAGCAAATAGAGGAATTACTGTAAACTTTATATACACAAATGGAGAATAGAGAACACGTACGCTGCCTCATCATCGGCAGCGGTCCGGCAGGCTACACAGCCGCCATATATGCAGGTCGCGCCAATCTCAGCCCCGTGGAATACTGCGGTATTCAGACAGGCGGACAGCTCACACAGACTACAATCGTCGAGAACTTCCCCGGCTATCCGGAGGGCGTCGACGGCAACCAGATGATGCAGGATCTGCGCCAGCAGGCCCTGCGCTTCGGCGTAGACATGCGCGAGGGAAGCATCGCCAAGGCCGACTTCTCAAAGAAGCCCTACGTGCTGACCACCGACACCGGAGTGGAGATTGAGGCCGACACGGTAATCATCGCCACCGGAGCGAGTGCCAAATACCTCGGTCTTGCCGACGAGAAGAAATACAACGGACAGGGCGTGAGCGCATGCGCCACGTGCGACGGCTTCTTCTACCGCAAGCGCACCGTGGCTGTCGTTGGCGGCGGCGACACAGCCTGCGAGGAAGCTCTCTATCTCGCCGGTCTGTGCAAGAAGGTGTACATGATTGTGCGCAAGCCTTACCTGCGTGCGTCCGACGTTATGAAGAAGCGCGTGGAGGACAACGACAAAATCGAGATTCTCTACGAGCACAACACCGAGGGACTCTTCGGTGAGGACGGCGTAGAGGGTGCCCACCTTGTGAAGCGCAAGGGTGAGCCCGACGAAACCCACTACGACATTGCCATTGACGGCTTCTTCCTTGCCATCGGCCACAAGCCCAACACTGACGTGTTCCGTCCCTACGTCGACTGCGACGAGACGGGCTTCATAAAGACCATTGGCTCCACGCCTCGCACCAATGTCGACGGTGTATTCGCAGCCGGCGACTGCGCCGATCCTGTTTATCGCCAGGCCATCGTGGCTGCCGGTTCGGGCTGCAAGGCCGCTCTTGAGGCAGAACGCTGGCTGACGGAGCACAATCTGTAAATCAACTGAAGTTTCGGATTTATAGAAAACAAAGACTAAAAAGAAATTATAGAAATCAAAGCCACGTATTGGCTATGACGCAAGCGCGCCCTGTAAGAGCAAAAGCATTTGAAAAACCAATGTTTTTGCACTTACAGGGCGCTGTTTTTGCAATATTTTTTTACTTGTCCAACAGGAACGGGCGATTGTTTTTGTTTTCAAATTTCCAGATGAATGTTTCCCCGAAACGATTGATGAAGATAATCTTCATGTAGCGATACTTCTTCGACGAAGGGCGTGCACGGAAGAGATGGCAGGTCTTCGCGAGCTGGTGTTTCTTCGGTTTCGTCAGAAGGAAAGCCTCGTCATTGTCCGTAAAGCGCTGCATGAGTCCCTTGTACTTGCCGTCCTCATACCACACTACGCGGCAGTGGGGATCCCATTCCCACACGTTAGCCACGAAGCAATCCTTCTGCGTGCGAAACTCCCCAGGCTTGTAGACACGCATCTGGCAGTCGCCCTTTACATTCGCCGACTTGTACTTCCACGTCAGCTTCGTGCCGTCCACGTCAACGACCATATAGCCGTTGGGCGCACCGTCGCGATTGAGATTGCTCGTCCACCACGCGCCGCAGGCAGCGGCGATGTTGTGCTGATAGAGCGTCGGCGCCACCTCCACATTCTCGAAGAAATGCGTGTGTCCGGCGAAGACGTGCGCCTCGAAAGGCGCAAGCAGTTCTCTCAGCCGGTCGGCGTTAAGGATGTTGTCGATAGGCTCCATGGAGTTCCATGCAGGCGCGTGCATGTTCAGGATGACCACCATGTTCTTCGACACATAGCTAAGGTCGCGCTTCAGCCATTGCAGATCCTCGTCAGTAATCTCCTCTTCATATTTGCATCCGCCCCGATAATTGATGTTCTTAATCGTCACGACGTGCGCCTTTCCGATGTTGAACGAATAGTTTACCGGACCGAAATACTTCCCGAACATCCGTTCGGCATACTTCTCCACGCCCAGTTCCGAATTATGCAAGTCGGCATACGCCTTCTCGAAGTCGTGGTTGCCGATACACTGGAAGAACGTCATGCGCCGGTTTCTGATAGACTTCACGTACTGCGGATAGATGTTCATGTTGTCGAACACGATGTCGCCGAGCGTCATGCCGACGACATCTCCCGTCTTCCTCAGCTGCGACGCTGTGCGCATGATAGCCGCCACGGTCTCCGTGCGCCAGCGCTTCATGTCGTGGGCGTTGAGAATCTGCGGGTCGCTGATGGCTATATAGTGGAAATGGTCGGAGATGCTGTCGCGGCGTTGCAGCCGGAAGATGTTGGCGGTCTTGTGGCGAAACGCCTCACCGACGGGGATGTAAAAGCCAGATGCTATGCCGTCGGTCTGCGGGAGCACGCACTCGCGCGGAGTGGAGATGCTCACAAACTTGCTCACGGTGGAGTCAGTGAGCAGTTGCCACGCGCCGTGGCGGTCGGTGCGGCAAAACTCCCTACCGTTGTTGACGACGACTCCGGCAATGCCTCTGCCCTCCTCGTCGACGACAGTGCCCTTCAACAACACAGCCTTGTCGGCAGGCTTACCGCTGACAAGACCAACGAAAAAAAGTAATCCAATGAAGACTTTCAAGCTCATACGTGCCATTCTTTTTGTCTTCACAAATTTACCCTTATCATTTTTCATTATCATTGCAATTAGAATACCTTTATAAAACCTTTACGTTACTTTGACCTGCAAAATTAGCTCAAATAAAAGAAATAAGCTAATTTTGCACAACAAAAATCAAAACAACACACATGACAATACTCCTTACTGTAGCCGCTTACTTCGCGGCGCTCATGCTCTTCAGCCGACTGACTGCCAACCGCCATTCCGACAACGAGACGTTCTTCCGCGCCAACCGCCGCTCTCCGTGGTACATGGTGGCGTTCGGCATGGTCGGGGCGTCAATCTCCGGCATCACCTTTGTCAGCGTGCCGGGAATGGTGATGCGTTCCGACATGACTTACATACAGACGTGCCTTGGCTTCATCCTTGGCTACTTTGCCATTGCCTTCGTGCTACTGCCCGTCTACTATCGCCTCAACCTCACCACCATCTACTCCTACCTCAAGGAGCGTCTTGGGAAAGGCTCCTACAAGACGGGAGCTTGCTTTTTCCTCATCTCAAAGATGACGGGAGCCGCCGTGAGATTCTACGTCGTGTGCATCATTCTCCAGCGCTTCGTCATGGACGCAGCAGGCATTCCCTTCCCCGTTACCGTAGTCGGCATGACGCTCCTTATATGGCTCTACACGCGGCGCGGAGGCATAAAGACGCTCGTCTGGACCGACACCTTCCAGACGCTCTGCATGTTCTCTGCCCTACTCCTTATTATATATAACGTGACGCGGCAGCTCGGCATGACCCTCCCCGACGCCGTGCAAGCCATCGCTGCCGACAGCCACAGCCGAATGTTCGTCATGGACGACTTCTTCTCCACTCAGAACTTCTGGAAGCAGTTCTTCAGCGGAGCGTTCATAGCCATCGTGATGACCGGACTCGACCAGGACATGATGCAAAAAAACCTCACGTGCAAATCGCTACGTGAGGCCAGGAAGGATGTGTGTACGTATGGTTTCGCCTTCGTGCCCGCCAATCTGCTGTTCATGGCATTGGGCGTGCTGCTCATGATGCTTGCCCGGAGGGAGGGCGTGGAGCTGCCTGCAAGCGGCGACGATCTCCTTCCTATGTTCGCCGCTACGGGCAGACTCGGCGAGACGGTCACCGTTCTGTTCACGATAGGCATCGTGGCAGCGTCGTTCTCAAGCGCCGACTCCGCCCTCACCGCACTGACGACGAGCTTCTGCGTGGACGTCTGCGGACGCCCGTCCGACGAGCGACTGCGCAGGCGTGCACACGTCGGAGTGGCTGTGGTGTTCGTGGTGTTCATTCTGCTTTTCCGTGCGCTCAACTCCACGAGCGTCATCGATGCCATCTACGTGCTGTGCTCCTACACCTACGGTCCGTTGCTCGGACTCTTCGCCTTCGGACTCTTCACGCGCCGCCGTGTCGCCGACCGCCTCGTGCCGTTCATTGCCGTCGCTTCGCCGATGCTATGCCTCGCCGTCGATGCAGCCGTGCAGCAGCTTTATGGCTACCGCTTCGGCTACGAGATGCTGATGATAAACGGCCTGCTCACATTCGCCGGACTGTGGCTGAGCGGCTGCTGCCGACAGTCTAACGGAGCTCTGCCCACACCGAGGGCGTGAAGCGTGCCTCCACCTCCTGCTCCGTCTTGTCGGGCAGGTTGCAGAAGAAGTCGAGTCCGGTAAGCTGCTCCAGCTCGTCGATAGACATGGCATGGCTGAGAAGCGTCTCATTAGTACGCCATTCATTGGTCTGCTCCGACCAGAAGCCCATAGCTGCATAGCCGAACTTCGTCTTTCGGAGTATGGCCATGAAGAAGTACTTGGGCACGATGAGCTTGCCGTCGATGCGCTTTATGATGTTCTCGCTCTTGTCTATTGTTCCGCCCTTGCAAACAAAGATAGTGTCCGTGGCAGAGAGGCTCTTCGCCCATTTCTGAAGGATGCGCTCCATGCGGAGCCACAGTCCGACGTTGCTGCCCGAGGAAGCGTTGAACGTTCCGTATTGCGGCTGCATGTTCGACATGTAGAAGGTCTGCGTGTTGGCCTCCTGCGAGAAAGTGCGGTCGTAGCTCGGGCAGATGTGGCCACGCTGGAATCCGGGAAAGAAAAGATACTCCGAATAATAGTCGCTCGGGCTGAGATCGGGGTCGAATGTGAAGTCAGCCACGCGCGAATAGCTGCCCGTGAAGCCATGGTGGAGCTGATAGCACGACCAGCGCTGCGACTTCAGGTCGCAGTCCCATTCGGTACAGAAGTTGATGGCGTCCTTGTCGTAGGACGTGTTGGAGAGGCGGTGCACGATTATCTTCTGGCGTCCTTCCTTCTTCAGGGCTGGAAATTCGAGGCGCGTCACGGCACGCTCGGTGGTGACAGTGTTGGCATTGTCGTTGCGCTCTGTGGAGGATTGGCCGGAACCGGAGCCGTTGCCGTCGCCGTCGTTGTCGTCGCCGCAGGAGACGGCAATGAAGGAAAGGGCAGCGAGGAACGCTATCAGCGCACGCCGCCTAAGGGTTTCGAGGAAATTCATTATTTATTGTAATGTTAAATGTTAAGTGTTAAATGAAGGGGCGGCAGAAATCCCGTCTGCAGAAATGCGGAATTAAAATATAATGCCAAATGTCAGACAAGAATGGACATGTATAGGCAAAAAGAAAGTGTGTTCCCTGCGCATATGCAACTACGCGGAGAACACACTTTCGATGTGCATATCAAAAAAAATAGAATAATCTATTTGGTTGTATCTCGTTCTTCTTTTCCTTACTTGCGAACCTTTGCGTAGCGGCTCATGAACTTGTCTACGCGACCTGCTGTATCGACGAGCTTGCTCTTACCAGTGTAGAACGGGTGAGATGTGCTTGAGATTTCGACTTTTACCACAGGGTAAGTTTCGCCTTCAAACTCTACTGTCTCTGTAGTCTTGCATGTAGACTTTGTAAGGAACATATCGCCGTTGGACATATCCTTGAATACGACGGGGCGATAGTTTTCTGGATGAATACCTTTCTTCATTTTGAATTTATTGTTTGTATGTTAAAAAAATGTCGCTTTGAGCGTTTATGGCTGCAAAGTTACTGCTTTTTTTCTTGCCGTACAAGTTTTTTTGAAGATTTCTTTTCATCCCTTACATTGCCGCCTTCACAGCCTTCACGCTGTCGCCCTGCTGTAGCTTGAAGACGAAGACTCCGCTGCCGAGATGCGAGAGGTCAACCGTCTCGCCGCTTGCCGAGAGTTGCTTGGCGTAGACTTGCTGCCCCATCGTGTTGTAGACAGCCATCTTGGCGCTGCCGTCGGCAGAGCCGAAGAAGAACTGAGCTGTGTGTGCAGAGCGGTCGGTGACGATGCTGAACATGTCGTCGCCGACGGTGGCATCGCTGACGCCTGTGGTATTCAGAGCCTGCCGGAGTCCGCTGAAGGCGTCGATTTTGCCTGCTCCCCACTGGTTGGGGTCGCAATTGGCCTTCAGTCCGGTGTAAAAGTCGTGACGAGAGGTCTTCTCAAGAATTGCGCGCACGTCCTCCGGAGTGAGATTAGGATTGGCCTGGAGCCAGAGAGCGACGGTGCCTGCCACAAACGGCGAAGCCATTGATGTACCGGCGTTCGCGTCGTAGTAGCAGTCGTTGCTCTTGCCAGCCGCCGTAGTGGCAGAGAAGGAGTAGTAATAGCGCGACGTGGCAGAGACGAGGGCGCATCCGGGAGCCGTCACGTCAGGCTTTGTGCGTCCGTCGACGGTAGGACCGCAGCTTGAGAAGAGCGAGCGTTCGCCCACATTTCCGGTGACTTTAGAGTTGAATCCGTACTCGTTGCCGTCAAGAGCAGTATAACTCATCTTGGTGTTGTAGGAGCCGACGGTGATGACGTCCTTGCTGACGCCTCCGAGCTCTCCCACCGTGTATTCAGTGTCGCCGTCAGTCCATCCGCGGCGGTCGCCGCTCATGAAATAGCCACCGCTGGCGTTGTTCCACATGTGAACTGTTGAGCCAGCCTCACCGCTCACGACGATAGCCACCTTGCGGTTATCTCCAATGCTTGAGGCACGCAGCTTGAGGAGCACCTCCGTGCGTCCGTTGAGGGGGTTGTTCTGGCGTGCGAGCGTCAGGTCGGCGACCACTCCGCTTCCGTCAGGGAACACGTAGGAGACATTCTCCTCGCCATCTGTCGACACTGCCGGCGAGGCTGCCATTGTCTTGCCCTTGAGGGCATCGATGGCAATCACCTTGACGCTTATTGGAGAGTTTTTGTCGCCCCAGATGTCCACGTAGGCCTGGCTGGAGTAAGAGGATGAGGAGTTGAATCCGATGATTGTCTTCATTTCGGTGTCGCCGTCGGCGAATGTCTTCATTGCGTGCAGATTGTCGCTGCCCTCGTTGCCTGCGGCACCGACGATGATGCGTCCCGGACCGACGAGTGAGGCAAACGCCTGGTCGGTGCTCGACGTGCCGTCGTGGGGACCGAGATGAGAGCCGAGGCTGATGTTCACGACGCATGGCTTGCCGACGCTCTCGGCATAGTCAAAACAGTACTTTATGCCCTCGGCAATCTTGTCGGTCTCCTCGTTGAAGCTGACGAGCACGATGTCGGCGTCGGGTGCCACGCCGTAGTAGGCGCAGTCACGGTCGCCACCGGCAGCGATGTTTGCCACGTGTGAGCCGTGAAAGGAGTTGGTGCGGTCGTAGGCAGCCGCCTTTATTTCCTCGTACGACTTGTACTCCGTGCCGTAACCGAAGGCTACGGGAGAGTTGCCGGCTGTGGAGTTCTGGTCCCAGACGCGCTTTATGCGCGTGTCGCTACGGTCGGCGTTGAGGAAAGCGGCATGTCCATACTCGAATCCTCCGTCAACGATGCCCACCACAACGCCCTTGCCGGTAAAGGAGCCGAGGCTCGACGTGGTCGACTGGCAGTTGTCTACCTTTGCCTCTTTGCGTGCCGTGTCGAGGAGCATGCGTGCCTCTGTGCCTGCCTGGATGTTCACGACGCCGTCGAGTGCTGCCACTGCCTGTACGGCACTGTAGGGGATGGTGGCAACGACGAGATTGTCGCCCATCGTAGACGTCACGTTGACTCCGAGCGCCTGCATCTCTGCCACGGCGGCGGGGTCGCTAATGGTGACGAAGGCGCTGAAGGTCTGGGGCGTCGCTGCCTTGAGGCGCTTTGCCGCCGACACTTCTCCGAGCTTGATTGCTGTGTTGGGCGAGATTTTCTGCGCGATGGCTGGAGTGCCAACGAGGAACATCATTGCCAAGAGTATATTCTTCCTGTTCATTTTCTTTTTGAGTATTTTCTTTTGTTTTTGTTTTTTTACTTTCTGTTATTTTCCCTTTTTCTTTTTCAAGATGAGAGGGTGTGTCAAAAGGCAAACAATGCGGGGCGCATTGTTTATGTTTTGACACACCCTCTTCTTATCAATAATCCTCCAGCGTACCGTTGTACTCAAGCACGAGGCGCGTGTTGTCGCCGCCGTTCTGTGTGTAGTTGTTGTGGTAGCTGTTGGTGATGTCGAGCTTTATGCCGTACACGCCGCTGTCGTTCTTCGTGATGGTCATGGTGCCGGTGTTGGGGATGTTGCCGTAGCCGTGTCCGGCTGCGTACGACTGCAGCTGTATGCCGCCGGCGTTGTACTTGACGTCGAACACAGCAGTCTCGCCGATATTGGCAAGGTCAATCTCGCCGGCGTTGACAAGGCTCTCGTCCACCTTTATCTGCACCTTGTCGGAGGAGTACTTCGTGTCGCCCTCCGGGATGAGATAGAACGTGAGCGTGCCCTTGTAGTTTTCGAGGTAGGACGTGCCGAGCTTGCGCGTGAGCGACACGTTGCCGTCGGCATCGTAGTATTTGTACTCGTTCTCGCTGACAGCCGACGGGATGATTTCGTCGAGCGATTGCGTCTCCTCAAAGGTGCCGAGGCGCTCCACTCTCAGCTGTCTGCCGTCCTCAAGCGTGGCGTTTATGCCGATGTAGGTCTTTCCGGTGTAGTCCTTCGCGGTGTAGATGGTGCCCGACGTGAACTTGTCGTAGACGGTGCGTGTGGCATAGTCGATGTAGCGGAGCGTGTAGCTGTTGGCATCGTCAACGATGTCGATGGCGCCGTTGTAGAGTTTCGATGCCGACACGCTCAGCCATACGGCGCAAGTGCCGTTGAGGAAATCCGACGGAGCTGACGGGGTTACGACATCCGACATCGCGAAGCTTGTAGCCTCGCCCGCTGAAGCGGGGTTGACAATATAGCCGCTATAGAGTATAGCCGCAAACTTTTTTATTTCATCCGGCACCGCCAGCGTCAAACTGTTGTTGTCAGGATAAATCTTCTGGAAGGCTCCGCTGTACTCTGCCCGCAGCTCGTTGCTGCCGTCAAATACGTCGAGCGAGATGGTGACATTCTTTCCGAACTTGTCGAACTTCATCTTCAGCGTGCCCTTGCTGTAGTTGACACCGTTATGGAAAACGCCGCATCCTACTTCATTCTTGGAAATGTCGATGTCCTTTCCGAGAAGCGACTTGGACACTGAAACATTTATTTTGTAGTCTGACGTTTGCGGGTCGCCCGTGTATAGCCACATATCGTACGTGTTGCCATCGTCATACATAGGATTTTCGCTCTGGTGCACGGCTTTGATGTCCTCTACTTTGTCGTTGTAGTCCATTTGGTTGTTGAGCTCCGGGTAGACATATTGCGAGAATGCAACGCGCTGCACTTCGTCGACCTTATATTCTATCTTCGTGCCGTCGGTTTTCTCGACGGTCATCATCTGTCTTGTCTTCTGCGCGAAGGCTGCCGACATTGTCATCATGAATGTCAGCAATAACATCATCTTCTTCATCATTTCTTCACGATTTTAGTTGTTGTCATGTTGCCTATTTTCACTACGTACACGCCCTTGGCGAGTGCGGAAGCGTCAGCTGGAGTAGAGGCGTCAGCGGAGAGCACGAGCTGTCCGTCAAGGCTGTACACAGCCACCTGCTCGCCCTGCTGTGCTCCGTCTACGACGAGCGTGTTGTTGTCGAGGAAGCGTGCAACTGCGTGTTTGTCGTCGGCTACAGAGCTGATGCCAGTCTCGGGCGAGTAGCAGAGCTCCATGGGGCCACTCCATTCGCCGCAGATGTTGAAGCCCTTACCGTCGGCGAGGTTGATATTGAACTTGTAGTCGCCGTTGTCAAGAGCCTCCACGCCCACTCGTCCGCTGTAGACGAAGGCGAAGGTGTCAACGACGCAGTAGCGTCCTTCTGCGAAGTGCTCATAGCGGGTGCCGATGCGTCCACCGACCTCGTCGAAGTAGCCGCGTGTCATCTTGTAGGGCGCGTAGAGATTGGTGTAGAGATGTCCCTCGTCCATCAGCTCATAGGTGCCTGTGGGCAGGTACTGTGCCTTGCTGTCTGTCTGGAACTCCATGCGCAGGATGTCGCCCTCGGTGCAGTCCTTGCCGCTCGGCGAGCCGAGATCGACGGTGAAGACGTTGCAGTTGTTTGTTCTTCCGAGATAATAGATGCGTGCCTTCGGGAGATAGTCGAGATTGAGCGTCACGTCGTGGTCGAGATTGGACTCTACGGTCTTTTCCTTGTCGTCGGAGATGTCCACGATGTTGAAGGAGATGTTCTTTGCCGTGCCCTTCACCTTGTGGCCGCGGTCGGTGGTGCAGTCGATGTCGAAGTTGAACGTGCCCTCGGTGTCGCCCTCGGTGATGGTGATGGTGCCGCCGGTGATGTAGGCGTAGTCGTAGTCGGCGTCGGAGCCAGAGCCCGACTTGAGGCGCTTGACGTATGTGCCCATGAGCACTGTCATGCCGCTATAGTCAATCTCCATGCCCGGGAAGAAGGTGTCAACCTTGAAGTTGCGTGCCACGGTGTACGTGCCCGGCACGATGGTTGCTTTCTTCGGGTCGCCGAAGAGGCGGTTGAAGGCGCATATGGCGAGGTCGTAGCCCTTTTCCTTCATGGCTCCGGTCTCGGAGTCGAAGGCGCAGTCGTAGAGGTTGATGTATATGTTGCCCGTGTTGGAGTCCATAAGATTGCCGTGGTAGAAAGCCATACCGCCCGTGAAGGTGGTGTTGACGTCGGACGGTATCTGCGGATACACGGAGGTGCTGCCGTTGTTGTCGGAGAAGTTGAGCGTGCCGGAGAAGGTGTACTCGTTGCCGTTTTCGTCGGCGAAGGAGATGGTATAGATGCCGTCGGAGCTCATCTCCACGTTGATGTCGCCGCTCAGCGCGCGCTCATTGGTTGACTTGCCGTCAGCGTTGTAGTAGCTCACGTACGAATAGTCGCCGTCATAGTTGAGCGAGCCGCTCGTCTTGAACGTGCCGACGGGGAGGTCGGTGCCTGTGCCCGAGGGAGCATAGAAGTCGATAGCAGCCACGGTGGCGTTGGTGGCGTTGATGGCTCCGGCTGAGGAGTCAAACGTGGCTTGGGAGTTGTCGGAGATTACGAGATAGTAATTCTCTTGGTTTTCCGTCGCGTCGGAGGGCTGCGTGTAGAAGGATGCCACGACGTTGTTCATCGTCGTTGTCTGTCCTTGGGCGGCTTTTGCCTTGGCGGCTGACTTATGCTTGAGAAGTTGCATGCTTACGGGCAACTTGCGGAAGGTTTTATTCTGTGCTGCCGACGGCATGGCAAAGGAGGCGAGCATGGCTGCGGCGAGGAGTAAAGTTTTTGTCATTTCTTGATGATTTTATAAGTGTTGTCGTTTTCGATGTTTAACAGATAGATGCCGGGAGCATAGCCAGCGAGGCTCACCGTCACGCTGCCGCCCTCAACGCTCTTGCGCAGGAGCTGCTTGCCGCCTACGGTGTAGAGCGTGGCAACGGAGCCCTTGGAGCCGGTGACGCTCACCGTGGTGTTGTCGGTGTAGGAGAACGTGGATTTGCCTGCCGTGGCTGAGGTCACGGAGGTCGGCGTGGTGCGGTAGTCGAAATAGAACTCCGTGACTGACGTCTGGTCGAAGTCGGTCTCGACGCCGGATGCCAACACCTTCAGCTTGCCGCCTTCAAACGTCACTTCCGGTTGGTCGGCAAGGAAGAATGTCTCCTCTGTGGCGTCGGCAAATTTCAGCACGAGTGCCTGTCGCGGTGTCTCGCTGTCGGTTGCTGCCGCTGCAACAATCGGCACGGACAGCAACAGTACAAGCAATGCCTGTAAAAATTTTGCTTTCATTTTTTTTGATTGTTTAAAATTGCAATTTGTCATTAAACTGGCGCTTTTGCCAACGCCAATTCTTAACAACTGTTAATAACTCTCTTTCTTGGCAGAAGTGCCGCTTTACTACTGCTGAAGCGCCACTTTGCAACTGCTGAAGTGCCACTTTAGAATGGCTAAAGCGGCGCTTTCATTTTGTAAAAGAAGCACCTTGGCTTTGCTTGCATTTTGTAAAGGTGACACCCTACCGCTTGCAAAATTACACATTTTTTGTTGTTTGCGGCAAATTTGCTGTGTATTTTATTTTTACAAGTGTGTTTTTCTTTCATTTTGTTTGCAAAATACAGTTTTTATACATCATTTATTACAATAGAGGGGATTTATTTACGCGAACAAGCGAAAAATACAGTGGGCTGTATGCGCTGTTGATGCAAAAATGTGTAAATTTGCATACAAATACGTATTTTGAAAGACAATGAAAGAATTTGTAATATCAGAAGTTAAGGCGGAAACCGCTGTGCTCGTGGGCCTCATCACTAAGGAGCAGGACGAGGCGAAGACGAAAGAGTACCTCGACGAGCTGGAATTTCTCGCCGACACGGCAGGTGCCGTGACCGTGAAGCGCTTCACGCAGCGCGTGGGCGGACCGAGCCAGGTGACCTACGTTGGCTCAGGAAAGCTGGAGGAGATACGCCAGTACATAAAGGACGAGGAGGACGCGGAGCGCCCGGTCGGAATGGTGATTTTCGACGACGAGCTCTCCGCCAAGCAGATACGCAACATTGAGAAGGAACTCGGCGTGAAGATTCTCGACCGCACGTCGCTCATCCTCGACATCTTCGCCATGCGCGCGCAGACGGCTGCCGCCAAGACGCAGGTGGAGCTGGCGCAATGCCGCTACATGCTGCCGCGACTGCAACGTCTCTGGACTCACCTCGAACGACAGGGAGGCGGCTCCGGCTCGGGCGGCGGCAAGGGAAGCGTGGGCTTGCGCGGACCGGGCGAGACGCAGCTCGAGATGGACCGCCGTATCATCCTCAACCGCATCACGCTGCTCAAGCAGCGACTCGCCGAAATCGACAAGCAGATGAACACGCAGCGCAAAAACCGCGGACGCCTCATCCGAGTGGCGCTCGTCGGCTACACCAACGTGGGCAAGTCGACCATTATGAACCTGCTCGCCAAGAGCGAGGTGTTCGCCGAGAACAAGCTCTTCGCCACGCTCGACACGACGGTGCGCAAGGTGGTGATTGAGAACTTGCCGTTCCTGCTCGCCGACACCGTGGGCTTCATACGCAAACTGCCTACCGACCTGGTGGACTCCTTCAAGTCAACGCTCGACGAGGTGCGCGAGGCCGACCTGTTGCTGCACGTCGTGGACATCTCACACCCCGACTTCGAGGAGCAAATAAGCGTCGTGGAGAATACGCTGAAGGATCTCGGATGCGCCGACAAGCCGTCGATGATCGTTTTCAACAAAATCGACAACTACACGTGGACTGACAAGGAGCCTGACGACCTTACGCCGCCGACGAAGGAGAACATCACGCTCGACGACCTGAAGCGCACGTGGATGGCTAAGCTCGGCGAAAACTGCCTCTTCATCTCGGCTAAGGAGAAGGAGAACATCGACGAGTTCCGCGAAACTATATATAAGAAGGTACGCGAGCTACACGTGCAGAAATATCCCTACAACGATTTCCTGTATCAGGTGGAGGAATAGGTTAGAGAAGTTAAAGAAGTTAGAGAAGATAAAGAAGTTAGAGAAGTTAGAGAAGATAGAGAAGATAAAGAAGTTAGAGAAGTTAAGAAGTTAGAGAAGTTAAGAAGTTAAGCCGTATGCACTGCCGCTACGGGAAACATCCCACAAAGGTAATGGCTTAACTTCTTAGCGACTGAAAGGAGCGATAACTCCTTAACTTCTTAACTCCTTTAAAAAAGAGGTAATGGCTTTAACTTCTTAGCGACTGAAA
>DLKG01000066.1:0-2000 GCA_002490315.1 Prevotella sp. UBA7594 | reverse complement strand
CTTCTTAACTCCTTTAAAAGAAAACTCCTTCAACTCCCACAAAAACATACACATATGACATACAGACACTTGACCGACAACGAAATCTCCACTCTACATGCCGACGGATGCTGGGCGGAGGACTGGCAGCGCATAGAGGTGGCGGAGAATTTCCAACCAGGCTTCTTCCATCGCGTGATGTTCTACGGCGACATCAGGCTCGGAACATTCGACAAGACGGTGGAGATAAGCAAAGGCTTCATAAAGCACTCGGGCATCACCGACGCCACGCTGCGCAATGTCACCATAGGCGACAACTGCCTGATAGAACGCATATCGGGCTACATCAACAACTACGTCATCGGCTCCGACTGCATCATCTCCAACGTGAGCACCATGGAGACCACCGACGGCGCCACCTACGGCGAGGGCAACCTCATCTCGGTACTCAACGAGGTGGGCGACGGCAATCTGCTGCTCTATCACGGACTGACAAGCCAGACGGCTGCCTTCATGGTGAAGCACTTCCACAACAGCCCGATAAAGAACGCTATCTGCCGACTCATACGCGAGGAGATTGAGCGCACGTCGCCGGAGATGGCGACCATCGGCAACGGCGTGAAGATTACGAACACGAAGGAGATTACGAACACCGTGGTCTACGACGGATGCGAGATTGCAGGGGCGGCACGCCTCAGCGACTGCACCATCATGAGCACGCCGACAACGTCGGTGTACATAGGCACGGGAGTCATCTGCGAGAACTCCATTATCAGCGACGGCTCAAGCATCATCAACAGCGTGAAGATGCAGGACTGCTTCGTCGGCGAGACGTGCCATCTGAGCAACGGCTTCACGGCGTCGAACAGCGTGTTCTTCGCCAACTCCTACATGTCGAACGGAGAGGCGTGCGCCGCCTTCTGCGGACCTTTCACGGCAAGCCACCACAAGAGCTCGCTGCTCATCGGAGGACAGTTTTCCTTCTACAACGCCGGCTCCGCCACCAACTTCTCCAACCATGCCTACAAGATGGGACCGATGCACTACGGCACGCTGGAGCGGGGCTCGAAGACTGCTTCCGGAGCCTACATTCTCATGCCGGCGCACATCGGGGCTTTCTCCGTGTGCTTCGGCAAACTGATGTACCACCCCGACACGCGCTCACTGCCCTTCTCTTACCTGATTGCCTACGGCGACACGATGTATCTCGTGCCAGGACGCAACCTCACCACCGTCGGACTCTACCGCGACATACGAAAATGGCCGAAACGCGACATGAGACCGGAGGGCACGAAGAAGAGCGTCGTCAACTTCGACTGGCTCTCGCCTTTCACCGTCGGCGAGATTCTGCGCGGAAAGAAAATCCTTGAAGACCTGCGCGACGCATCGGGCGAAGACGTCTCTACGTACAACTACCATGAGTATGTCATCAAGAACTCGTCGCTGCGAAAGGGCATCAAGTACTACGACATCGCTCTGCGCATCTACATGGGCGCTGTGCTCAAGCGCCACGCGCCGGTGAAACCGGCACAGGAGGTTGGCACGGGGGCTTGGACGGACATCTCCGGACTGCTCTTGCCGGAGTCGGAGGAGCAACGCCTCATCGACGACATCCTTTCCGGCGACATCGACACTACGCAGATGCTCACGGAGCGCTTCGAACAAATCAACGACATGTACTCGGAATACCGCTGGGCATGGTCCTACCGCATGATTCTCGACTACTATGGCTTCGATGCGCTCACGGAGGAGAACGTGGAGCGAGTGAAGCAGGACTACGTGACGGCACGACGCGCTTGGATTGCCGAAATCAAAAAGGACGCGGCAAAGGAGTATCGCCTGGGCGACGTCGAGGAGGAAGTGTTCAACAACTTCAACGAACAACTCGACAAAGAGGTTGACTTCGAGAACCAAAAACTGTATATGTAGTTGGTTAAAGGAGTTAAGGAGTTAAAGGAGTTAAAGGAGTTAAAGAAGTTAAAGAAGTTAAAGGACAACAGTTTTTTTAGGATAGGTTCTTT
>DLKG01000002.1 GCA_002490315.1 Prevotella sp. UBA7594 | reverse complement strand
CGAGGAAGTGAAAAGGGCGTTATATAGAGTTGTGGTTCCGGCACTCACTATGCGCACCAATTCGGACGTGGTCTCAACACAGAGCTTGTTGCTCAAGATGATGGCAAACGGCAAGGTGCCTGAGGCTATGAAGGCTCTGAAAGCCATTATAGCCGACGTGCCATACAGCAACAAGAAACTTGCCTCAATGGATATGGAGGAACGCTACCGACTAATCATCAGCACGGTGTTCAACGCCATTGGTTTCAAGGTGGAAGTGGAACACATGCTTGCCACTGGAAGAATCGATATAATAGCCAAGACTGCACGCTACATATACGTGCTTGAACTGAAACTCTCCAACAATGGAGGCAAAGAAGCTGCCGCCAGACAAATTGCCGACCGCAACTACACCGAACCGTTCAAAGCAGACAAACGCAAGGTCATTGCGCTTGCCGTGGAACTCGACAGCGAAGGCAAGGGACTACTGGATTGGCAGATTGTAGAGTAGAAAATATTTACGATAATCTCTTTCTAAACACCAGCCAAGGAACAGAGCTATTGATGCCATTAGGTGTGGTTTGACACATCCTTACCCTTTTAAGAAACAAGAATGAAGCAATAACTGGGAGAGGGGGCGCCCTCGCCCCCGACAAGGAAATAGCCATCCATATATAAGGCAATTTTCCTTTTGTATGTCGGGGGCGAGGGCGCCCCCTCTCCCAGTTATTTTTGTTTCTCTACATTTTCAGTATCTTGCTCGACTCCTCACCAAACTGGCTCACTACTCTCACAGCCAACACTCGACCTTTGCGGTATTCTATCGGCTCACTCATGAACCCATAAAGATTGTCCCATAGCTCGTCGCAGAGTTCGAGGCGGAGTGTTGCCTCAACTTTCTTCTTAGTCTTGGCACTCGACTTGGCGAGTTTTCCGAGACCTTTCTTCCAAGCGGAAAACTCTTTCTTGTCGCCACCACAGAAATGAATGCTCTTGACAATGAACTGTCGACCGTCGTAGTCGTCGTCCATCTCCCAATAGGCGATGTCGTCGACAGAGCGTGCCTTCACGTCGTCCTTTATTGGGTCGTAGATATCAAGCCCGCGTATCTCGACATGGCACATCTTGTCGTCGTCCTTAACGATGGCTATGTCGGGCTCGCCGATAGTGATGAACGAGCCTGCCCCACGGTCTTTCTTCAACAGTCCGTCTTGCATCAGGTCGTCGTGCATACGCACTTTCGACACGGTGTAGGCACCGAAGTTGTAGTCCTTCTCGTTTATGTTGTCCTCAAACGAGAAGCCGAGCAGCACGAGCCACGAGGCGCCCTCACTCTGCTGCACGGAGCGGAACTCCTGTATGGCCTTGTTCACCGCCATGCGGCTCACCGTGCCGAACTTCGGACCAATCATGAAATACGTCAACCGCTCCTTGCCCTCTTTGTCTGTGTACCATCCACGGGCATTAAGATAAGGATTGGGCACAGCCTCAACGCCATGGAACACTGCCTGCTGCGTGCGGTCGCCATTGCGCACACCGCTGGTCTGCAAGTGGGCGAAGATACGCTCCTGAAACAGACGGTTCTCTTCTTCCTCGTCGCGCTGATGCTCCAAATCGTCGGGCGAAAGCACGTTGTAGGCTTGCAGTGTCTCAACAGTGAACGGACCACTCACACGTATGCGCTTCTTGTCCTCCTTTGGTTGGTCATAGAGAATCTCCTCTGTAGGCGGCAGGTTGTTAGCCAGGCTCTTGAGCGTGATGTGAGGCACGGTCTTGTAAACAAACCCTTGACGGATGTTCTTTGTCTCCTCATCGTAAAGCTCATAATAAGGATACAAGGCCGCCGTCAGTCGCTTTTTGGCGATGTTCAACGCAATGCGGCTCGTGTCGATGGTTATCCAGCGACGCCCCCATTGCTCGGCGACGTATGCGGTTGTACCACTACCGCAGGTGGGGTCAAGGACAAGATCACCGGGGTCGGTGGTCATGAGGATGCAACGCTGGATGACTTTCACTGCAGTTTGGACAACGTAAACTTTGGGATCTGTACGACTTGATATTCCACCTGAGACATCATCCCAAAAATCATTGATTGCTACACATCCAAAATCATCGAAATATTTCTTAAATGTAAGTCTATTGCCTTCAACAGCAATTCTATTTAACTTAATAAGATTTTCAATACCCTTAAGACCAGTTCTCCAACCTCCAGCCGTTGGATGATAAGATTTACCATTAAAATATATGGGGAATTGCGTTGATTCCGTTCCAGATCGTGAAGTAAGCCCTTGTTTAAAAAAGAATTTTGCCTCTTTTGGTATTTCCTTCTTCTTAAATTCTGATAATGGATAAGTAGTTCCATCTAACAACTCTATAGAATTATAACGTGTTGCACCTGCCTCACCCAAGGTAACCTCCTTAAAAAGTTGACGGTATTTAATGACAGATTTATCTTTAGCGTACCATACAAGATAATTCGATACGCTATCCAAATAATTTCCACCCAATCCAACAGAAGTTTTATATGTTATTAACGACATATAGTTCTCACTTCCGAATACCTCATCCATCAAACACCTCACAAGATGCACATTCTCGTCGGATATCTGCACGAAACACGAGCCGCTTTGCGTGAGCAGTTCGCGAGCCGTTATGAGTCGGTCGCGCAGATAAGAGAGGTAAGAATGTATGCCAAGTTCCCACGTGTCTCGAAACGCCTTAATCATTTCGGGTTCACCGGAAAGGCTCTCGTCGTTGTCCTTCACGTTTCGGTCGTTGAGACGCATCTGCCAATTGGAACCGAACTTGATTCCGTAGGGCGGATCAATATATATGCACTGCACCTTGCCAGCCATGCCCTCGCGCTGAAGCAGCGAGTTCATCACGAGCAGCGAGTCGCCCTGTATGAGACGGTTCTTCCATCCCATCTGATGATGATAATAGTCAGCCACACGCTCAAGGTCGTCCTCCACGATGTTCTTGCCAAGCTCCTCCTCGGCAAAGAGCATAGGCTGCTGACCGGCGGAACGCTCTTCACGCAGACGGTACAGACGGCGTATGAGCATTTCAGGCTGCACGTCCTCATGCACATACAGGCTACGGATGTCGACACGTAGCTCCGGATTGGCAACGTCATCGTCACCGTCATACTTTCCGAGCCAATACAGTTCGGGATCGCGTCCGCGGTCGAAGTCGTGGCGGAACTTGCGGTAGGCGGCTTTCTTACCCTCATCGTCAGTCTGCATGGTTTCCTCGCCAGCCAGCTCGCTGGTTGGTATCATAACACGCTTATCGTCGTTGTGCTTTATCGCTCCAACAGGATTCTTCTCTATGCTCATAGTTGCTTGATTTTATCGTTTAATATGGCGCGGATATTGTCGATGTCCGTCACCTCAAGAAATTCCCAACGCCCGTAAGTGCCGAGGTTGTTGGCAGCCGGCAGCCAATACTGGGTGGCGTAGTAGCGCTTCAAGTCCTTGGCGGAGTTGCGGTCGGAGGCAAATCCCGAAATCTCTATTATCAGGTTCACGGTGTCGCCATGCGGCGTGCGCACACGCGCTATGAAGTCGGGCACGTAGTTGTGCTCCGTAGTGCCATCGAGATAAGGAATGTAGAAACCCAGGAAATGGTTCTTCACATAACACTCCACGGCATCGTTCTGCTCAAGGGTCTTGGCTGCTATCTGCTCCCAACTGTCGGTGTCGGCCACCACATAATTGACGTGGCTCTTCTCCGTGGGCCACACCTTCTTGCTCGTAGCCCCACGCACGTAGCGTGTGGAACCCTTGGGATTGTAGTAGTTGAGAATGGCGGTGATGTGCTCCTCGCCCTGTGCGGCGGCACGCACACCCTCGTAGATGCTCGCCACCACCTCGCTCTGCTGCCAGAACACCACAAGACGACGCAGTTCCTCGCTGCCGTCGCCGCCAACCACCTCCACCTGCGTGTCGTACCACTGCTTCACCACACGCTTCAGAGCCGCGAAACGCTGAAACTGCCGTCCGTTCTCAGCATCGGTATACTTCAGATTGATGAACCAGCGCGTCAGCTCGTACACCACCTGTGCGTCGCGCAGCATGCGATAGTCGCTCTTCAGCAGCACCCCGTCGCCACCAACGGCAGAGGCAAGGCGTGTCTCGGTGGGCACCTCATTAAAGTTTAGGCGGAACTTTGGCAACCCCGTGTAGTCGGCGGTAATCACATTGTCTATGGTCTGGCTGCGATAGCCCGTGATGTTAGGGAACGTTATCTCAAACTTCTCGCGCTCCTTCAATGCCATGATCTGCGTCTTTGGCTTGACTGGCGGAGTGACACCTCTGCCACCGCCCTTGAACGTCTTGAACGGCACGCCTATGATATGGGCATACTCAGGCGGAAACTTCCACACGATGTTCTCAGCCTTGTAGCGCCGCACGTCCTTGGCTTCAATCTCCTCGCCCGTCAGTTTGTAAGGCAGAAGCTCGTAGCTGCGGCGGCGCAATGCGCGTCCTGCCACCTGCTCGCACAACAATTGCGAGCCGAAGGCACGCACTCCGCACACGTGGGTCACGGTGTTGGCATCCCACCCCTCGGTGAGCATCGACACAGACACAACAAGACGGATGTGCGCTCCCAGCGTGTTTGGCTTGCCAACGCTGTTGACCACCTCACGCAGAATGTCGCCATCGGTAAGCTTGTCGGCCGATCCGGCACCATGAAGCATGGCATAGTCGCGCTTAAAACGTTCTATCTCATCGCTGTACACCTTCTTGAAGTCGTCGCCTACGACACTTCCCGCATCCTCTATCGCCATACTGTCTATCAGTAGCGACGGCTGCTTCTGCAAGGGCATGCCGTCCTTGTAGTTGGTAAATATGGGGTATTTGCCCGCCACGTAAATCACGTTGCCGTCAGCATCGCGGCTCTCGTAGCCAGCCATCATCTTGAATACTTCCTTCGATACCGACGTGTTGTTGCACACCACGATGAACACTGGAGGCGTGGAGAAGAGATTGGCCTCCGTCTCGCCCTCCTCACGTATGCCACGCTGGTAGTCATCATAGTCCTTCACAAACTGGTCTATCGCCACGTTGAGCAGCGACGGCAGATTGGGAGCAGGCTCGGGCAATTCTTTCTTATCTGAGTCATTGGCTTTCTCCTCGGCACGCTTTGCCTTTTGCCCCTTCTTGGGCAAATCCTTGCTGATGTGCTCATAGATGTTGCGCAACACGGGGTCGGTCAGTCCGATAGTGTCGTCGGAAGCAGGGAGGAACGGTATCTTCACGAGTCCGCTCTCTATGGCATCCACCAGTCCGAAGTCGCTCACCACCCATGGGAACAATGAATACTCAGTATAGCCAGAGCCTTTCAGGTAGTAAGGCGTGGCAGAAAGGTCATATACGTGCTGCACCTTGTAGCCGAGCAGCTTCATCTGCCGCAATCCCTCATACCACACCATTGCGTTGGCATTCTCGGCTTTCTCGTCGGTCGACAATTTCTTGTCAGATGTCCGCGGCAAGTAGCAGTGATGTGCCTCGTCGTTTATCACGAGTATGCGCTTGCTCTTAGGCAGGCGGCCGAGCATACGCGATAGTACACTTGAATATTCCTCCTTGTCCGACTGCTTCACCATACCCTCACCACTCTTGTAGACAAGTTTGCCGTCGAGCGGACTCTGCTTCTTGCCAGCATACACCTTACGTTCAAACTGATGATAGTTGACAATGGTTATAGAGGCATTGAGTCCGCCTAGTTGATTTTCGAAATTAATGGGAATAAGACCACGCTTATGATAATAGTCGGTTATCTCGTCGTCGTAATGCTTCGTCGAAGCCGACTCGTCGATAAAGAGCACACCAAGGCGGTCGCGAATGGTGATGCCCGGAGCGACAAGCAAGAAATGGTCGGCAAAGCGTGTGTCCTGCACGTTCTCCTTCTTGTTGAGATAGTTGTAGAGAATGAGCATAGCCATCACAACGGTTTTGCCTGTGCCTGTCGCCATCTTAAAGGCAGTGCGTGGCAACACATAGGCATAGTCGTCGGCTACCGTGGCGCAACGCTCATCAAGCTGGCGCAGCAGGTCGCGACCTACGTTGGGGTCGAAGTCGGCCACTTCATTAAAGTAGACGGCAGTCTCTACAGCTTCGCGCTGACAGAAGAAAAGTTTCTGGAAATTTTGGCGTTCGGGGTTGCAGAACCAATAGTTGAGCAGCTGGCGAGTGACACGTGTCACGTGCGGATAGCCTTTCTCGCGCCATGTCTTTACTTCGGCGCGTATGGAATTGATGAAATCGGCATTTGGGTCGGCATCTGGCACATCCTCGTATGTGAACAATCCATTGTTTGTCCGGTTTGGAGCGATGCCTATGGATGCGGAATACGGGCGACGACCGTCAAGCACATTATTATAGTCAAGGTTTCCGTCGAGGTCGGCAGCATAGTGCCAGCGGGGTTCGTCGTAAGGATTGTTGAGTATCGGAGATTTCTCTTCCATAAACTACTGGTTGCAAAATGCTCCTTGACTCCCCAGAACAAAGCAATGATTATTGGTTATATAGTATTTGGTTTGAGCAACTGCCATAAAAAAGAGGCGTAGGAATCGTGTCGCCCATAAGCCTCACCTTTGCTAATTGAGGTCCTGGAAAAACCTATCGTGTCAAAGATAAGAAGCAACAGATGCCTACGCCAAGAGGGTATATATATAGCTGCGCAAGGCACGCCCCTCCTTACGAAAGGGCGCACTTGTGGCTTGTGTATATACACAGTGGGTAGACGCCCACCGCTGTCTCTATCTGAACACGATTCGAAATTTTCCAGGTTTCAATTAGTCAGAAGAGACGTTAAGCAAACGTCTTCAATTATAAAAGCAGTGCCACTCCACGGACTTCGCAGCTGGCAACTCCATGCCAGCCATCCAACGGAAGGCGTTACAAAATTAAAAAATAGTTTTGAGATGAGCAAGAATTGCGGAGTAATAATACTCAAATACTTATTTACCAATATCACTTTGCCATCTCGATTTGTTTTCATAACTTTGCCAACACACAGTAAAAAAGAGCAAGAAGTATGGCATATATCAACAGTAGAATACTTCCGGTAGGCATTCAGTCGTTCAAGAAAGGTACAGAGACCTTGACGTCATTAGGTGTTGGTTCGGGTCAACTACAAGAGGGTGTGCTATTTATTTGGCACACCCTCATTTGCTATTAAGATAATTGCTGAGCTATTACTTCCTTCGTGCCAGATACTCGATGGCATATACCGACCAACGGGGCACCTTGCGAATGTTGGTGCGCACGGCAGGGATGTCGCACAGCAGGAAGATGGCGGCAATCGCCAGGGCAAACCAAATTACGTAGCCGTAGACTTGCTTCATCGCCACAAGCATCATCGAATGGAGAAAGTCGTTTCCTACGAATGCGCCGAAGTTGAAGTGTGACAGGTCTAAGTGCGTGAGCGTGAGCTGCCGTCCGTAGTTCGCCATGTCATCATTCAGGAAATGGGAGAAGATGGTGGTGTAGATGCCGTAACCCGTCGCTCCTGCTAAGTACATGTGGAAGATGTTGAACACGAACAAACCCATAAAGAACAGCTCAAGGCTTGGCACAGATTCCTCCAAAGCCCACATCAGCGTGGGGCCAAGGATGGCGTAGGAGAAGCCCCTGAGGAAGATTGCAAGACGGTACTGCTCAATGTTCACACCGGTGCCGAGCGTGAAATACATCAGCATACCATAGAGGGCTATGCTCAGGAAGGCTATGCCGAACAGTTTCCACACTTTCCATTTTCTTACATTCAGCCAATAGATGTCAATCAGGATGCCGACGTACATGCCGGGCAGCACCCACATATACTGCGACTCCTTAGTCAACTCTTCCAAACGAATTACTTCGCTGTAGAGAATCTCTTCCATCGTATGCTCTGCACCGAGAGCCAACTCGGCGAAGAAGGTGACGATGAGGATGGGCACCACGTTGCGGAAGGTGAAGAGTTTGAACTCGACGTATGGGTAACGGTAGTAGCGCAGACGCAAGAGTAGGATGCCTGCAAGCACGATGGCTATGCCGAGCAAGACACGCATGTGCAGACTGTCGAACCACATGTAATGGTCGCCGTACACCACGATGTAAGACAAGATGAGCATCAGCACACAGATGAGCAGCGCTCCCTGGAAGTCCATGCCCTTGAGCGAGAGCCGACGGGGCATCGGGCAGAACGGACGGCAGCATACCAACTGTATGAGCAGGGTAAGCGACATGGTGCCTACGGTGAACACGTGCATCATTTGCCATGTGAAATGATGACCGAACCAGGCGGCAAGCCATCCGCTGCCCTCGATGGCGGTGAGCAGGATGATGTGGAGCACGGGGAAGAACACGGAGAAATCGCGTCGTGGGGTAATCCACAACTGGATGTTGCTCATGCACTCGAATGTGCCCTGAATCTTGGCCATTCCCGCAATGAAGCACGCCACGATAAGCACCGGCATCGACTGACTGTACATCGTCACCATATTGCAAACGGCGAGGATGATAGCCGACCAGCAAAGCAGCTGTTTGTTGGTGAAGCGGAACTTCATGCGAAAGAGCATCGGGAAATAGGCTGCCATGCCTGCCAATGAAGCGTAAAGCAAGAACATAACGTCCTCTATCATGAAGTTGGTGGTGCCACGGATTACATCAAGGGCGCCGAGATAGTAGCCACCGCCGAACTGAAAGCAAAGGGCTGTGAGTACGTAGAGCCACGGCTGAACACAACGTGGCACCCAGTTCTTCATCATCGGCATGGCGAAGCCCATATTGGGCGGCGGTCCGCCCGGACTTTTCATAAAGAATTCGGTTAATTGTCCCATTTTCCTTTCGTACTGTTATTCTTCAACGATACATTCTACATTGTAGCCGCCCTTGAGCTTGGCTACGTCGGCAGTGCGGTCGAGTTTGATGCGTACCGTGACGCGCTGCTCCACCTTCACGAAGTTGCCCGTGGCGTTGTCGATTGGGATAAGGGAGAAGGCGCTGCCCGTAGCGTCGGAGATGCGCTCCACGATGCCAGTGTATTGCACACCGGGCACGGCGTCGGCAGAAATCTTCACCTTGTCACCTACCTTGATGTTGGGGAGCTGGCTCTCCTTGTAGTTGGCCTCTATCCAGCGCTCGCTTTTGTCGACGATACTAACCAATGTTTGTCCAGGGTTGACCAACTGACCTACATGGATGTCCTTCGAACCGACCGTGCCGTCGCAGGTGGCTATGATGTAGCAGTAGGAGAGGTTGAGACGTGCCAGCTCTACAGCACGACGAGCCAATTCTATGCCTTGCTCCGATGCCGAGAGGTGATGGCCCTGCTCGGCTACGACAGCCGACTGGGTGTTGCGTGAACGCACAGCCTGCTCATAGGCGGCCTTGGCACTAAGATAGCCAGTATGAACTTTGTCGTACTGCTGGCGCGTAACGGCATCCTGCGAGAGGAGTTTCTCAAAACGGGCATCCTCACGCTTGGCATTCTCCATTTGCACACGTGCCGCCTCTATGCCGGCGTCGGCAACGGTCATGCTGGTCTTTGTGGTGACGATACTGCTTGCCGTTCCCTGCGAGCCATGCTGGGCACGAATGAGGTCGGCCTCTGCCTGAGCAAGACGCAGGCGAAACTCGGTGTCCTCGATGACAGCGAGCGTGTCGCCCTTCTTCACCTGCTGAAACTCCGAGAAGCGCACCTCGCGGATGAAGCCCTGCACGCGGCAGTTCTGCGGCACAATGTTCTGACAGACACGGGCGTTGTCGGTGAACTCCCCGTTGCCGAAGTGCATGAACTGACTCGCTGCATAAGCAGCTCCGCCCAAAAGACAAGCCACAATGAGGGCATTGTATAAATATGAATGTATCTTGTTATTTTCCATCATTCTAAAGTATTTAGTTGCGTATTTAATGAAGTAAGGGTATTATATATAATATTACAATGTGTTTGTAACGTATTTGAGTCTATAGAAATTGTAAAGCATATTGATGCGGGCATTGACCAACGCCATCTCGGCGGAGAGCTTCATGTTGGAAGCGTCGACCATGTCGGTGAGCAGAGCGAGGTCGTTCTGATAACGGTTCTGCACCACGGAGTAGTTTTGCTTGGCAAGCTCCACCTGCTTCTCTTGCGTGCTTACTTCCGTTTGGGAAGTAAGGAGATTAGTATAGTTGGCCTGCACAGCGTTCTCCACGCCTTCACGTGCCAAGGAAATCGTCTCTTGCGAATGTCGATGCTCAATGCGCGCCTTGCGTATCTGGTGCTTGTTTTTCCAAATGCTTCCCAAGCTGTACTTCACACCGATGCCGACGAACCATACGTTTACATTGCAATTCTTCGGAATAAGGTCTTGAGTATATGGACCATAGAGTTGATTCTCCGCCACAATAGCCACAGAAGGCAACGAGGCTGCTTTCGACTGCTTTACCTTCTGCTCCGCAATGTCTTTTGCAAGTTGAGCCTGTCGGATGCAGATATTGTTGTCAGCGGCTTTCTGCTGCCAAGCGTCCTGTGTTGTGACGGTAGAAAGCGCATTGATTTCGGTGTTCACCTCGCTCTTGTCGGGAACAATCATGGTCTGCTCAGGCAGATGAAGCGTGGTGACCAACTGATTATTGATGATGGCAGAGGCATCGGAGAGTTTCTTCAACGTGAGCTCCAGGCTCTTCAGCTGATAGTCATAGCGCGTGATGTCGTTCTGCAGAACGGTGCCCTGCTCGCGGCGGGCCTTCATCTGAGCAATCTCCTTCTGCGTAAGCTCTATATTCTGGCGCACTACATCCATCTGATTGTTCAGTTTACAGAGATCGAGATAGTAGCCTGTCAGGAGGAAACGCACCTCCTGGCGGTTCTTCTCCACGTCAAGTTCTGCCATACCCTTGCCCAATTCAGCCATGCGGATAGCAGAGCGAATGGCTCCACCGGCATAAACCACCTGCGCCACCTGCGCCGTGAAGCTATTGCCCCAGTGGGGCGTGTCTTGCTTGCCGTTAGACACGGGGACTACTCCCACACCAGGGACGATGAAGTCTGTCGTCCCGCTGGCAGAGAAGCCACGCGATAGCATAAAGGCATTGCCCGTGTAGCTGCCCTGAAGCCCCAGGTCTACACTCGGAAGCATTGCCGACTTTGCGGCAGCCACGCCTTCTTCGGCTGCGCGGAGAGCCACCTCGCTGACCTTTAGTTTTTGGCTCTTCTGGTCGGCAAGATCATAAAGTGACGTGAGCGTCATTGTCTGCACATTACAGCACGTTTTGTCCTGCTGGCTACCCGATTGAGCCACAGCCAAAGATGAGCCTCCTGCCAACAGAAGGCTTACTAACATGATTTTCTTGATCATCTATCCTGTATTAATAAAATATATTCCTTATGAATTTTGCTATCTTCCAAAATCCGGCTGCAAAGTTACGGCGATTTTTCTAATGTACCGTTTTAAATATAGCGCAGCGGATGGACGATTTGGGAATTATAGTTCTCTTTTGTCACATTAATTGCGTACTTTTGCAGAAGAAAAGAGAAGTTTGCAACTTGCTCAACAGCAGACAAGATACGAGTAAACAAGAAATTTACTGACAGCATGTCGAAGACTTCCGAAACTTCAATAACATATAAAATAATATTTCATATAAAATGCGTGAGGGTGTGTCAAAAGGTAAATAATGTGGGCTGCGCTCGGCTTATTGTTTTGACACACCCTCTCCCAATAAAATGTACTCTACAATGGAAATAAAAGCCCCACATGAAGCAAGCCTTTCTCTCTCACGACTCTCCGAATGGCAGCATGGGGCACAAGTGCTCACTTACGGAGCGATACTTATTTGCCGCAAGGGAGAGGGCGTGCTAATGGTGAACTATAAGGAATGGGAGTTGTTTGAAGGCGCCGTAATCACGGTTTTCCCGAATGATGTTGTGAAACTGGAGGTCGACAGCAATACGTCTGCCGAAGGAGCGGATTTCCAAGTGGAAATCCTAAAATACAGCGCTTCACTCCTGCGCGAGGCGAGTCTGCAACTGGAACAGACCGTCTATTCATCCCTTCGCGAAGACCGTTGCCGACAAGACTCGCCCATTGTCACGAACATCATCAACTGCATGTTTGCCTTACTGATGGTCTATTTCGACCAAGCTGACTGCACCTGCATAGCGCAACTGGTGCTCTGTCAGCTCAAATCGTTCTTCGTAGGATTCCATGAATACTTGCAGCGCAACCCCGAACACCGCACTGACGAGGTGAAGTCCTACCGGGTGCGCAAACTGTTCAATCATTTCATGATGCTCATGGAACGCGATTACAAGCGATCACGCGACGTGAGCTACTACGCCGCACTGATGAACATCACGCCAAAGTACCTCACCAACATCGTGCGACAAGTGACCGACCATACTCCAAAGAACATAATCGACCAATACGTCATACTGCAAATAAAGATGCAACTGCAGCGAACCACGCAAAGCATAAAGGAAATAGCTTGGGAATACCACTTCGCCGACACCAGCTTCTTCTGCCGTTACTACAAGAAGCATACGGGAATGACACCACAACAGGAGAGAAATTACCCATAGCCCATTTGCCAATGCCCTTCACACACGCTCTGCCACACAATAGCCGACAGCCACGGCAAGGAATCCAACAACTGCGCTACAGCCGGCGTAAAGCAGGGCGGTAAGGGCATGATCGCCACGACAGAGCGTAAGGCTTTCGTTGCAGAACGTGGAGAACGTTGTGAAACCTCCACACAATCCCGTCGTTAGCAACAACTTCATGGAATCGCCGCCAATGCTACCGCGTGCAGACAGACCATAAAACAGTCCGATAAGCAGACAACCGATAATGTTCACCGCAAAAGTGGGACAAGGGAATGTGCCGCCTACATTCTCGGCGACAAACTTGGATACAAAAAAGCGCAAGGCTGAGCCTATGCCTCCGCCTAACGCAACGATTAACATTGAACGAATCATTTCAAAAATTATTTAAACTAACGTTATGCTAAGCCGAAGCCTATCTGCTGCAAAGGTAGTGCAAATCGAGAGAAGAATGAAATGAATTTATTCATTTCTTGTTCCGAGATGCCGCCGATTTTATGCAAAGGTACAAGGAAAATTTGTGAATCAGCAAGATTTGGAGTAAAAACGTTGAAAATGACAGAATCATCAGTTTTTTATGGTTGCAGGAATGATTATTTGTATAAATTTTATAAATTTGCAGTCATATAGAGAAGAATCGGCCTTTAACCTAAAATTAAAACCAAGATGAGACAAGTTACAGAACGATTATCTATTATCGCGCCGCCAACGGCACTCTTCGCATTGTCGTTTCTCGCCGCACAGCAGTCAATGGCTCAAGTGCAGGAGTTGAAGGTGCAGCGCGACACAATTTCCACATATCTTAAAATCCAGAACAGGGGTATTGTCAACAATGCCCTTGACGTACTCAATGGTAATGCCGCAGGTGTAAGCGTCACATCGAACGGCATGGACCGCATGGCGCAGCTCTCGTCAGTGCGCGTGCGCGGCACAACGTCAATCGCCGGCGGCAACGACCCGCTTGTAATCATCGACGGAGTCACGAGCGACATTGCAACTCTCTCCACCATCTATCCTGCCGACATTGAGAGTTTCTCCGTGCTAAAGAACGCCGCCGAGACAGCTCTCTATGGCTCACGCGGAGCGTCGGGCGTCATTGAGGTGAAGACGAAAAAAGGCACGGGCAAGGGGTTTCAAATCTCTTATGAGACAAACATCGGTTTCGAGTCGATGTCGAAGAAACTCAATATGTTGTCGGCCAGCGAATACCTCGCCACAGCCAAGCGTCTCGGCGTACATGCCAACGACGGCGGATACGACAATAACTTCTACGATGTAATCACACGCACTGGATTTGTGCAAAACCATTATCTTGCTTTCAGTGGAGGCTCGGAACACTCCAACTACCGTGCGTCGTTCGGATACATTGACCATAACACCATTGTCAAGACCAAGGACTACAACAATTTCGTGGCAAAGGTTGATGTAACGCAGCACGCTTTCAACAACCGTCTTACGGGCGACTTCGGCGTGTTTGGCTCCACATATAGGAACAACGACATTTTCGACTCGCAGATGCTGTTCTATTCGGCTGCCTGCCAAAACCCGACATATCCGGCAGAACGTGACGCCGCGGGCAACTGGACAAAGAACGGGGCGGCCTACCGCATCAATCCTCCAGGTGCCGTGCTTGCCGAGCGCAGCGACCAAAAGGAGATGTACTTCAACACCCACTTGCGGCTTCTTTACGACCTCAACCCATCGCTGAAGCTGTCGGCGTTCGGCAGCTACTCCTATTCGTCGAACGAGAACTCCGAGTTTTGCCCCACATGGGTATGGGCGCAAGGCAACGTGTATCGTGGCGAGTTTAAAAAACAGGAGTATCTTGGCAACATCTCGCTCGACTATTCTCATGCGTGGGGAGAGCACAGACTTGCAGCAGAACTATCTGCTGAATACCATTACCAGGAGAACTCGGCTTTCTGGACTCGTGCCAAGGGAATAACAACCAACGGATTCGGCTACGACAACATCGGCGCCACGGCTTCGCGTCCTTATGGCGCGACGGGCAGCACATATGAAGACCAGTCGCTTGCCTCAGTCGTGGGAAATGCGTCGTACACATTCCACAACAGATACGAACTAACATTTACAATGCGTGGTGACGGCTCATCGATGGTGGGAAACGACCACACATGGGGCTTCTTCCCGTCTTTGTCGGCAGAATGGGACGTGAAGAAGGAGGACTTTCTGCGCCAGTTCGACGGCATCAGCACGCTGAAACTCCGCACGGGATATGGACGTTCCGGAAATCTCGGTGGAATAACGGCGTACACAACAATGAATAACGTGCAGCAGACTGGTATCGTGCCGGTGAACAGCACACCAACCGTGACTCTCGGAACTATACGCAACAACAATCCCGACCTCAAGTGGGAGACAAAGTCGACATTCAACATCGGCGGAGAGATAGGACTATGGCACAACCGCTTGATGCTCACAGCCGAATACTACTATTCCAAGACCACCGACATGCTCTATTCCTACGACGTGCCCGTACCGCCGTTTGCCTACGACAAACTGCTGGCCAACATCGGTTCCATGTCCAACCAAGGTATTGAAATTGGCTTCTCCATCGCTCCCGTGCAGACACGTGACGTAGACGTTAACGTGAGCTTCAACCTCTCATTCCAGAAGAACAAACTGCTCTCATTGTCGGGCAACTACAACGGCATGGCTATGTCGGCAGCCAACATCACGGCGATAGGCTCCATCGACGGAGCCGGGCAGAACGGTGGCGACAACAACCACGTGCTCTACCAAATCGTTGGACAACCGCTCGGCGTGTTCTATCTACCTCATTGCACCGGACTCTACAAGGACGAGCAAGGCACAATGAAATATCAGATTGAAGACATCAATCACGACGGCATCATTGACTTCGGCGATGGCGGCGACAGACGCATCTGTGGGCAGGCAACGCCTAAAGCCACGCTCGGATCAAATGTTTCGCTGCGCTACAAGAACTGTTACCTTTCGCTGCAGATGAACGGTGCCTTCGGCCACAAAATATTCAACGGCACGGCTCTCGCCTATAACAACATGTCCTCATTCCCAATATATAATGTACTCAAGGGCGCACCCGAGAGGAACATCGTCGACCAAAACGTGTCCGACTATTGGCTGGAGCGTGGCGACTATCTCAACATAGAATGTCTGACCGTTGGCTATAATGTGCCGGTGAAGAGCCGCATTGTGCGCTCGCTGCGGGTGTCGGCAAGCGTCAACAACCTTGCCACAATCACGTCGTACAGCGGTCTGACCCCAATGATTAACTCCTATGTGCTCAACTCATCAATGGGCATCGACGACAAGCGGTGCTATCCTACGTATAGAACATATTCGATCGGAGTGAGCGTGCAGTTCTAAAGCCAAGGGAGGGTGTGTATTTACAAAAAAATATAATTAATTTGGATTGATTATTTAGCTTATGAAGAATAGATGTTTAATTTTGTCGATTCTTGCCCTTTCGCTATCGTTAGTGAGTTGCCTCGACGAGAATCCAAAAGACCAGATACCCGAGTCGGGAATATACGATTCAGCCAACAGTCTGTACGTCAATGCCGTCGCCTCGCTCTACAACTACATTGGAGCACACGAGGAAGGCGAGGGGCTGCAAGGAACATGCCGCGGAATTTACGACTACAACACGCTTACCACCGACGAGGCCATCATCCCGATACGAGGCGGCAACTGGTACGATGGCGGATTGTGGAAGAATATGTACGACCACACGTGGACCGCGACTGACACTGACCTGTATAATGTGTGGAAATATCTTTACAAGGTGATTGTTCTCTCCACAAAATCGCTTGAGACAATAGAGCAGCACGCTTCTCTCCTCACAGAGCAGCAACGTGGAGAATATGAGGCTGAGGTGCGTGCCGTGAGGGCTATGTTCTACTATTATGCGATGGACATGTTTGGACGCATACCAGTGATAGAATCGTCTACGCAGAAGATAGCCGACATAAAGCAGAGCAACCGCAGCGACGTGTTTGACTACATTGTGAGCGAGCTGCAGGCTGTGGCCCCGCTGCTGCCCAATGAGCACAGCAATCTGCAAGGCAACTATTATGGCCGTGTGACGCGCCCCGTGGCATGGTTCCTACTTGCCAAGCTCGCTCTCAACGCCGAGGTCTATACAGATGACAATTGGACCGACTCATTCCGTCCAAACGGACAGACAATAATGTTTGATGTTGATGGCTCGCAGCTCAACGCATGGCAGACGTGCATACACTATTGCGACCTCATCACCGCCGCAGGCTATGAGCTTGAGCCCGACTATGCGCAGAATTTCGCCGTGCACAACGAAAATTCCAAAGAGAATATCTTCACCATTCCGCTCGACAAGATGCTCTATCAGAACGAGTTTCATTACCTGTTCCGCTCACGCCACTATGCACATGGCGGAGCCTATAGCGGCGCTTCGGAGAATGGTACGTGTGCCACGTTGCACACTATGGCAGTCAACGGATATGGTACGGACAGTCCGGACGCGCGTCTTGACATTAACTTCTATACAGGCAAGGTCGTGGTGGACGGCAAGGACGTGACGCTTGACGACGGCACACCGCTCGTGTATATGCCGCTCGCCGTAGAGGAGAACCTCACGGACAGCAAGTATATTGAGACGGCTGGAGCCAGGATGAAGAAGTATGAGGTAGACCGCACTGCATATGCAGACGGCCGTATGCCCGACAATGACATTGTTCTATTCCGCTATGCCGACGTGCTGCTGATGAAGGCTGAGGCCAAGGTACGTGGCGGCGAGTCAGGGTATGCCGAGATGAACACCGTGCGCAGCCGTGTAGGTATGTCTCCTCGTGAGGCTACGCTCGACAACATTCTCGATGAGCGTTTGCTCGAGCTTGTATGGGAAGGTTGGCGTCGGCAAGACATGATTCGTTTCGGAATATACGACAAGGATTATGATATCCACACTCCTTCAAATGCCGACAGGAAGGGGTACACAACTGTGTTCCCCATTCCTGAGAAGGCACGTGAGCTGAACTCAAACCTGGAACAGAATCCCGGCTATTTTTAAGTGAGAATGTGCCAATAGGGAAATTCTCGGAAGTCAAGAAGAATTGTTGCTGTTTTGGTGCAATCCCTCAATTTCAGTTTATGAGATGCTTTTCAGAAGAAACGCTCCCGTTGGCATAAATAGAAGTCTTGATATAAATGCCTTTTTGCTTGGGCGTATTGGCTAACTTTTGTCCGCTGACAGAAAACCACATGACCTTGACAGCCTCACTCCCGTTGTCGAAAACGTCTGCAACACCTGTCTCTGACTCTCTTGTATGCTTGAACAGCCAGTTGAGCCGCTCGTCAGTGTAGCTGTTCTTGCATACATCCTCATGTGTCCACCCGTCTTCAATGTCAAACATGTATTCGGCATTGTAGTTGTCCATCTCCTTGAGAAAATCTTCGACATTGGATATCTTCATTATTTTGTCGGCTGTGCCCATCACAGTAAAGAGCGGAGTCTTTGCGACGGATTCAGCGTTCAATCCCGTTGGATTGCCTGCGACGGGCATGGCTGCAGCGAAAAGATCAGGATGATTGGACAGCATGTTCCAGGTGCCAGTTCCGCCCATGGAGCCACCAAGGATGTACACCTTATCGGCATCCGCTACACCACGCTCTATGTAGCTTTGCAGCAGACTGGCTATTGCGTCCTGCATGGTGCCGAGCCACGACATATTGGTGGGACATTGCGGAACAAGCATTATAGCCTTGCGGCTGTTTTCGCTGAGCCAGGTGCTGATGGCGCTAATGCCAGGTTCTTGCATTTGCGTCTCGTTGTCGTCGCCCTTGCTTGAGCCTCCGTGCAGATAGATGACAAGCGACGCTTTGTCGCCGTCGCCTGGAATGTTGGTCTTTCTGTAGGGCAGAGTAATGCCTCCATATGTGAAGCTTTCTTTTGAGAATGTAGTCTCTTGTGCGAAGGTCTCGCCCCAACCGAGCATACTCAGCAGGGCGAGAATAATAAAGATTTGGTGTCTCATTAGTTATGTTTTTTGGACATTGGCTTTCTGTGGTTTCTCTTTGCAAGACGGTTCATCATCTTATGCTCCTGCTCGTAAACCTTCTCTATCTGAGCCTGAGTAAGGAAATTTGAATACTCTTTGTAGTATTTCTTTCGGATGTTGAGGATTTTCTCGCTCGTAACAAAACGCTGCTTTATGCGCTCCTCATTATCCTGCTCCGACATTCCCTGCTTGCTGGGACGCTTGCGCGGGCCCAAAGCCCAAATCTCCTTTTGGCAGTTGCAGTAGGTCTTGACAAACTTCTCGGTCTCGGCATCGCTGAACGCCAGTTCGCTGGCAATGTGTTTTGCCTGTACCTCGGCGAGTTGCTCGCGTGAGATGCGCTGTTTTTGGTCGGTAAGCTGGGTGGTACTCTGCTGTGCAAATACTGTGGCACATGATGCAATCATCATGACTGCGACAATGAAAGTTCTGATTAGATGTTTCATAATTCCTTTTCTTATTAAGTTCAACATTGTTGTAAAACTGCGTATTTATGAATTCTATTCGTTGATGAATACGTCATTCTGATAGACATCTATCAGGTAAGCCTGGTCGGATGTAGTGAGGTGGCTGAAAGCCTGATCGACATCGTTGATTGTGGCATTGTCTGATTGTGAGAAGCCGATGTGGATGACAATCAACACGGCGATGGATGCTGCCACAGCAATGACGCTCCGCATGAGGAAGTGCGACTTGGCAGGCTTCACCTCTTTCCAAATGTCGGTCTCGAGCTTGTCGAAAAATCCGTCTGGAGTGGTATAAGGCAGGCGTTTGCCGATATTGTTAAAATCAAATTCTTTGTTAGCCATTGTTCTATGTTTTTTTAGCCGTTAGAGTTCATGTACTTGATAATCTTCTCCTTGGCAATGTGGAAATTTGTCTTTACTGATGCTGGTGTTGAGCCAGTGGCCTCGGCTATTTCCGCGTAACTAAGCTCGTCGTAGTAGCGCAGGTTGAATGTCGCCTGCTGTTTGGTAGGCAGCGATTGGATGGCTCGTTGCAGCTTCACGGCTTCCAGGTCGGAGTAGTCGACGTAGTTGTCTGCCATGATGCGGTTTGCCCCATTTTTGTTTTCCTCCAGCGAAACTTGGTCTTGCTTACGCGAGTCGATGAGTCGGAGTGCCTCATTGGTGGCAATTCTGTAAATCCAGGCGCGGAAAGAGTTCGCGTCCTTGAATTTATCGAATGAGCGGAAAATCCTGATGAAGGTCTCCTGTGTGGCGTCTTGTGCGTCGTCGTGGGCAACAACCAGTCGGCGGATGTGCCAGTATACTGGCTGCTTGTATTTCTGCATCAAGAGTCGGAAACCGGTCTCCGATTTGTTCCGGATAGCCCGAATGATGTCCTTGTCGTCTATTGTCATTACCATTTGATGTTTTTACATTCTCATTGTTGTCGTGTCCCGTTTTGTTGGACGCTACAACTATAAGACCCGTTGAGAATGTAAAAGTAAAATCGCGTTCTGTTTTTTTTTGTCATTCGAGATTTTTTGGGGAGGGCGGAGCATATAAATTCTCGATGTAAAACGCAATGGTTAGAATAATTATTGATGTTGTCAGACATTCGGAGTGATGTCGTGACAAATAGTACTACTATCCGTGACGGAGGTCTCCTGCCTCCGTTGTAACCTTTATCTACAATTATTACCACGGATTTTCGTGTGGTTTTCGTGTAATTTAAATCAGTCTTACTTTTGCAATAGAAAAGGATACAGAAAGAATTGTATAATGCAGTTAATTGGCTTTGCGCTTAAAATCAACGACTCAAGTTTCGCAAGTTTACAACTTGCTCAACAGTAGACAAGATATGAGTTGACAAGGGAATATACCTTTTCTACAAAAATCGTTGTTTGCAAGGCTTAAACCAGCATCCATTCTCCTTGTTTACTTGTCTATTCGTTTACTGACAGCATGCCGAAGACATGTGAAACTTCAATTAACGATATTACACGGATAAAAAATTATTGTCATTACACGTTTTTTGATGAGGACGTGTCAAAATACAAAATTGCAACTTTATCCGTGGCAGAGGCTGGAGACCTCCGCCACGGATGATCCCAATTTGCGGGTTTTGACAAACCATATACGAATTTTCGTACGAATTCGTGTGGATTTCGTGTGATTCTACTGATGGTGATGCTCGCCATCGCAAGCATCATGGTGGCATGTGCTATCGCCATACACGATGGTGCCATTGAGGAACATTTTCAGCAAGTCGTCAACGTCAAGAGCGGGTGCGCCACCGTGGATGGCGATACCCATTTCCTGTAACAACTTGACGGCACCGGCGCCCAGTCCGCCACAGAGAACATCCGTCACGCCCAGACCTTGCAGAAAGCGCGGCATAGCTCCATGAGCATGCTCCGGCGCCGTCAACACTTCCTTGTTGACAACCTTGTTGTTCTCGATGTCAAATACAGTCACTTGGGGTGCCTTGCCAAAATGCGGGAACAGTTTCCCTTCGGCTGTTGGAATAGCAATTTTCTTTTTCATCGTATATTAATTT
>DLKG01000042.1 GCA_002490315.1 Prevotella sp. UBA7594 | reverse complement strand
CCCCGAATAATTCAAAATTCAAAATTACTAATCGCAGGGCGCTGCCCCGAATAATTCAAAATTCAAAATTACTAATCGCAGGACGCAACCCCGAATAATTCCTAATTCCTAATTCCTAATTCCTAATTCATTTTCCCTCATACTCTCCGAGAATCTTCAGGGAGCGCGTCAGTGGAATGATAGCGTCAATGCTCTGCCTATAACGCGTGATGTTGCCGAAGGTGAGGTCGACGTAAAAGAGGTATTCCCATTCGCAACCGATGACGGGCAGCGACTGTATCTTCGTCAGGTTGATGCCGTAGAAGGAGAGTATGGTGAGCACCTTGGATAGTGAACCTTCTTCATGCGCCACGTGGAAAACGATGCTTGCCTTGTTTACTTTCTCCAACGGACGGAGGAAATCAGCCTTGTTTGGGTTGGCAACGACAAGGAAGCGCGTGAAGTTGTGCTTGTTGTCCTGAATCTGGTCTTGCAGAATCTTCAGTCCGTAGAGTTTGGCAGCCGAAGCGTTGCAAATGGCAGCCCATCCGCGACATTTGTACTTGGCAATGTACTCAGCCGACCCTGCCGTGTCTTCTGCCTCCACTGCTTTTATGTCAGGATGGTTGGCAAGGAAGGCGTTGCACTGAGCCAAAGCCACTGGATGGGAATGTACCTCCGTCACGGTGGTCCAGTCATCATCGGGCAGACAGCATATGCAATGCTCGATGTGGAGTTTGTGCTCTCCCACGACAGTTGCTCCCGACGAGCGCAACAGCTCGTAGTTGTGGAGCAGACTGCCTGCTATCGTGTTCTCTATGGCAGTCATGCCTATCACTGTAGGGTCGCGCCGCATGTTCTCGTAGACCAGCTCAAACGTGGCGCAGCAGATTAGTTGTATCTGCTCACCGGCGAAGTACTGATGGGCGGCGATGTCATGAAACGAGCCTTGAAATCCCTGTATTGCTATTCTTTTCATATTCTCCCTGATGATAAAAACAAAAACCCCGCTTTCACTTTTGAAGTGAAGCGGGGTCATGCTATGTAGGTTTTCTACATTTTGTCCTAAGTTGAAATTCACACGCAACTTCCCGCTTCACAATTCCTTGCAAAGTAAAAATAGAAGCTGTAAAAGTATGCGAATGAGTTGTTCATCTTTGTTTCTTGTTTTATTTGCTTGCAAATGTAAGACAAATATTTTGTTCTTGCAAACTTTTAGCAATAAAATGTCATTACTTCATAAAAAAAACGTGACACAACACGCTTTAACGTAAATATCGTTAAAGAGCATAGACAAGAGGAATCGTTTACACTTTTAATGCTTACTTTTGTATACATTAATAAAAAGCATATTGTATATGGAAAAAGCGACATCATATAAGCGCATTAGCGTATTCTTTCTCATTGCCGTAGCCATGCTGATTTTCCCTAAAGCATCAATGGCGCAGGAAGAACGCGACAACAATTCAGCCAACATCGGCAGCAACCTCTCTGCCCACTTCGACGAATCGGCTCCGCAGCGCATCATGCCGACACGCTATGGAGGACGCTTGCGCAAGATAAAGGAGGCAGAGGAGCAACTTGCCATACAGCAAGAGGCAGACAGAGCGAAGAACGACTCGCTCTGCCTGCCTCTCATGAATCAATATGGCCAGCCCGAAAGCGTATGCCGCTACCCTTGGGCGTTCGGCGGATGGAACAGTTGGGCGCTTCATAAAGGCCTCAACGTGCAACTTGGCGCTTCCGTCTTCGCACAGTTTGGCAAGGGCGCGCGTAGCGGCGCTGGCTTCCAGCAGAATGTTGCCCTTATGTACGCCACACCATTAACGGACAAGCTGTCTTTGGCCGTCGGCGGCTATCTTAACAATGTAAACTACGATGGCAGCCATTACTTCGATGCCGGACTTTCCGCTGTCCTCGGCTACCGTTTCAACGACCATTGGGAGGTTTACGTCTACGGACAGAAGTCCATCACAAACAGCTTCTCCGACCGCTTACGCTACAGCATGTACGACGGCTACTACGGCGGAATGGGCAATCCCTACATGGGCAAATACGGATGGCTTGGCAGCGGCGCCTACGGCATGCCCTACTCCATGTACGACATCTGCGGCATTGGCGACCGCCTTGGTGCCACCGTACGCTACAATGTCAACAACTCGCTGAGCATAGAAGTGTCTGTAGAGAAACGCTGGATGCCAAGCAGATGGTAAGCAAAATGAAGTGGGCAGCTGCTCCAATCGCTATTTCACGAACTTCAGTCGCAGACTATTTGTCACGACGCTGACGCTCGACATTGCCATCATGGCACTTGCCCACATCGGCGTAATCTGAAAGTCGACACCGAGGAGCCGCAACGCTCCTGCAGCAAGCGGAATGCTCACAATATTATATATGAACGCCCAAAAAAGATTTTGGCGTATCATGCCTACAGTTCGCTGCGATAACAAGCACGCCTCAGGTATGCGTCGGAGATCATCGCCCATCAGCGTCACCTGTGCCACATCCATTGCCACATCCGTTCCTTGCCCCATAGCTATGCTCACGTCGGCAAGGGCGAGAGCCTGCGAGTCGTTGATGCCGTCGCCTACCATTGCCACTTTCCTTCCTTGCGATTGCAGAAGACGCACAAGGTCCTCCTTGTCTTGCGGCAAGCACTGGCTTTTCCAATGAGTTATGCCCACCTTCTTGGCCCAATAGGCAGCAGCTTCTTCCTTGTCGCCACTCATCATCCACACTTCTATTCCTCTTTTCCCAAGCATTTCTATCGCTTCGGCAGCATGAGGCTTCAGCTGCTCGCGTTCCTCAAGACTTACGTCAGCCGACGACTTGAAGTCGATGTTCTTATTGGGAATAGTGAGCGTGCCAGTCTTGTCAATGACAATCGCATCAACACTGCACATCTGCTCCACGGCTGTGGCGTCCTTGACGAGGATGCCCTTTTGAGCAGCCTTGCCTATGCCCACCATAAGAGCTGTAGGCGTGGCGAGTCCCATGGCGCACGGACAGGCTATAACCATCACGGATATTGCCGACAGCAGTGCCTGCGGCAACACTGCCCATCCACCAATGGCTATCCATATAATGAAGGTAAGCACAGAAACGCCAAGCACGCACGGCACGAACACCAATGCCACCTTGTCGACAAACCTTTGCACGGGAGCCTTTGAGCCTTGCGCCTCCTGCACCATGCGAATGATGCCTGCCAACATTGTCTTCTGCCCCACTTGTTCTGCACGGAAGCGCAGCGTGCCTTCCTTCACTATTGTTCCAGCAAGCACACGCCCGCCAGTCTGCTTTGCAACTGGGAGAGGTTCTCCCGAAATCATCGACTCGTCTACGTAGCCTTCGCCGTCGGTGAGAACGCCGTCGACGGGCACTTTCTCTCCCGGACGCACCTCCACCGTGTCACCTACGGCAATGGCAGCAATGGGCACGTCCGTCACTTCACCCATATTGACGAGATGGGCTTTCTTCGGAACAAGTCCCATGAGCGAGCGTATGGCAAACGCCGTGGACTTCTTTGCACTTTCCTCAAGCACGCGCCCCGTGAGCACAAACGTTACGATCATCACCGACGCGTCATAATAGGTGTGCCACGTTATGCCACGCGCACCCCAGAAGCTCTCGCCCCAGAACGTGTTGAACACGCTGAAGGCAAACGACACTAAAGTGCTCATTGCTACAAGCGTGTCCATATTGGCCGAGCCATGAAGGAGCTGCCGCCAGGCGCTGACGTAGAACTGTCTGCCGCAATAGACCATGCTTGCCAATGCAAGGATGAGCATTGTCTGGTTGGAGGCGTCGACGCTGCCAACAGAAATCCAGCCCATACCAACAGCCATTGTCACCACTGACAGCACCCACGAGAGCACCGTGCGACGCAAGAGTAGGCGATAGTTGCTGTGCTCCACTGCGTCGACACGCGTGTCCTCGTCAATAATAAGTTCGTATCCGGCGTCATCAATGACGCGCTTCATGTCGGCAGGATTCACGACGCCTTCGTCGTATTCCACCATTGCTGTACGTCCAGGCAACGACACCGACACATTCTTTATACCTTTCATTGCGCGGAGCTTACGCTCCACATTGGCGCTACATCCTGCACACGCCATCCCTAACACGGGAAAAATCTTCTTTTCCATAGATGCAAAGTTACGCAGAATATGCGAATGGCACGTTACGTATTTTAGGATAAAGGTTATAAGATTATGTGTCTGCCGCCTTTCTCACCTTACTTCACACGCTGGCCAGCAACATTGTAGCACGTACCATTCTTCATGATGTACACGGCTCCGTCATGCAGCCATTTCTCCACGCCACGCGCAGGAGCGGCAGCATGTGTGGCAATTCCAGTGACGGCCTTGCCGGCAAGCAAAGCGTAGACATTGTCGATCTGCTCCGTAGAAGGCTCCGACGGCAAGTTGGCGATAGCCTCATTGAGAGCTGCTTTCTGTGCGGAGGTGAGCTGTGCTTCGTCAGCAAGCGTATAGAAATAGTTTTGCAGATACTGTCCGCGGTTCACCTTGCGATAGACGCCGTACTTTCCATCAGTTATCGTCTCCAGCGAGATTGGCAGGTAAATATTCTCGAAACCGTCGTAGTTGTGTTCTCCCGATCCATTAGGGAAGCTCGTGCTCACGGGGTTGGACTTCATGCCCCACTTTGTGAGAGTTTCCTCATAGAAGAAGGCTATCTTGTCGTCAGCCTGCAAGTCAAGACTGCTGTAGGCAGACGCCGTGGAACTAACCTGATAGAATCCGTCCCAGTTGTCAGCAAAAGTCTCAACATCACGGATGTCGTCGGCGTCGGCAAGTTCCTTGTAGAAGATGCCCACATTGCTGCGTGTAGTGCCTGTCGGCACCGACTGTAACACGACGTACAATTCCTTGCCATCGAGTTTGCGCTTTGCAGGCACGATGAGCATCTCGCCGTTGGTAGCGTTGGTGCTTGGACTGGCGCTCAGTCCGCTCATAGTAGCCTTGGTCTGTGCTTTCCAAGAGCCTTCACCGTTCTTTGTGTCGCTATAAGTGAAGATGTTGAGCAGTCGGCCGCCGCTCGTGCGGCTCGTGATAACCACTCTGCCGTCGGGCAGTTCCTCACACTTTGGCTCGTCTCCGTTGGGCACGGGCAGGGCGTTCTCTCCGCCAAGCGCTTTCCATGTGCGTCCGAAGTCATCGGAATATATAACGCGGTTGCCGTTGGGTCGGGCGGCAAGGGCAGCATACAGACGATAGTACTTGCCTTCCTTCACTATGCGGCTCTGGAATATCTTTCCTCCGCCGACAAACGCTGCCTGAAGGGCGTTGCCATTGTCGAAGAGGCTGTAAATAGCCTCCGTCTGATTTTCAGGCGTCTGCCATGTAAGACCTCCATTGGTGCTGCGTATGGCTGCAATGATGTTTGGATTGCTGCGGTTAGTGTATGAACTGGTGAACAGCGTGCATCCGCCGACAGCCATGATGAGCACTTCGTCGCTCTCCCGGTCCATCACCACGGCTGGGTCGCCGTAGGCTGCTTCCATGGGGTTGGTCTTGTTGTTGATAAGCTCAGCGTTGCCAACAGCCACGTCAATGTCGCCGTCGGTCCATGTCTTACCGTTGTCGGTGCTTATCTTCGCCACGCAGTCCACCTGACCGTAACCAGGGTCCGTGCCACACACGAGGCGTGCTGCGCTTGCTATGAGTCGTCCGTCCTTTCCGCAGGATATGCCCGGAATGCGATAAGGAGGAATGTTTATGCTTCCTGCCAGCGTGCTGAACAACGTTTGCCGTGTCTGCTCGCTTTCCTCCTCAACGGGAATCAGCTCGAGAGATGTGGAGAGCGACGTGTTGAAAGAGAAGGTGCCACGGTCGACGTACACCCAATAGTTGCCGTTCTTCAGCTTCACCTTGTTGCCTTCTGCGCTCACAACCTGATACTTGTTGGATGTCGTCTGGTCGACGAACATTTGATTGTTGTGGTCGGGTCCGATGTTGTTGTTGCGTCCCTTAAGTTTTATGGTGCAACCATCTTTTGTACCGTCAATTTGGAAGAGGTCGTAGGTGGTTTGCGTGCTTATCTCCGTTGACCACTGCGTGAGGTTGGCCTGCGACTTGGCATACTTCTCGCCCACCTTTATCTTATAGTAGCCAGAAAAGGTATTATTGGGTATATCCACCTCACGCCCGTTGAGGAATGCCTCAATGCGGTTCACGATTGCGGCGCAATCCGTGCCGACGATGGCTGTTGTCTGACATTCAGCGAGCAGCGTATTGAGCTTCTTGAGCCATTTGCTGTCGTTTTTGTTCTCTTCTTTCAGTAACTGTATTTTCTCATATTGGTGTATGCCCTCCACAAGGCGCTCGAAGCGCACCGACGAACGAAGTCCTGGGTAGTAGCAATAGGTGTCGCCACTACCGAAGAGACGGAAGCGCGAATCGGTGAGCGGATGCTCGTCCCAGTTTATCCACGACCAGTGAAGGAAGCCGTCGAGTCCGTTGGCTGCCGCGTGCAGCGGCAGGAATGTGGCTTCAGCAGGAAGGGAGTTGGTGTAGATGTTGGGCTCATTGTCGGCACAACTTACGTAGAACGTGGTGGGCATGTGGTGCTCCTTGCGGTAGTTGCGCTGAGTCTCCGTCATGTTCGCCACCTCTTTCGGAGCGAGACTATAGTCATAGAGTTTGTCGCCAAGTGTCGAATGGTAGTTGCCGGCAAGCGCCATCTTGAATCCCTTTGCGTTGGCTATGGCATAGGCGTTCTGCATGTCGTTGGCGTCGCGCTCGTCCATGGCGATGCAGGTTTTGTCGAACCATCCCTTCTTCTGCAGATGCTGCTTGAAGGCTTCGAGGAAGTTGTTCCATATCTCACGGTAGTCGGCAGAGCCGGTAGAGGTCTTCACGCTCACCTCCTTGCCCTGTTCCTCATCGTAGTAGTTGAACGTCATGTCCCATGGAACCATAGAGTAGCAGTTTATCTGCTCCGAGATGCCACACTCCTCACACAGTTCTACGTATCGGTCGAAGACGTCGTAGTCGTAAGTCCATGTGCCGTCGGCCTTACGTGTTGATTTCACCATGGCATCGAACTTGTCGTGCGACTGCACTCCCCACGGCTCGTAGAACATTATCGTGCTCACCACCTTCTGTCCTGCCTTACCGAGTTCTTTGAGATATGGGCGCAGGGCGTCGATGTGTTCCTGGCTCCAACGTGCCACGTCGTAGTAGCGGCTCACGGAATAGGGCTGCTGCCAGAGGTCGAGATGGAAGGTTTGCTTGTCGGGAGTAGGCAGGATGCGGTCTACTACGTTTATGGTAAGCTGCAGGGTTTTCACGACGTTGTCTTTCTCATCCACCACCTGCAACATAACTTTCTGCTCTCCTGCCGCCATCGTGCGCGGCACCTCAATGCTGCACCACACGGGGCGCGTCTGGCAGGCAGGCACGTCATGTGCCTTATCCTGATCGATGACGTCGGGCGAGAGCCATTGCTGGAGCGTCATGTCATGGTCGCCGCAATTGGTCTTGTCGTCGGTTATAACGTAATTGATGAAGCGTGCTTTACACCAGTCGACGGTCTGCTGGTTCTGGTCGACGAAACGCACGCGCATCTTGCCTTGGTCACTGTTGCTGAAGAGCACGGCCTCCATGTTGGCTCTCTCGCCCCGCCATGCCCAGATGGCTGTGTCGGCTGCTCCGCTCACGTCGGGTACGCGATGGCGCATATAATGCTCGTCGCGGCTTGCCCAAGATGCGTGCAAGCCTGCCTCAAGTGCTTTCCACTCACCGGATGGTGCCACGTCGCCAACACTCGGCTCAGTGTAGTCGTCGATAGGATACTTGTCTGCCCAGGCAACTATCGTCGCCATCAACATTGTTGTCAAAAAGAATAAGATTTTCCTCATTTCGATTGTCTTTGGTTATTACATCGCAAATTTAAGGAAAAAGGATGAAAATACAAATATAATAAGGTAGGAAAATACCAATTTTATTTGGCAGGTCTATCAATCTTTATTAACTTTGTCTATTATGACCTCACAATCCAATCCGAACAACATCTCCTACACTGCCGACTGCGCCGTGTCGTTCTACGACCAACTGGAGGACGTAGCCCGCTCCGATTGGAGCATAAGGGAGAAGTATCTCGTGCTGCGCGACATTTTCAAGCGCGTAGTAAACCAGGGTATTGCGCTGAGCAGCATCAACTTCATCGGAATGTTCGCCAAGCTCGACTATCTCATAAAGCAGCACAACATTCCGTCCGATGTCGCCATAATCATCCACGACACACGGAAGGGACTCAACGGCATACATGGCACTTCCGACCACGACCTTGACATCTCGCTGCCTTACGACATTATGGGCACGGCGCTTCTCGTGGAGCACACGGGGGGCGGCGTGCCCGTTCCCCCTGCCCTCTCCGCTCTCTTTCCGAAGAAGGAGCGCAAACGCGCGTGGAGCAAGTTCGACGTCAACTTGCTGCGCTGCATTGTCGTCGCCTGGGACGACGACTACATCTACGCCACGGAGGAACAGAATCTCTCGAAACTGAAAATTTGCTACTCACCGCAAAACCACTACCTCTCCCACAACGGCAAGGGCGACTGGTCATATCTGAAGCAAATCATGCGCAAAGACGCTCAACTCAATCTTGTACGCATCCGTATGGAGGAGGACGTGTGTATGCCGGAGCTTATCATCTATGAGCCCGACTATCTCATTGACATCACTACCATCGCCTCTTGCTTCGAGACTTACGCTGAGTCGCCTTTCGTCAACGCTGTCAACAAGCTGAAGCCGCAAGCCAACACCTTACACATACATCTCGGAAATCTCGCGGGACGCTTCCTCGACGACATTGTACACGATCGCAAGCAGTCGTTCAACGAGAGCGTAATGGATTTTTTCAAAGCCAACGCCATCAGCCTCACGTCGTGCGACGACATGAACGACAGGCAACTTGTCACTCGTTTCTATCAAGATGCCCGTACACAGAGGAGTAACATACAAAAGCTCATCGGCGAGGACTTGCCGAAGGCCATCAACGAGTACGATCCGAAAGCGGTCGTGCTGGAACCTACGTTCTTCAGCGAAGTACTCGGAATTCAGGGGCGTCTCGACTTTCTCCTCGACAAGAGCGGCAACGCCACCATTATCGAGCAAAAGTCGGGCAAAGGGGCATTCGTGCCTTTCAGCCAGCAAGGAATGTCTGCCCTTGGCGACAAATCCTTACACAATGCCAACCAACCTGAACCTCAGGAGAAGCATCTCGTGCAGCTCTCACTCTATCGTGCCCTGTTCAACTACGAATTCAACAAACGCTCCGACCAGCTACGCCATTTCATGCTGCTCTATTCGAAATACAGCAATGGATTGGTGTCAATAGCGAGTCTGCCGGAACTTACTCTGCGCGCTATACGTATGCGCAATCTGCTAACGTGGTGCGAAATGAGCTACACGGAGGACGGACTTGGCGTACTCGCACGCCTCACGCCGGAGATGCTCAACCGCAAAGGCTCTACGGGCCGACTGTGGAACGAGTGGACACGTCCGGAGCTGGAGCGTCTGCTTGAGCCTATCCACAAAGCGTCGCCACTTGAACTTGCATATTACCTGCGCTTCATGAAATTTATCGAGAAGGAGCATCTCCTCTCCAAGGTGGGCAACAAGACGAAGGACGACAGCGGCTTTGCCGCCATCTGGCTCGACACGCTGGAGGACAAGCGTGCTGCCGGCAACATCTATGAAAATCTATCCATCGCCTCGTTTGGCATAAGGGATGGCATGGTGGAGAGTCTCCGGCTGACGTTCGCCGACGACATTGGCTACGGACTGCCGACCGATACATCCAACTTCCGCAAGGGCGACATCGTCATTCTCTATCCCTACAAGGAGGGGCAGGTGCCAAACGCCTGCGCACAGATGGTGAACCGCGCTTCTATCAAGGACATCACGCCGGAGGGCATCGAGGTGGTGCTGCGCAATTCGCAGACCGACAAGCAGGTGTTCGACTCTCCCGACGGCACGTTCTGGGCTATCGAGCACGACATGTTCGAATCGTCGTCGCGCGCGCTCTACAGCGGTATGCACAGTTTTCTCTCGGCATCGAAAGCTCGCCGCGACCTCCTGCTCTGCCAGCGCCAGCCTGCCATAGACGAGCATGTACACATGCGCGGCGACTACGGGCGATTCAACACTCTCGTGGAGAGGGCGAAGCAGTCGCGCGACCTCTTCCTTGTCATCGGTCCTCCGGGCACCGGAAAGACGTCGTTTGGCTTGCTCAACATTCTCAAGGAGGAGCTAACGGATTCCCATTCCAACGTCATCCTGCTTTCCTTCACCAACCGCGCCGTCGACGAGATTTGCTCCAAACTCGTCGAGAGCGACATCGACTTTCTGCGCATCGGCTCCGAACTGGCTTGTGAGGAGGCTTATCACGACCACCTGCTTGCCCGCCGCGTGGAGCAATGCCGCACGAGCCGAGAGGTGAGGAACATCATCGACGGTACGCGTGTATTCTGCGCCACCACCGCCGCTCTCAATTCCAACATCGGCATCTTCAAGATTAAGCATTTCGACCTCGCTGTCATCGACGAGTCGTCGCAGATTCTGGAGCCTCATCTCATCGGACTGCTCAGCGCGCAGTCGGGCGGTCGCGACGCCATCGGCCGCTTCGTGCTCATCGGCGACCACAAGCAGCTGCCTGCCGTCGTGCAGCAGACACCGGAAGAGTCGCGCGTCGACGAGCCGGAGCTTCACGCCATCGGACTCACCGACTGCCGCATGTCGCTCTTTGAGCGCCTTCTCGCCGGTTTCAAAACACCACAAGGCTACGACCCACGTTACGTCTATATGCTTACACGCCAGGGACGTATGCACCAGTCTATTGCCGAATTTCCCAACCTCGCCTTCTACGGCAACCGCCTCGAGGTTGTGCCATTGAGCCATCAGATGCTGCCTTGCAGCCCTTCATGCTCGACGAACGGCATCGCTCAGTTGCTCTCCTCGCGGCGTCTCGCCTTCGTGGCTTCTGCCAAGCCTCGCACTTCGGCGTCTGTAAAGACCAACCTGGTTGAGGCGGAGATGATCGCCGCCACGGTGGTGGAGGTCTACAGGCTGACAAAGGATCATTTCGACACGTGCCAGACGGTGGGCGTCATCGTGCCCTACCGCAACCAGATTGCCACCATACGCTCCGCCATCGACCGCTCGGGCGTCGGCGTCCTCCACGACATCACTATCGACACCGTAGAACGCTATCAGGGCAGTCAGCGCGACTACATTGTCTATGGCTTCACCGTGCAGCAGCCCAATCAGCTCAACTTCCTTACAAACAATGTCTTTGAGGAGGACGGCATGGTCATCGACCGTAAGCTGAACGTTGCCATGACACGTGCACGGCTACATCTCATGATGGTGGGCAACCCCGATATTCTGCGCGAGAACTTCACGTTCTACAAACTTCTTGAATATACGAAGGCGAAGGGGGGCTATCTTGACGTGCCATTTGAGCGCTACTGCTCTGGCGACTTCTCGCTCGATGAGCTTGAAGTTGCCATGCCCGACTGTCATGCACTCACCTCCGAGCATCATACCCCTACTCCGTCTGCCGCTCCCGATGACGTGCTCTTCGGCAACAACCGCGATGCCAACCTTGTGTTCATCAACTACGGTCGCCACGACTTCTCACATGGGATGATGGTGTACAGCAAGATTGAGCAGCGTGCCGTAATGCTTTCAGCCGAGCTGCAAGTGGAAATCTACTGCCACTACCTCATGCCACAATACATAGCCGAGGCGAAAGCGTTCTATCTTTCCCACATGCCATCCCTTCTCCCTCTTGCCCTCAAGCACGAGGGCAGAATACGCATGGTTGACTTCGGATGCGGTCCTGCCACCTGCGCCCTCGCCTTGAGCGACATTCTCCTCTCTGCCGAAACGACAACGAGCGCCGGCGATAACCGGATGACGGGAGAAGATGTTCGGACTATTGGTTGGTCTGACGCTGAGAATGGAGTCAGCCGCTGCCAGTTAAGCCTCGACTATATCGGCATCGACCCGTCCGAGCATATGCTCCAAAAAGCCGCTGCTCTCTTGGAGTCTGTCTCCCCCAGCAACACAACCTGGCATTTCTCCACCTCCCTAACTGGGAGAGGGGGCGCCCTCGCCCCCGACAAAGAAGCCCTCGCCCCCGACAAAGAAGCCCTCGCCCCCGACAAAGGCACCCTCGTCCCCGACAAAGGCACCCTCGCCCCCGACAAAGAAGCCCTCGTCCTCTTCAATTTCTCCCACGTCTTCGAGTGTATCGACGTAGCTGCAGCAGAAGAGCTTGCCACGAAACTGAACGCTCTGTCGCACGCCGACAAGCGCAACGAATATCTCGCTTTGGTACTTCAGTCCGACAGCGACAGCCGACTGCGTTCCTACGAGGTGTTCAAGAAGACTTCTGACATGCAAATATTGTCAACCCCGAATGTCTGACATGAAGACAGGCTTTCTTGACACGAAAACAATAAGACATAACCCAAAAGCCAATCACATAACTGGGAGAGGGGGCGCCCTCGCCCCCGACATAAACAAAAAAGCCATTCTCATATCGGGGGCGAGGGCGCCCCCTCTCCCAGTTATTGCTTCATCCTTGCTCCTTACAGATTTTTACACTAATGCCTCATACTTCACTTATACCACCAAAGCACACATCTTCCACGACCACAACACGCATCTTCCACAGCCGTGACACACATCTTCCACGACCGCGACACGCATCTTCCACAGCCGTGACAAGCAAAGAATTGAAGCGCTTTATCAAGAGCAAACAATATCATCCGGAAATTGAAATGATGCCGTGACAAATAGCAGTTTCATCCGTGGCGGAGGTCTCCGGCCTCCGCTGCATACAACCACTATAAGCAACCGGATAATATAGTCGCTACTTGCTGCGGAGGCCGGAGACCTCCGCCACGGATAAAACACATTCTCCGTTTGAACAGCAGAATCTTCCCTTTATTTCTCACTCCATATTCCGTATTAACCCAAAACTCATTACAGTTAGTACTCAATCATAATTACGAGATTGCGAGCAAGTCTTTTTCCCTTATCTTCATCATTTTCCCATAAGTGCCAAAGAATAATTGAAAAAAAATGTGTAACTTCGCACTTGTATGATAGACCGCGCAACGATAGACAGAATAAACGACGCCGCCAACATTGTAGAGGTGGTGTCGGAGTTTGTGACGCTCCGCAAGAGCGGCAGCAACTATAAGGGGTTGTGCCCGTTCCACGACGAGAAGACCCCGTCGTTCTACGTGTCGCCGGCACGCGGCATGTGCCACTGCTTCGGATGTGGCAAGGGAGGCACGCCCGTCGGCTTCATAATGGAGCACGAACAGATGACTTATCCAGAGGCGCTCCGCTGGCTCGCACGCAAGTACCACATCGAGATTAAGGAACGCGAACTCTCCGACGAGGAGAAACGGGAGCAGAGCGAAAGAGAGAGTATGTTCATCATGAACGAGTGGGCAGCGCAGTATTTCCAGCAGCTCATTCACGACACGCCAGACGGCGTCGCCATCGGTATGCAGTACTTCCGCAGCCGAGGCTTCCGCGACGACATCATAAACAAATTCCAGCTTGGCTACGACTCCGCCGACCGCCACGCACTCGCCGCCGAGGCTCGTCGCAAGGGCTATAAGGAAGAGTTTCTGCTCAAGACGGGCATCTGCTACCGCAACGACCGCGGAGAGCTGATCGACCGCTACGCCGGACGCGTGATATTCCCATGGATTGGCATCAGCGGCAAGACTGTAGGCTTCGGCGGACGACTCCTCGACTCGCGCACAAAGGGCGTCAACCAAAAGTATGTCAACTCTCCCGACTCGGAAATCTACCACAAGGACCGCGAACTCTACGGTATCTACCAAGCGAAGAAGGCCATTGCCAAGGAAGACCGCGTCTTCATGGTGGAGGGCTACACTGACGTGCTCTCCATGCACCAATGTGGCATAGAGAACGTGGTGGCAAACTCGGGCACGGCGCTCTCTATCCATCAGATTCACATTCTCCATCGCTTCACGTCGAACATCACGCTCCTCTACGATGGCGACGCGGCGGGCATTCACGCCGCTCTGCGAGGCACCGACATGCTCCTTCAAGAGGGCATGAACCTCAAGGTGCTCCTGCTGCCCGACGGAGACGACCCCGACTCGTTCGCACGCAAACACAGCGCCGCCGACTTCCGAAAATACATCGACGACCACCAAACGGACTTCATACAGTTTAAGACCGACCTGCTCCTCAGCAACGAGCGCGACCCTCTGAAGCGTTCCGAGGCCATCAACTCCATCATCCAGAGCATATCCTTCGTCAACAACCCCATACTGCGCGACACGTACATACACGAATGCTCGGTGCGCATGGGACTCAACGAGGCGACGCTCATCAACTCGCTCAACGGATTCATCCGCAGCAACCGGGAGCAACGCTCCGGCGACGCAGCGCAGGCTCAACAGCAACGCATCGCCGCACAGCAGCAGATTGCCCACACAGCCACGCCGCTACAGCAGGCATCAAAGGTGGAACGGATGCTCGCACAACTCATCATTCGCAACGGCAACGACATAATATATAATAATGTAGAGACTGACGAGGGCAAGACCGTGAATCTCAACGTGGCACAATACATCGCCTACAACCTCGGCGTGGACGGACTCGCCTTCAGCAATCCAACCTACTCGCGTATTCTCGACGAGGCTGTGGCGCACAGCGACGACTCCGGATTCCAGTCTGAACAGTTCTTCCTCCACAATCCCGACATTGACATCTCACGCGCCGCAGCAGAGCTTTGCGTCGACCGCTACCAGCTTCTCGAAGAGCAGCGGGCTGACGACAGCGAGCCGAAGAACGCTGACGAGAAACGCATCGAAGAGGAGAACCGCACGGAGGCTCTGCGACAGCAGACCGAACACCTGCTCAACGACTTCCGCATGGACTATCTTGAGCAACGCCTAAAAACCATACAGAACGAGATTTCAAAGGCTACCGACGACCCCGAACGCCTCACGAAGCTCATGGAAGAATACAAAACTGCCCACGAAATGCGATCCAAACTGGCACGCCTGCTGGGCAACAACATCATAGCATAAAACAAAAAACGACACCTTCTTATATATGTACTACATCGAGAAAACGCTTGAAATATCAGCATGCCACCGACTTTCTCTCTCCTACGAGAGCAAATGCCAAAACCTCCATGGCCACAACTGGATTATCACCGTCTTCTGCCGCTCAAGGGAGCTTAACGAGGATGGAATGGTGGTGGACTTCACTCATGTCAAACGCCTTGTGCAGGACAAGCTCGACCATGCAAATCTCAATGAGGTGCTGCCTTTCAACCCTACAGCGGAGAACATCGCACGATGGGTGACGGAACAGATTCCTCATTGCTACCGCTGCACAGTGCAGGAGAGCGAGGGCAACAAGGCTACCTACGAGGTGGACTAACCCTTCTCCCACGCCACTAACGACTGATATCTTGCACAAAACCATCATCAAATGAAAAGAGTCAACGACATTTTCTATTCCCTCCAAGGCGAGGGACGCAACACGGGCAGAGCGGCTGTCTTCGTGCGCTTCGCAGGATGCAATCTCCACTGCGACTTCTGCGACACAGATTTCTCCTCCTATGAGCTGCTAAGCGACGACGACATTCTACAGCGAATAAAGGCGTTTCCCACACGCTTCGTCGTGCTGACCGGTGGCGAGCCATCGCTGCAAGTGGACGAAGCCTTCCTCCGCCTGCTCCATGAGCACGGCTACGAGATTGCCATGGAGACCAACGGCACTCATCCCATTGCCTCAGGCGTCGACTGGATTACGTGCTCGCCGAAGGGCACTACTGTCATCTCGCGTTGCAATGAGCTGAAGTGTATATTCGAGGAAAACACAGCAACGCCCGACGACCATGGCTTGCAAGCCGACTTCCGCTATCTGCAACCCTGCGACGTGGGCGACGAGACACGCAACGCGCGCATACGCAAAGCTTGTCTCGACTATATCCTCACTCACCCCGAATGGCGTCTGTCGCTACAGACGCACAAACTCGCTGGCTTCAAATAGGAAACCTGCGACACCAGAAAAAACCGACAACCAATGTTCTACATCCACTGGATATTCATCCTGGCATACGTCATCATTATTGTGAGCACAATGCTGACAGTGTTGCTCGACAACCGCCAACCGGCTAAGACTATAGCCTGGGTGATGGTGCTGCTGTTCCTGCCCGTTGTCGGCATCGTACTCTACGTCTTCTTCGGACAGAACACAAGGAAGATGGTGTTCATCTCGCAACGCTCGCTCGACCAACTCTCGAAGCGCTCCATGCTGGAGTTTGTGGAGCAACGCCAACTGCGCCTGCCCGACAGCTACCGGTCGCTCATCAAGCTCTTCACCAACCAAAGTCTTGCCCTGCCCTTCAAGGACAACGAGACGGAGTTCTACACCGACGGCTACCAATTCTTCACCGCCTTGCTGCGCTCCATAGCAAGCGCACGACAGCACATCCACATCGACACCTACATCATCGCCGACGACCCTCTCGGACGACTCGTAGCCGACGCGCTCATCGACAAGGCGCGTGAGGGCGTGGAGGTGCGACTAATCTACGACGACGTAGGCTGTTGGCGCGTGCCACGCGCCTTCTTCGAACGCATGAGGCGCGCCGGCATCGAAGCAACAGCGTTCATGCCAGTAAAATTCCCTGCCTTCACGAGCAAAGTAAACTACCGCAACCACCGCAAGGTGTGCGTCATAGACGGCACAGAGGCATTCGTAGGGGGCATGAATATCGCCCTGCGCTACGTGAAGGGCATCTATGGCGGACAACTACCGTGGCGCGACACGCAGATGCGCATACGGGGCGGAGCCGTGTATGCCTTGCAGCGCACGTTCCTCGTCGACTGGTACTTCGTCGACCGCACGCTCATCACAAGCCGGAAATACTATCCTCCCATGCCTTGGCACATCGACAACAACTGCATCATGCAGGTTGTGACAAGCAGTCCGGTGGCAAGCTGGCCCGACATCATGCAGGGCTACGTGCGCGTTTTGCTTGAAGCAAAGAATTATGTCTACATGGAGACACCTTATTTCCTGCCCACAGAGCCAGTGCTCTTTGCCATGCGCACAGCGGCTCTTGCCGGTGTCGACGTGAGACTGATGCTGCCGCGCCACAGCGACTCACGCCTGCTGGAGATTTCATCCATGTCGTACGTGGCGGAAATTATTGAGGCTGGCGTGAAGATAAAGCTCTACAAGGCGGGATTCAACCATAGCAAACTGCTTGTGGCAGACGATTCGATGTGCTCCTGCGGCTCCACAAACATCGACTTCCGCAGCTTCGAGAACAACTTCGAGGCGAATGTCTTCATCTACGACCGCTCCACAAGTCTCCGCTTAAAGTCAATATATCTCGCCGACGAAGCACAAAGCGTCGACTTCAATTCCATGGAGTCTGGCAGCAAGCGCCCGTTCATGCACCGCGCTGCCGAGTCGTTCGTCCGCCTCTTCTCTCCCCTTCTGTAGGAAATTGTTTGAAAGTCCTATATCAGTCAATCCCTAAGTGGCGCTGGACGCTAACTCTTTTCTTTATAAAAATTTCGGATTTAAACAAAAAGAGGAGTGTACAATATCTACACTCCTCTTTACTTTCGTAACCCCAAATGGGTTATAAGTGATCCCGGTGGGATTCAAACCCACGACCTTCAGAACCGGAATCTGACGCTCTATTCAGCTAAGCTACAGGACCCTTCAACGCCCACACCTCAAATAGAAGCACCGCGTTACTGTCTGCAAAATTAATAAAATAGTTTTACAAAAACGAATTTCTTTGTCTTTTTAAGAGCTAAACTCTTCATTGCAGGAGAATTATTGAACATTTTCAAACTTTTTCGGAATTTTTTACAAAAAAGTTGCACATTATAAAAAAAAATTAATACATTTGCAATCGATAAAGAAAACCTTAACTCTAATCAGATAGAGAACGATTTACTATTATAACCATTTTAATAACAAAAAACCTACATTCATGGAAAAAGGAAAGAAGTCTTTGCTTCCCATCTTGACGAAACAGTTGGTTGTTTCTTTGATGATGGGTGGCGGCATGATGCTTTGCGCAACAAACGCATCAGCAGCAGACGAACTGTCGCGTGCCATCAACAGCGCGACACAAAATCCGCAAAAGTCACAGGTAACCGGACGCGTTGTTGACGCTCAAGGCGAACCTCTCATCGGCGTTAGCGTTGTCGAGAAGGGCAACCGCAGTAATGGCGCTGTTACAGATGTGAACGGAAATTTCACTATCAATATTTCTCCGAATTCTTCAATCGTAGTTTCTTACGTTGGATACAGCAACCAGGAAATCAGCGTGGGCGGCAAGAAGAACATCGCAGTGACCCTCAAGGAGGACGCCGAGATGCTCAACGACGTCGTAGTAATCGGTTACGGTACAGTGAAGAAAGCCGACCTCGCCGGTTCTGTGTCTGTCATGGACAGCAAGTCGTTTAAGGACCAGCCTGTTGCACGTGTTGAAGACGCCCTCAACGGACGTATGTCTGGTGTGCAGGTGATGTCATCAGGTGTACCTGGAGGTTCTATGAAGATCCGTGTGCGCGGCACAAGCTCCGTACACAAATCGAACGACCCGCTCTATGTTGTCGACGGAATCGTTCGCCAGACTGGTCTTGAGGGTATCAACCCTGAAGATATCCAGAGCATTCAGGTGCTGAAGGACGCTTCCTCAACGGCTATCTACGGCTCACGTGGCGCCAACGGCGTTGTGATGGTGCAGACAAAGACCGGTAAGGCAGGCGCTTTGCAGGTGACATTCGACGCCAATGTAGGCTTCTCCAATGCCTACCACGTGCCTGAGGCTATGGGCACAAAGGAATATGCCAAGGCTTTGGTTGACTACAAGGGTGCCGACGCCTCTGCACTTGCAGGCTATCTCGACGGCTCTAACCCCGGCATCGACTGGATGGACCAGTTGCTCCACACGGGTGTGACACAGAACTATAAGTTGGCTATCTCAAAGGGCAACGAGAGCACACAGACGTATTTCTCTGCCAACTATATGGACCAGACGGGCGTTATTAAAGACACAAAGTCCAAGCGCTACGCCGTAAAGTTCAATATCCACAACAAACTCTTCAAATGGCTTGAGCTTACTGCCGATGCCAACCTCTCACGCACGGAGAACAGCGGTGCTGCCGGCTTCGCACAGAACCAGTCCAACCCGATATGGGTGGGCTTGAACTACTCTCCAACAATGGATATGTACACGGAGCAAGGCAACTACAACAAGGACACATACAATAATATCCAAGCCAACCCTTACGGTCTTATACATGAGAACCAGAGCGACCGCAACCGTACGATGGTAACGGGCCACGTTGACTTGAAGTTCAACATCCTCCCCGGACTTACCTTCACCACAACCAACGGTGTCGACTACAACGACTACAAGTGGTACACTCTTACATCAAAGAAGATTTACGGTACTACAAACATGACCAACAACAACGCTGAGGTCATGGCTCTCCAGTCTACCAACAACCTTACATATACAGGCAAGTGGGGCGAGCACAACCTTGTTGCAACTGGCGTATGGGAAGCAACAAGCAACGAGACACGCTCCATGGGCATCACGGGTAATAACCTTGGTCAGGAGTCGCTCGGCTACTGGAACGTGAAGAATGCTGCCTCACGCGAGGCAAGCAACGGCTACAGCAAGTGGACAATGCTCTCTGGCGTTGCTCGCGTAATGTACAACTATGCCGACCGCTACATGCTCACCGGTACGCTGCGTGCCGATGGTTCGAGCCGCTTCACCAACAAGAAGTGGGGATGGTTCCCGTCTATCGCCGGCGCATGGACTGTTTCTAACGAAAAATTCTGGGAGCCTGTTGCAAACGTGGTTGACTATTTCAAGATTCGTGCAAGCTATGGTATCATCGGCAACCAGGACATCACTCCGTTCTCTACTCTTGCAAGCCTTTCATCCACATCGTTCAACTACGGCACCAACACCAACTACACCGGTTATTGGGCTGGCGGTATCGCAACACCTGACCTGACTTGGGAGAAGGTTCATCAGTTCGACCTCGGATTCGACCTCGGATTCCTCCACAACCGCTTGAGCCTCGGCGTTGACCTCTTCTGGAAGAATACTACTGACGCATTGCTTAAACAGAACACAACAAGCTATCTTGGCAATGTAAGCTATTGGACAAATGCAGGCGAAGTGAGCAACAAGGGTGTTGACGTGTCCTTGACTGCACAGATTCTCCAGTCAAAGAATCTCCAGTGGTCATCTACACTCAACCTCAGCTACATCAAGAATGAAGTTACGAAACTCACCGCACAGGATCCACGCCTCTACGGCACAAGCCCGTCACCAGGCACCGTTGATCCGTGTACTATCATCACCGAGGGTGAGGCCATCGGCACATTCTACGGCTTCAAATGGGCAGGCCTGCAGCAGAACGCTAATGGCGAGTGGATCGACACCTACTACACGAAGGACGGCAGCATAACAGCTACTCCTAACGCATCTACCGACCGTTTCGTTCTTGGCAAGTCGAATCCGAGCGTAACTCTAGGCTGGAACAACTCCATCAACTACAAGAACTGGGAGTTCAACATGTTCTGCAACGCCGCTTTCGGAGCTAAGCGCCTCAACCTCGTGCGCTACGCTATGAACTCGTCTGTAGGCGCATCCATGTTCGTAACCGACAAGGACTACTTCTCAAACATCGGCAAGACTATGCCTACACTCAATGCTGAGAACAAGACCTACGGCAACTCCGACAAGTGGCTTGAGAACGCCAACTACTTCCGCTGTGAGAACATCAGCGTGGCTTACACATTCCCGCGCTCTATGACGAAGTTCGCTGACATCCGTCTCTCTCTGTCGGCACAGAACCTCTTCACAATCACAAACTACAAGGGTATGGACCCGGCAGGTGCCTCATTCTCCGAGAACAGTGTCGACTTAGACAACGGTATCGACATGGGCGCTTATCCTAACCCACGCACATTCACAGTCGGTGTACGCTTGAACTTCTAAACCCAATCTATTAATTTTCAATACAAAGAAACAATATGAATACTAAAATATTATTCAGTTGTCTGTTTGCCGCTTCGATGCTCACAACCACTACATCTTGTAGCGACTTCCTCACAGAAGACCCCAAGGGACAGATGGCGCAGGACAACTTCTTCACTTGCCAAGCCGACCTTGACGCAAGCTTGAACACTCTCTACGAGAAACTCAACCAGACACAGTCGTGGACCAACCCTATGTACCCACAGTGGCAGGGCGACGACATGACAGCCAACCCTGGCTCCAACAAGCAGGCTGTTGCAGCACTCGACGGCTTCAGCTCTGACGGTGCCAACAAAGGTGTGACTGACGCATGGAACCTGCACTATGCCCTCGTAAAGGCTGCCAACTTCATTCTTGAAGGCGCACAGAAGACTCCTGTTTCACAGGAAGAAATCAACATCGCCCTCGGCAACGCCCACTACTGGCGTGCATACGCTTACTTCTATCTCGTGCGCGTATTTGGTCCGCTGCCTATCATCACGGCAAATGACGCCTCGCTCACCGACATATCTCCCTCAAGCGTAGCTGATGTCTACAATCTGATAGTGGATGACCTCAAAAAGGCTGAGCAAATGCTCCCCACTTCCTATTCTACCGCTCCACGCAATCATGACGGCATCGATGCATGGGTGACAAAGCAGGCAACACAGGCTACTCTCTCTGCTGTCTACATGGCTATGGCTGGCTATCCGCTCAACAAGGGCACGGAGTACTACCAGCTCGCAGCACAGAAGGCAAAGGAAGTGATCGACAACAACAACTCTTACGGCTTCTATCTTGACAATGACTGGAGCCACGTCTACTCCATCGCACACAACTACAACAAGGAAACACTCGTCGGCATCGACAACAACTGGAACAATGGTTCATGGGATCACGACTCTGAGCTTACTTCCTGCAACCGCTTCGAGGGTCTCGGCGATGGTGGCTGGGGCGACTCTTGGGGTGAGATTGCCTTCTGGAAGCGCTATCCAGCAGGTCCTCGCAAGGACGCCATCTATGCTCCTAAGGTTACATTCCAGAAGGGCACGAAGATTTACCGCGTCTGCGACTGGTGGGAAACTGCAGCCGAGGACATCTGGGAGGCAGTGGACATCAAGAACAATCCAACGGATAAGCCAGATGAATACGCTAAGGAAATCGCTGATCTCGACAAGAAGGTTGCTGAAGACATCGACGCAAAGGACAACACGCACAACTACAGAAAGGTCAGTGAAGGTAATTACGAGCATCGTACATTCAGAAAGGGCGACCGCTATGTTGCCGCTTTCCACCCGATGTTCAGTGTCTACACTACCAACTGCGACCCGAACAACTCCAACATTGAGCTTTCGCAGCCCTACAACTATTTGCAGCCTAACTACACCAACATGACTGACGGACGCCGCCACCGCCTCATCCGCTACTCTGAGGTGCTGCTGTGGTACGCAGAGAGTGCTGCCCGCTCAGGTGGCGATCTCTCAAAGGCTAAGGAGTATCTGAAGGAAGTACGCAAGCGTGCCGTAACCGACTGGCAGAACGTCACTCTCTCTGACGGAACAACAGTATCTATCGACGCTATGTCTGCTGACCAGCTCGCCGAGGCTTGCTACATCGAGCACGGATGGGAGGTTGCAGGTCAGTGGACACAGATGGTTACACGCCGTGCCGACGAGCTCCGTATGAACGAGTTGAAGAAGAACTTCGACTATCGCGTAGCCAACCCGGAAATCGTAGTGGCAAAGGATGCCAACGGCAACGACATCAAGGCTAAGGAGAGCGTGAGCGTCGTGAACTCCACATGGCAGGGCGACAACTCCATCTATTGTCCTTACCCGACATCTGATGTTGACAAGAACCCGAACTTGAAGAGATAAAGAAAGAAGGAGAACCCTAACTTTAAGAGATAAAGAAAGAAGGGGTGGTTCCTTACAATAAGGAGGTAAAGCAAGTAAACTTTGCTCTACCTCCTTTTTTCTTATTCCTTATCCATGAATTTAACGGAAAGACCTTTCTTGTTGCTACACGCAAAGCACATGGAACAAAAAAAACAAATAGGGTTATTCGTAGAGGATGTGACAAAAACAAATTTATCGGAAGTTAAAAAGAAGTTTAACACCCCAGAAAGGGCAACAGCCTACCTTAAAATCACTATATGCTTTTATACTCGGAACGGCGGACTCCCGTCCGATGGACAAAAGCCTACCCTAAAATCACTATATGCTTTTACCCTTTAAGGCGTTATGCTTTTTAACCCGCTATAAAGGATATGTCAAAACTCTCAAATAGGGATTATCCGTAGCGGAGATGTACCTTTCTTTTGATACACACTCTTCGCCCTCGTCAGAAATTTTCTGACAATAGTAAATCCTTCATCGACATTGAATGACTATCCACGTATTTCTCAACAGCAACCGTAAACTTAGTATGAAAGACTTTCTTTCCGAGAAGCTTGTTGACCACCCACATGATTTTTCCCATGTGCATATCGCGTTCATTCTGCGTGCATGCATCATAATTGTGGAGCGGATACATGCTGAGAAGCCAGAAACAAATGCAGTCGGGCACAATGGCTTCGCGTGTCATCTGCTTGCGCTGCGCCGCCGTGTAGTAACGGCGATAGATAGGGAAGTCGGCACCAAGATACTTGTCGAGGGAGATGCCAATGGAGTTGTTGCCTATGACAACACTTTGGTCGAGGGCACCAATCTGCATGTAAACGGTAGGCGTCTGCATTTCCGGGAACATCTTCCTCATCTTGGCAAATACCAAGGAGAACTGCTTGCTGATGTCGCACACGTTGGCATATTGCAACTCAGCCTCAGAGATAATAACTTGAAGCGTCGTGTCCTGATAGAACTGAAGGAACTTTGTGTTTATTTCCGGGTCGTTGACTTCCCCCAGCTGAAGTACGTCCTCAACCAAGGTACGCGTCTCCATTGGGTAGTCGATGTTCATCTGCTGCAACGCAGAGAAGTCACCAGTCGTGAGATAGCGGCTCTCAAGACGGTCATAGCGCTGTATGTTGACCACAGTTTCGCTGTCGTCGCCATACTGCTTCAAGCGTAGCTCACACCCCGTTGACAGAAGCAAAATAAACGTTATTATGATGAAATAAACCTTTTTCACTTTATGAATACTAATCACTTTACAATATATTGCATTGCAAAAATACAAAAAAGGTTTTAAAAAGCAAGACTTTCAGCTAAAAAAGTTAAACGACAAGGGGATTTTTGTCGTTTAACCTTTAAAAATACAAAAAAAAACGACGTTATTTATCGGTTTTTCAGATTTTTATATGTAGACATTCCTTTCACGTAATAGCACCACAAAATACTGTAAGGTTTGCGCATCGGCTCGTCTGCCACAATGCGTGTTGCCTGTATCTGTGCCCTGTCGGCATCGAAGTCCTTGCGCCATGCCTTGAAAGCCTTGCGCCCGCGGAGTATAGCCTTACATTCCGCCACGTTTCTGTCTGCTATGAGCGACTTCATAGCCGCCACATAGTCGAGCAGGCATCTTACGCGCATGACGTGCTTCAAGTCTGCTGCAGGCAGGTTCTTATAAAGCATAGTGAGATTGTTGCGGAAGTTGAGGAATGTCTTCATGGGATTTCCTTTAGGCAGCGTTCCGCCTCCGACATGATAGACAATGCTCGTCGGGACGCAATATATATGTCTGTCGAGATTGTGCAGACGCCAACAGAGGTCGATCTCCTCGTTGTGTGCGAAGAAGCGCGCGTCAAGTCCGCCAACGCGCCAATAGTCGCTGCGGCGTATCATGAGGCAAGCACCTGTAGCCCACAAAACCTCGCACACATCGTCATATTGTCCTTCGTCTTCCTCCAATGTGTCGAAGATTCTGCCGCGACAGAATGGATAACCATAGCGGTCGAGAAATCCGCCACTTGCTCCAGCGTACTCAAACTGCGTGCGGCGATGTTCGGCAAGCAGCTTTGGCTGACATGCAGCAGCTTCCGGATGGGCGTCCATGAACTCCACGAGGCGGTTGAGCCACCCTTCTGTCACCTCCACGTCGCTGTTGAGCAGCACGTAATAGTCGCTGTCCACCTGACGCAGGGCACGGTTGTAGCCGTCGGCAAAGCCATAGTTGCGGTCGAGCACTATGGTGCTCACAGAAGGAAACTCCTCCCGAAGCATCTCCATAGAGCCGTCCGTCGAGGCATTGTCAGCGACAATCACCTCTGCGTCGTCGCCACTGCGCTCCACAACAGAGGGAAGGAAGCGGCGCAGCATCTTCTTGCCATTCCAGTTGAGTATTACGATTGCAACTTTCTTCATGATTAGCTTCCTTAACACTAATATCTTTTACAAATAAACGTTTCCACAGATTACTCTGCTTTCACATTCTACAATATGGTTGCTTTCAGAGCCGAACGGTCGTGATTGAATTCGCCGAGGCGCACACGTATGATTTTGTTGTCATAGTCTTCCCGTGCGTCACGCGGCGAAAGTTCCACGCGTATGTAGTTGGCAGTGAAGCCGTGCATAGCCTTTCCGCGTGCTGCCTTTTCGAAGAGCACGTCCTGCTCCTTACCGATGTATTTCCCGTAGAAGGCGATACGCTTACTCTCGCTCATGTCAATAAGGCGCTTACTGCGTTGCTTCTTGTCAGCATCGCTGACGATGTAGGGTATGCGCAAGGCAGCTGTGCCGGGACGCTCACTGTACGGGAACACGTGCAACTGCGTGACGTCCATCGCGTCAAGGAAGTCGAAGCACTCCTCGAAGCACTCCGGTGTCTCCCCGCGACAGCCCACCATGACATCCACGCCGATGAAGGCGTCGGGCATACGCTGCTTTATGAGTTCAATCTTGTGAGCGAAGAGTGCCTTGTCGTAACGTCGGTGCATGAGGCGCAACACTTCGTCGCTGCCGCTCTGCAGTGGCACATGGAAATGAGGCATGAAGGCACGGCTCTGGGCACAGAAGTCGATGAGCTCATCGGTGAGAAGGTCGGGCTCCATGCTGCTGATGCGATAGCGCTCGATACCCTCCACGGCGTCAAGGGCACGAACGAGGTCGAGGAAGCTCTCTCCTGTCGTCTTGCCGAAGTCACCGATATTGACGCCTGTCAGCACAATTTCCTTTCCTCCCTCCGCAGCCGCTTCACGAGCCTGCTCCACGAGCGAAACGATGGTTGGATTGCGCGAGTTGCCACGCGCATAGGGTATGGTGCAGTATGTGCAGTAGTAGTCGCAGCCGTCCTGCACCTTGAGGAAATAGCGCGTGCGATTACCACGTGAGCAAGAGGGTGCAAACGACTTGATGTTCTTCGTCTTCACGGAATGGAACTGATGTAGAGCGCCCTTTGAGGCGCCATCCTGTTCTTCGTCCTGTGACTCTTTCGACGTCCATGCATCGCTAAGGAACTGCACCAAGTTGGCCTTCTCGTCAGAGCCCAGCACGAGGTCAACGCCCTCAATCTTGCTCACCGCCTCCGACTCCAACTGCGCATAGCATCCTGTCACTACGACAAAGGCGCCTGGATTGTTGCGCACAAGACGATGAATGGCCTGTCGACATTTGTGGTCGGCCACTTCCGTCACTGAGCAAGTGTTGACAAGACAGATGTCGGCGTGTTCGCCATCAGCTGCAGCCCTTACGCCAAGGTCGGCAAGCATCTTTCCGAAAGTGGAAGTCTCGGAAAAGTTGAGCTTGCAGCCAAGCGTGTAGTAAGCTGCTTTCTTATTTTGGAATACAGATGTATTTATCATTCTTCTTTCTACCTTATTATATATATACTTTGTGGTTACGAACTGCAAAGTTACTGAAAGTATCGCAAAAAAGCCGCATTTGTTCAGATTGTTTTTCTACTCTTACAGTATTTCAAGTGATGGAGTAAGACCTCTGTTACGGAAAATCCAACGATCTGCGAGTTATGCCACGTACTCTCCGACGTCAACCTGTAGATTTCGTGAAGTATTATAGCACCGAAAAGAGCCGAAAAGAGAGGGTTTTCAAGCAGTATTTAAGAGAGATTAAAACATTAACATTTGTTTACAATCTGTATTTCATTGATAATCAATGTCTTCTGAATGGGTTACAAAAAAGTCGAAAAAAAAACCTTAAAAGTTGAACGTCGTATAAAAAAAATATATACCTTTGCAGTGTTTTAATAAACAAATGATTGTTTTACAGATTTAAAAAGCAAAGAAAATGAAGAAATTAGTTTTAATGTTCGTAGCTATCGCAGCTATCTCTTTCGCATCTTGTGGTAACAAAACAGCTGCTCCTGCAGCAAACGCTGACACAACTGACACAGCTGCTGTTGACACTACTGCTGCCGACACAACTGCTGCTGATACTACAGTTGCTGAGTAATCGTTAGCTCGAACAGAAAATGAGAGATTAACCGCTGGCCTTTCGGTCAGCGGTTTTTTTTATTTTACAGCTATCTATGAAAACAAAAATCACCTACCTAACCCTATTGTTTGCCTTCTTGCTGACAGCCGTTGCAGAAGCCACAACTCCGATGTCAGCGGAAACGGAAATTCTGAAACACTGGAAGGCGGGCACTACTGTCAGCGAAAAGACGGTGAAAAGCTATGGCTTGGAGCGTTGTTTCACCAAGCATACCATCAGTGACACTCTCTTCAAGCGCATATATGGCAAGTCGTGGAAGACCGATTGCACAACGCCGCGCTCCGACCTGCGCTATCTGCAAGTGCTCCACCGCACAGATGACGGTAAGACATGCCTCGGCGAGATGGTGTGCCACAAGTCGATTGCCGACGACTTGCTTGCCATTTTCCGCGAACTCTACGACGCCCACTACCCAATAGAACGCATGGTGCTCATCGACAACTACGATGCCGACGACAAAAAATCGATGGCGGCAAATAACACGACGTGCTTCAACTTCAGACACGTAGCTGGCTCGAAAGCGCTCTCCAACCACAGCCGCGGAAAAGCCGTCGACCTCAACCCGCTTTACAACCCATACGTGAAGCATCTCAAGAACGGTCGCCTGCGCGTTGACCCTCCTCAAGCTAATCGCTACGCCGACCGCTCCCGCCACTTCAAATACAAAATCGACCACAACGATCTCGCCTACAAAATCTTCACGAAACACGGCTTCACGTGGGGAGGCAACTGGCGTAGCCTTAAGGACTACCAGCATTTTGAGAAGAAATAAGGCTCATCCGGAAACAACTCGCCCATCACTCTATGCAAAAGAAATCCCCGAAGAGAAGCGTAGCTCGTTCTCTTCGGGGAATATTCTTTATAAGCAAAAAATCAGCCTTCGATGACTGCATTTCAGTTGTACCAAATGGATGAATCTACACGAGTGTAGCGGTCTTCCTCTTCGTTGTAGATGTTGTCGAGCTCAAACGATTCCAAGTCGTAAGCCCTCTTTGTTGTTCTCATCATAATACCCTCCTATTCTGACCGGTGTCTCCCGCCCGTCATTTAAGAATACGATTTGGGGATGTGAGACTACATCCTTACTTTAACTAATTGCAAATATACATCATTAAATTGAGAAAAGCAAGCAAAACCTTGATTTTTCTTATGATTTTAAACTTAATTTACCCATAATGTAATAATATGCAATAAAGATGTAAGAAACGAGGCTTAATCCTTCAGCGAATAGACGATAGTAGTCACTACGCGCACCTTCTTGATGTAGGGCGTCGTTTGGTCGCGGTCGTCGATGGAGAATTGTCCCTGGTCGGCAGACACAATCTTGTTGAGCTTACTGTTGGAATTCTTTGCAAACTGTGTGGCTGTCTTCTCGGCATTGGCTATTGCCTCCTCCATCATCTTCGGTTTCATATCCTTGAAAGATACATATTCGTACTTCACTTGGTTTTCGTAGCCACCGTCAACGATTGCCACACCCTCCTTCAGCAGTTCGCCCTGACGGGCGATGATGGAGCGCACGAGCTTCACGTTGCGCGACGTGACGGTGATGACCGACGTGATGTTGTAGCGATAGGGGCGCGGTGTCGTGTTGTACTGGTCGGCGTTGAGGTCGATTACGCTGGGCGCATTGACACTTATCTCACTCGCCTTGACGCCGTTAGCCGTAAGGAAGCGCTTTATCTTTGCCTGCGTAGAGCCGAGTCGCTGATAGAGTTCGGGGAGGTCGTTGCCAAGTTCCTTGGAAACGATAGGCCACGTAACCTTGTCGGCGTCAACCTCTTTCTCTGCCAATCCCTTCACCGCCACCTTGCGATCCTTATTGGCGAAATTGTCGATGCCTCCCTTGAGGCAGAAACCAAGTACAACTATGCTCAACGCTATAATAGCGGAGCAAAGAATAAAGGATTTGTTAGTATTCATGATTAAGATTTTTTTGATCATCCGACATTTCGGGCAATGCCTTGGCAGATTGGCAGCCTTTATTAATATGTAGGTCTACATCGACGAAACCAGCACTCGAAGCACAATATTTCTAATTTTCCGTCAGCGTCTTCACGATACGTTCTGCCGAGCGGCCGTCCCAGCGGTCGGGGATGCCGCAGTGCTTCCACTGTCCCTCCACCATGTGCGTCATTTCCTCGCCAAGCTTCACGGGGTCCTCGCCGACGAGAACGTTTGAACCGACCTTCACGGTTTCGATGTGTTCCGTGTAGCTGTTGAGCGTGATACATGGCACGGTGTTGAACGTGGCCTCTTCGGCAACGTTGCCGGAGTCGGTGACGATGCCGAGGGCATGCGCCGTGAGATATCCGAATTCCAGATAGCTGAGCGGACTCGTTACGTGAAGCCCTTCGAAGAGCAGAGGATTCTCCTCCACGATTTTCTTCACGGCGTCCGCTGCTCTGTCGCGCAGCGGAGCCACTACGGGCACGTCGCCGGCGTGTGCCATCATGCTCACCATCAATGCACGCAGCTCGTCGGTGTTGGCGATGAGCGCCTTGCGGTTGAGTGTGAAGACAATGTAGCTTTTCTCCGCAAGATGAAAATCGTCGAAGAGAGCCGGACGCTTGAAGCGCTGGTGATTGAAGCGCAGCGTGTCCATGAGAATATTTCCAACCATGTATATTTTTGACGACTCAGCGCCCTCGCGCGTCGCGGCACTGTTGCCCCCGATGCCAGCCGTGAAAAGGAGATCGGAGAGTCCGTCGATGACGAGACGATTGATTTCCTTCGGCATGGAAATGTCGAAAGAGCGCGTGCCTGCTACGAGATGTGCAAGGCGTATGCCCTGCTTCTTCGTCACGATGGCAGCCGCCATTGTGGAGGCGAGGTCGTCGACGACAATCACCACGTCGGTGGGCGTCTGTTGCAAATAGCGCTCGAACGCCGACATCACCTGCCCCGTCAGCTCATTGAGGTTCTCACAGTTGACACCGAGGAACACGTCGGGACGCCGCATCTGGAGATCGTCGAAGAGCGACGGCTCAAGTGTCGGGTCGTCCTCACAACCCGCGTAGACAACACTATGCCCCACTCCGCTCGCGTCCATAGCGCGGAGGATGGAGGCTACTTTGACGAAATTGGGGCGTGCGCCAACAAATATACAAATGTTCATTTTTCCTAATATTAATTATTTTGCTAAAGTTTCATAATGCCCGTATTAGTAATACTTCCAGCACTACTTCTCCTGGCTGCCCGTCTCCTTGAAGAGTTCCTTGATGCCTCCGAGGCTGCCGAGGAGATTGGTTGCCTCATAGGGCAGGAAGACGGTTTTTGTCTTGTCGCCGTCAGCAAGTTGCTGCATCATCTGTATGTACTTCTGTGCGAGCAGATAGTTGGCAGGATTGGTGCTCTTGCCCACAGCCTCCGTAATTTTCTCGATGGCTATGGCCTCAGCCTCAGCCTTGCGTATGCGTGCCTGCGCCTCACCCTCTGCACGCAGTATCTCCTGCTGCTTCTGAGCCTCGGCACGGTTGATTGTGGAAGCCTTCTCGCCCTCCGACTGAAGGATTTGCGACTGCTTCTGACCTTCCGACGTGAGGATAGTGGCGCGCTTGTTGCGCTCCGCCTGCATCTGCTTCTCCATGGCCTGAAGCACGCTTGAGGGTGGGATGATGTCCTGCAGTTCCACGCGGTTGACCTTGATGCCCCATTTGTCGGTGGCGTCGTCGAGCACGGCACGCAGCTTCGTGTTGATAGTGTCGCGTGAGGTGAGCGTCTGGTCGAGCTCCAGCTCTCCGATGATGTTACGCAGCGTTGTCTGCGTGAGCTTCTCTATGGCATTTGGCAGATTGTCTATCTCGTAGACTGCCTTGAACGGGTCGACGATTTGGAAATAGAGCAAGGCGTCAATCTGCATCTGAATATTATCCTTCGTGATGACATTCTGCTTGTCGAAGTCATACACTTGCTCACGAAGGTCGATGGTTGAGGAGTAGCCGTAGCGTCCGCTCGACCTCACAACGATGGTCTTGGCGCGGTCGATGAAGGGGATGATGATGTTCACGCCAGGGCTGAGTGTCGCGAAGTACTTGCCGAGTCGCTCCACGATTTTTGTTTCGCTCTGCGGGATTATCACTACAGCCATCTTCACGAAGACAACTGCGAGCACTACAAGTGCGATGAGAAAAACTGTCATAAATTCCATAATAGAAAGATTTTGGGTTAAAAGTTAAGTGAATAAAGAGTTTATCGTTGTGTTGGTTCAACCTTGACGATAATGCTTTCCCTGCCTACGATGCGCACCTTTGTGCCCACTGGGATGTCGCAGGGCGAGTCGGTCTCCGCTTTCCAGTCGTCGCCGTCGAGCTTCACGCGGCCGTAGTCGCCAGCCTTGACGGTTTCGGAGACGGTGCCGATGCGGCCGATGATGGCGTCTGCATTGCTTACCCTGCCTTCTCCATGCTTATTGAGGGCGGCAAGCAAGTGCGGCCGCAACAGCCTTATCGACAGTATTGAGAAGACGGCGAACACTACGACCTGCGCCCACAGCGGCACGCAGAACAATGATGTGAGCAGGGCGCAGAGTGCTCCCATGCCGAAACACGTAAGGAAGAAGTCGCCGGAGGACATCTCCATTACGAGGCAGACGATGGAGATGACTGCCCAGATGGTCCACAAATGTTGTACGAAGTAATCTATCATAAGCCACGTTGTTTAAGATTTCGCTAAGTTACACAAAAAGGGCGAAACGGCAAAGTTTTTTCGCGTATTTTCTTTGGTTCCATCCGGAATCAGGAGAGATAAAACGTGAGCCGCGATGAGCCTTGACACGCTGCCGGAAAGAAAAGTACCTCGTAAGTATTTACGCTCTGCAACTTACAAATTGCTTAAATTCCGCTCAATTTGCTTACATTAATTATTGGCATCAGTTTGCAGCAATAAGATTTCACCAAAGTGCCGCTTTACATTCGCTAAAGTGCCGCTTTACATTCGCTAAAGTGCCGCTTTAGGAGGGCTAAAGCGCCGCTTTCATTTTGCAACATCGTAGCTTTCATTTTGTCATATCGCAGCTTTCATGAGAAGCAACATCTCCAAGCTCCGAATCAATGTGCTGACAAGCAAGCTCTCTCCTCAGCCTATCTGCGCACGAGCACGGAGCCGGTAGTGGGTTTTGAGCATGTGTCTATCTGCACGACATAGACGCCTTTCGGCAATGCAGAAAGGTCTTCCTCATAAGCGTTTTCACCTGGCGCCATGCTCTTGCGCTGGCGCAGCGTGCCGGCACTGTCATATATTAATAGGTGGAACGACTCCTTTGGGGCAGACGAGAAGATAAGACGCAGCGTGCCCTCAGCCGTCAGCCTCACGCCGACGCCTTGAGGAGCGGCAGGCGTTATGGAATCCACGGAGGAAAGTCCGAGAATGTCGAGCAGTCCGGCGTAGGCGTCGATTGTGCCATAGCCGCAGTAGTCAGTCGTCTTGTCGCCATAGTCGCCACATGGATGGGAGGTGCGTGCCATGATGTCCATTACGTCCTGCGGCGTCAAACGGGGATTGGCCTCAAGCCAAAGTGCCACGATGCCGCCCACGATTGGCGCCGACATCGACGTGCCCGTCTCCGCCACCCATCCGTAGACGCGCCCGTCATGCGTCTGGCGGCGCACGATAATCTCCGTTTCGTCGGGATTGTGCTCCATGTAAAAGCTGCTCATCGACGAAATTACGTTAGCTCCAGGAGCCATGACGTCGGGTTTGTGGCGTCCGTCAAACGTGGGGCCGACAGCCGAGAAGCTGCTTCTCTCGCCCACGGGTCCGTAGTCGTAGCTCACGACGTTGCCCTGCTCGTTGACAAAGGACGTGCGGTTGTTGGTGCTCCCGACGCATATCACGCCCGGCGCACTGCCCGGCGAGAGTAGTCCATGGCTGTGGTCGCTGCCCTTGAGGTCAGGATTGGCGCTGCTCTCTATTATCTTTCCATGAAGACGGAACAGCTCCGCCTCTGCCCCACCCTCCATCTCTATCGACAGCTTGCTGCTGTTGCCGATGCCTTCCGGTCCGCTCACGCTTGCGTCGACGACCAGTTCGCTCCGGTCGTAGCAGGAGGGATAGGCACGAAGAGTCTGCACGTAGACGTCGTCGCCTACAAGAATAGTGTCGCTGAGCGTGGAGTCGGAAGCCGACGTAAGTTCGGAAGTAGTGAGGCGTATCGTCGCTGTGCCGTCGCCCAGCGTCACGCGCGGCGACGACGAGGAGCAGGCGGCTGAACCAAGGCGATAGAGCCGCGTGCGCAAGGCGTAGGCGCTGTGGCTTTTGACGAGCACGTGCACGCGCTTGTCGCTTGAAGAAAGGAAAGCGCCTGCCGATGTACGGTCGGACGGTTTGTAGAGATAATTGTAGCCTCCGCCCGTGTTGCCTGCCGACGCCACGAGGATGCGCCCCTCGCCTGTCAGTCGGGAGAGTGCCTCATAGTAGAGTTCGTTGTCGCCGTCGAAGTCTTGCGGCGAGCCTTCGCTGAACGACACCACGCATGGCTTGCCCTCCGAGGCGGCATAGTCGAAGATGTATTTGAAGCCAAGCAGGTCGGTGGCTGTCGTGTAGCGGTAGAGATCGGCCTCGTCGATGTAGTCAGCGTCGGTGTCGACGGCGTTGCTGACGATGCAGATGTCGCTCTCCGGAGCCATGCCTACGTAGGGCGTGGAGGCTCCGTTGCCTGCCGCAATACCGAGCGTGTGGGTGCCGTGGTAGATGGTGAGGCCGTCGCGCGAATGTGCATAAGCGGCAATGGCATCGGGCGTGGTGTACTCCGCCCCGACGGGCATGGAGCTGCCGATGGTGTCGAGCGAGAGCTGATCCCAGAAGCGACTTATGCGCGAGTGGGAACCGGAGGCGTCGAGGAAGTTGGGATGGGTGAGGTCGAAGCCTACGTCCATGACGCCCATTACAACGCCCTTGCCCTTGTAAGCCTTTGGAAGATTGAGTGCCTGGCTCACTGGCTTCACATTGCAGGATGCCGCCGCCACGTCAACGAGCGGCTGCCCCACGCGCTCCGCCTCCACGCGCTCCACGCGACTGTCGGCAACAAGCGCAGGCAACGACGCCACGGGCAGGCTTACGATGTAGATGTCGCCGATGCTGTCGAGCACGCCGACTCCTTCTTCCGCGAGAAAGCCTGCTCCTTGCGCTGCAAGCTTGCCGTCGGCTTCCTGCGAGAGGCGCACGAGGGCTGTCAGGCGCGCGCCTTCCTGTCGCCGCGCCTTCCGCTTGAACGTGTCAGCATTGCCATTGTTCTGTTCTGCCTTAACATTATTCAACTCCGACAACCATCGCACCATCGACGACATCTTCTGTCGTTCTCCGCGCCATCCGTTTGCCGAAACCTCACCCGTTGCCAAGAAGAGCAGCATCAAGGCAAACACCGACGAGGCAAAACGCAACTGTCCTTTTTCTATTGTTCTATTCTTCTGCATTTCATTTGTCTTTTTTCCTACGTAGACATTGTCTCTCCCACACGCTTCTGATAAAGTGTAGGGAGAAAGTCGCAAAAACGTTGTGCTAAGTTAGCATAAAAAAAACGTACTTACGAAGGAAAGCGAAAAAAATGTCGTACCTTTGCATAAAACAGGCTGCATCTCTGGATAAGAAATGAATAAATTCATCTCATTTTTCTCCCGATTTGCTTTACATTTGCATAACATAAACAAATTCATAACATAAGAAAAAAATGGAAAACAAGACAAACAAATACATCGCTGTCGACTATCAGCTCTATACTATCGACAACGAAGGCGTAAGAGAATTGGTGGAGGAGACTAAGGCAGGACAGCCCTTCCAGTTTATCACGGGCTTCGGCTCCGCTCTCGAGGACTTCGAGGAAGCCGTTGAGAATCTCGCTAAGGACGAAACGTTCGATTTCGAACTCGACAAGGAGAAAGCGTTCGGCGACTTCGAGGAGAGCCGCGTGGTAAGCCTCGACAAGAACATCTTCACCGTCGACGGACGCTTCGACAGCGAGAACGTGCACAAGGGTGCCATGATTCCACTGCAGAATGAGGACGGCAACCACTTCATCGGTCGCGTGCTCGAAATCACAGCCGACAAGGTGCGCATCGACCTCAATCATCCTCTCGCCGGAAAGAAACTCAACTTCAAGGGCAAGGTGGTGGAAAACCGCGAGGCAACCATGCCGGAGATTCAAGCCATGTTCGACCACATGAACGGCAAAGGCGGATGTGGCGGCGGATGCGAAGGCTGCAAGGGCGGCTGCGGCGACCACAAGCAGACGAAGGAGAACAACGACGGCTGCTGCGGCAGCGGATGCGGACACTGCCATTAAAGCCATGCGCAACACATTCGGCAACATCTTCACGCTGACTACGTTCGGCGAGAGCCACGGTGAAGCCATCGGCGGCGTCGTCGACGGTATGCCTCCCGGCATCGACATCGACATTGAGTTCATACAGAATGAACTCAATCGACGTCGCCCCGGGCAGAGCCACATCACTACATCACGCAACGAAGCCGACCGCGTGGAACTGCTCAGCGGCGTGTTTGAGGGCAAGTCGACGGGCTGCCCCATCGGATTCATCGTGCGCAACACCAATCAGCACTCGGCCGACTACGACAACATACGCCCCCTCTTCCGCCCCTCACACGCCGACTTCACGTATGAGAGCAAGTACGGCATCAGAGACCACCGTGGCGGCGGACGCTCTTCAGCACGCATCACCATCAGCCGCTGTGTCGGCGGCGCGCTTGCCAAGCTCGCCCTGAGGCAGATGGGCATAAGCATCATGGCGTACACGTCGCAAGTGGGCGACATTGCCCTCGACCGCGACTACCGCAAGTACGATCTGTCGAAGACGGAATCGAACGTCGTGCGCTGCCCCGATCCCGACAAAGCGTTGCTCATGGAGCGGCTCATAAGCGAGGTGAAGGCGGAGGGCGACACCATCGGCGGCGTCATCACGTGTGTCGTCAAAGGCTGTCCGGCAGGCGTCGGCGAACCGGAGTTTGGCAAGCTCCATGCCATGCTCGGGGCTGCCATGCTCAGCATCAACGCTGCCAAAGGCTTCGAATATGGCGAGGGCTTCAACTGCGTCAACTCGCGCGGAAGCCAGCAGAACGACATCTTCATCAACGACAACGGCAGGGTACACACCGCCACTAACCATAGTGGAGGCATACAAGGAGGCATCAGCAACGGCGAGGACATCTATTTCCGCACGGCATTCAAGCCCGTTGCCACCATTCTGCGAGAGCAACCGACCGTGGACAAGGAAGGACGCCCCACCACTCTCTGCGCACGCGGACGCCACGACCCCTGCGTTCTGCCGCGCGCCGTACCCATCGTGGAAGCCATGACTGCAATGACAATCTTGGATTATATTATGATTGGTAAATGTATAGCTGGTTAGAAATTGTGCCTATTATGCAGAAATTCATTCTTGTTAAGCTTTTTTTTGCCACAATAATTATGATATAACAAAAATAATCACTACATTTGCAAACGATAATTAGGGGTTCGTGAGAATCTCGAATTAGCTTAGTTAAGTCTAGTTTAGTTTTTGTGTTGGTTGAGGGCAGTTGTTTGACTGCCCTCAATTTTTTTACCCTCACATTTATTCCTTGTCCTCATTTTTTATTGAAGACCTTCATTGTCCTTTGACGTCCTCATTTTTCTCGTACGTCTATGTTCTTGAGCCGTGAGCTCTTCACGTTGTCAAGCCGGTAGGCATTGCGCTTGTCGGCTCCGTTCATGACGAGCTCCACAGCCTGAGCATCTACCCTTCCTACATTTCTGAAATACATTCCCCAGACGGGAAACACGGGCCATTGGCTTGTGGGGTGGCTATCGAACCATTCCGTGGCAGGCGCATCGCTTACCTCGTCGAACTCCATGCGACAACGGCGCATCACAACCTTGTCGGTCAATGCCGCGCCCCAACTCTTCACGGACATCGCCATGCGCGTTATGCCGCGCGCCTGCATGTCCTCCACGGTTATGCAGCCAAGGGAGTTTTCATTGCCGAGCGTCACGCAGAGTGGCGTGAGTACGGATGCGATGTCGTTGCGCAGGATGCGTATGCTGTCGAGGCGTCCAGGAGCTGGTCCCCATCCGCCGGGCTCAAGATTGATGGCAGCCTCGGAGCGGGTACGGCGTGACGTTATGTGCTCGTAGCGTCCAGGTCCGTAGATGGTGTTGTCGCAGATGTCAAGCCTGGTGGAGGGCATTATCATGCGTATGCCGTTGCATGAGGAGTTGAGCACGTTGCGGCTGATGGTCATGCCATGCCAGTAGCCTCCGGCAATGGCGTCGTCGCCGGTATGGAGCTCGCAATGCGTGATGGCAACGTCCGTTGCGCCACGCAGATGTATGCCGTCCCAGCCGCCCTCTATGAGCAGCCGCTCAAAGCGCGAGGAGCTGAGCTGATAGCCAAGGAAGGCATAATTGGCGGAATGTTTCACGCTGAAGCCCTCGAAGCGCATGTCGCGGCAGTCGGCAAGTAGCACGGTGTGGGGGCCACGCATCCCCTCCTCACCTTTCGGATTGCGCACGTCGGCTCCGTCAAGACTTCCTTCGCCTTCTATGCCCGCATTGTTCACCCCTACGGCGAACACCATCGCCTTCGACCATTGCGGGTCGGTGGCGGAGTTGTAGTTGACCGTCCCCACCCCGCTCTCGTAGCGCGAGAGGTCGGCTGAGGTCTTTAGAGGCTGATAGGCATCAAGGCGGTCCACGCCTTTGAGCGTGGCTCCGCGGTCGAGATGCAGCATGACGTTCGACTTGAGATAAACCGATCCCGTGCGAAACACTCCCTCCGGCACTACCACCTTTCCGCCTCCCCGACTCGCGCAGGAAGCTATGGCGCGGTTGATGGCAGGGGCGTTGTCAACAGTGTCGTTGCCACAAACGGCTCCAAAGGACGCTATGCTCACGACTACTGACATAATCAAATTAATGAACATTGTACATTAGCTTTTTAAGATTCAACAATAACACATTCGCACTACGAGTTGAAAAGTTGACGAGTCAACGAGTCGGCAAGTTGGCTCATCCACAACAACACTGCAAAAAACTGCGAAACATGAGTAACTCTACAAAGTTACAACTTTCTATATACATTCATTCCATAAATGTCTTATATTTGTGTTAACAACGCATTAAATTAAGTAAAAACGAAGTTTTTTTACTTTTTCTCAAAAAAAACTGCAAAAAGATTTGGAGGTTTCACCAAAAAGCCATACCTTTGCACTCGCTTTTAAGGAACAACGCTTACTCAAAAGCAATAAGGCTTGGCTCCGTAGCTCAACTGA
>DLKG01000006.1:56358-69131 GCA_002490315.1 Prevotella sp. UBA7594 | reverse complement strand
CACGGTTTATCCAGAGTGCGAAAGGTTCCCATATTACCGATGTGGATGGAAATGAAATGATCGATTATGTATGTTCCTGGGGACCGGGAATTCTGGGGCATGCCGATCCACGTGTCATCGAAAAAGTAAAAGCTGCATGTGATGAAGGCCTTACGTTTGGCGCTCCGACAGAGCGGGAAGTGGAGATGGCAGAACTTCTGGCGCAGCTGGTACCATCCATGGAAGTCAGCCGTCTGGTAAGCTCCGGAACAGAGGCAACGATGAGTGCCATCCGTGTTGCGCGGGGGTATACGAAACGTGACAAGATTATCAAATTCCGTGGATGTTATCACGGTCATTCGGATGGACTTTTAGTAAAAGCGGGATCTGCGGCGCTGACGACATCCGTTCCGGACAGTGCAGGTGTTCCGGCAGATTTTACCAAACACACACTGGTTGCAGAATACAATTCCCCGGACAGCGTCAAGGCACTGTTTGAAGCTTATCCGGATGAGATTGCAGCAATCATTGTAGAACCGGTGGCAGCAAATATGGGCGTTGTTCCGCCAGCAGACGGTTTTTTGGAGTTCTTGCGTGAGATTACAAAGCATTACGGAGCACTTTTAATCTTTGACGAAGTTATCACCGGATTTCGTCTGGCACTGGGCGGAGCACAGGAGTATTTTCATATTACGCCGGATCTGTCCACGTTTGGAAAGATTATCGGTGGAGGTATGCCGGTCGGTGCCTATGGTGGAAGAGAGGATATCATGCGTATGGTTTCCCCGGATGGCCCGGTTTATCAGGCAGGCACTCTTTCCGGCAATCCGATTGCTACGGCGGCAGGGCTTGCTACACTTCGTATATTAGAAGCAGATACGGACATTTATATGCGGCTGCAGGAAAATACAGCGATGCTGGCGGATGCGGTGCGTCACGCTGCAGGAAAACGTGTGCATGTCAATCAGATCGGTTCTCTGATGAGTATTTTCTTTACTGGGGAAGATGTAACGGATTACGATTCTGCGACAACAGCAGATACCAAAGCATATGCCGATTATTTTGGCTTTATGCTGGATCATGGAATTTATGTGGCACCGTCACAGTTTGAATCCATGTTTGTGTCTGATGCACATACCGATGCAGATATACAAAAGACCATCCATGTGATGCAGGAGTACTTTGCAGAATGAAATTTGGATATATAGGAATTGATTATAAACATGCCGATCAGGACATCCGTGACAGGGTGTCCTTTACCGATAATCAGAAAATTGATTTCCTGCAGAAAGCAGGGAAAACCGGAATCGAACAGTGTTTTGTGCTTTCGACCTGCAATCGCAGTGAAGTCTATTTTTTTGCACCAGAAGAGATGGCACAGCCGCTTGGTGTGATTCGTACCCTGTATGAAGAGATGTTTCCAGGAGTGAATTTTTCGGAGTGCTTAAAACAACGGGAGGGGATGGATGCCATTTCCTATCTGTTCCGGGTGACTGCAGGACTGGAGTCCATGGTACTGGGGGAAGATCAGATTTTAGGACAGGTCAGGGATGCATTTGAATTATCCCGGACGGTTGGAAGTACAGGAAAAGAGTTAAACCGGGTGGTACAGGATGCCGTCACCTGTGCAAAAAAGATAAAAACAAAGTTAAGAATCAGTGAACGGCCGCTTTCGGTCAGCTATGTGGGAATCCGCCAGCTGCAGGAAAAGTTTGGAATTGCAGGGAAAAAAGCACTGGTTGTGGGAAGCGGGCATACGGCAACGCTTGCGCTGCGTTATCTGTATGAATACGGAGCTGCCCAGGTGACAGTCTGTAGCCGGACATTTTCACATGCCGGAAATCTTTTGCATGAATTTCCAACGCTTACAATTATTCCGTTTGAAAAGCGGTATGAGGCAATGAAACAGTGTGAGCTGGTGGTTTCTGCCACGGCCTCTCCGCATCATATTATTCGGGACAAAGACATACAGTTGTTACATCCAACTGCAATTTTAGACCTTGCCTCTCCGCGGGATGTGGAGACGGCGATTGGACGAAATCCACAGGCGCTTCTGATCAATCTTGACAGTTTAAACGAGATTGTAGAGACGAACCGGAAACAGCGGGAAGAACTGGTGCAAAAAGGCCAGTGCATGATAGAAGAGGCTATTGGGGAAACCAAGGAATGGCTGGCAACGACCGGTGTTGATGAGACGATCGCTTCGCTGCAGCAGCGCTGTACGGAAATTGTAGAGGACAGTTATGCATATTTAAACCGTAAGCTGGATCTGAGTACGAGGGATCAGAAAATTGTAAAAAAGATTTTAAAGGCATCGTTAAAGCGACTGATCCGTGAGCCGATTTTAGAGCTTAAGCAGACGGAATCCAAAGAACAGCAGGAACAGTATAAAAAGGTATTGCAGGATTTATTTCAGTTTGATACCGAAATCCGGGAGCAGGGAGAAAAAGAATGAATGTGATCATTGGAACGAGAGGATCAAAACTGGCATTGGCGCAGGCAGAATATGTAAGAAACCGCCTGCAGAAACATTATCCACAAAACAGTTATGAACTGAAAATTATATCCACAAAAGGAGACCGGGAGCAGAAAAAAGCGTTGGACCAGATTGGGGATAAAGGACTTTTTGTGCGGGAAATTGAACAGGAACTGCTGGATGGAACGATCAGCCTTGCGGTACACAGCATGAAAGATATGCCGGCCGAACAGCCGGAAGGACTTGTGTTTGCACATGCATGGAAGCGGGAAGATCCGAGAGATGTATTGATTTTGCGGGAAGCCGCTTCACTGGAGGAACTTCCACAGCATGCTGTGATTGGCACCGGAAGCCGAAGAAGGGCATTTCAGCTTTTACAGCTTCGAAAGGATCTGCGGATTACGGGAATACGTGGAAATGTTGATACCAGAATAAAAAAGATGCAGGAAGAACAAATGGATGGAATTGTACTTGCGGCGGCGGGACTGCACCGTCTGGGGAGAGCATCTTTGATCACGCAGTATTTTGAACCGGAACAGATGATACCTGCTGCAACACAGGGAACGCTTGCACTGGAAATGAGAGAAGATCAGAAAGAACTGTTCGAGCAGGTGAATGCACTTTCAGATCCCGTGACGGAGGAGATTACGTGTGCAGAACGGCTATTTTTGAAGGGAACCGGGGGCAACTGTCATATGCCAATCGGAGCATATGCCAGTAAACTGCCCGATGGAAGGGTTCAATTGCTTGGAATGTTTGGAAATGAGGAAGGAAGCTGTATAAAAAAATGCAGGGTTTCCGGAAAAACACCGCAGGAAGTGGCGGAAAATGCACTGCGGGAAACCGGGTGTATCCAATAGAGGTCCGGTTGCAAGCAATACCGCAAAAGTGGTATAATAAATTAAATTTTTGTTTTGGAAAAACAATGGAGCAGTATTGAAACGGGGAAAGGAAAAATTATGGCATCTATGGTATATCTGATTGGTGCAGGACCTGGAGATCCGGGACTTGTCACGGTCAAGGGACTGGAATTGATCAAAAAAGCAGACTGTATTATATATGACAGACTTTCAGCTCCGGAATTATTGGGGTATGCGAGGATGGATTGTGAGCGTATTTATGTTGGAAAAGCGGATCGGCATCATACGCTTCCACAGGAACAGATCAATGAGCTGCTGGTCGAGAAGGCAAAAGAATATCACAGTGTTGTCCGTTTAAAAGGAGGAGATGTGTTTGTCTTTGGACGTGGGGGAGAAGAAGGTATCTATCTGCGGGAACATGGAATCTCCTATACGGTTGTTCCCGGCGTGACTTCTGCCATTGCAGGACCTGCCTATGCAGGGATTCCGGTCACACATCGTGGTGTTGCTACAAGTTTTCGGGTGATTACCGGACACAGAAAAAACGGAGAGGATTTGTCAGAACTTGATTTTACATCAATGGTAGATCCAAAAGAAACGCTGATCTTTCTCATGGGACTTTCGAGAGTAAGACAGATTGTGGATGGACTGATGCAGGCAGGAAGAAGCCGGAAGACGCCGGCAGCTGTGATTTCCCATGCTACGACAGAAGCACAGAAGATCTGTGAGGGTACGCTGGAGAATCTGGCAGACCGTGTGGAAGAGGCGAAACTGACTTCTCCGGCACTGATTATTGTTGGGGATGTGGTCGCACTTCGCAGCCAGCTGAATTTTTTTGAAGATAAGCCGTTGTGTGGAAAACGCTATCTGGTTGCAAAAATTGGTCAAAAACCTTCACGTCTGGCCGCTATGCTCCGGGCAAAGGGAGCATGCACCAGGGAGTGTATGACGGGTGAGATTGTCGGTGTGCCGGCAGTGTATACTGCACAGGAGCTGGCCCATGTGGATGTTTTGCTGTTTACCAGTGCCAATGGTGTGGAATATTTTATGAAAAATGTGTTTGCATCCGGGCTGGATACGCGGGCACTCTTTCATACCAGATGTGCAGTGATTGGACAAAAGACGGCAGAGAAACTGCGTGCGTATGGAATTTGTGCAGACTTTATGCCGGAACATTCCAACAGTACGAATCTGGCACAGGAATTAAAGGAATATCTGGATCAGGAATTTCGCGGGGATCCGTTTAAGCGGGCAGTGATCTGGTATCCTACCGCAAAAAACGCAAAGGATAATCTTGTGGATACACTGCTTTCTTTTTGTGATTGTGGACGGCTGAACGTATATGAGAATGTACCTTGTCCGATAGATCTGCCAATGGAACCGGAGGTATACAATGCGATCTTTTTTACCTGTGCGTCTTCGGCAGAGCGGCTGCTTGGCAGTTTAGAGCCGCAGGAGAGAGAGACACTGGCATCGGTCTCCGATATTTATTCGATCGGGCCGAAATGCAGTGCAGCACTGGGAGAACTTGGGGTGTCTCCAGTGATCGAATCTGCTGTAAATACCTATGAGGGCCTGGTCAACTGTGTTTTGAGAAAAGAATAAGTATGAAGTATGCAAACATAATTGTAGATATATCAGTAGAAAAACTGGATAAGACCTTTCAATACAGCATTCCGGAAAATCTGCAGGAGGACATACAGGTTGGCGTACAGGTGGATATTCCGTTTGGAAATCGTAAACTGACAGGATATGTCATTGAACTGACGGAGGAAGCTGAATTTGACCCCAAACGGATTCGCCCCATTCTTTCGGTACATGAGGGAAGCGTGGCTATGGAATCCCAGCTGATTGCACTGGCAGGATGGATGCGCAAAAATTATGGCTCTACTATGAATCAGGCATTAAAGACGGTATTGCCGATTCGCAGACAGACGAAAGAAGTGCAGAAACGACAGATTATATTGTTACTTTCTAAAGCGGAAGCACAGCAGAAACTGGCACTCTTTGAACAGAAACATTATACGGCGAAAGCCAGGCTGCTGCGTGAACTGTTGCGGGAATCCGTGCTCGATTATTCCCTTGTCACAGGAAAACTGAATATATCAGCAGCGGTGATCCGGGGCATGGCACAGCAGCAGATTCTTAAGGTAGAGACAAGCAGACAGTTTCGCAATCCCGTGTCACATCTGGATCAGAAAGGATATCATCTGACCCTGAATGAGAACCAGCAGCGGGTTGTGGATACCGTCTGTTTGGACATGGATACGGGTATTCATAAAACGTATCTGCTTAAAGGAGTAACCGGAAGCGGAAAAACGGAAGTTTATATGGAACTGATCGCCCATACGGTGGAGCAGGGACGGCAGGCTATTGTTCTGATTCCGGAGATTGCACTGACCTATCAGACCGTGATGCGGTTTTACAACCGGTTTGGGGACCGGGTATCGATTATGAATTCCAAACTTTCCCAGGGAGAGCGCTTTGATCAGTTTGAACGTGCCAAGGCGGGGGATATTGATATTATGATCGGACCGCGTTCTGCGTTGTTCACACCATTTCCGCAATTAGGTCTTATTATTATAGATGAGGAACATGAGACGTCCTACAAAAGTGAGACGGCACCGCGGTATCATGCAAGGGATGTGGCAATCGAGCGTGCACGTATGAACGATGCGTCGGTGCTGCTCGGTTCTGCCACGCCTTCGGTGGACAGTTATTATCAGGCGATGCGGGGATCGTATCAGCTGCTGACGTTGTCTGAGCGTGTGGAAAAGAAACCGCTGCCGGATTGCGAGGTCGTAGATCTGCGCAGTGAATTGCGGGCGGGAAACCGTTCCATCCTGTCGGAGAGATTGCAGGAACTGATGGAAGACCGTCTGAAAAAACGTCAGCAGATCATGCTGTTTTTAAACAGGAGAGGAATTTCCGGATTTATTTCATGCAGAGCCTGTGGATATGTGTTACAATGTCCTCATTGTGATGTTTCGCTGAGCCAGCATGCGGGAGGGCGGATGGTCTGTCATTATTGCGGATATGAGCAGCCATTGCCAAAGATCTGCCCATCCTGTGGCAGTAAATATTTAGGTGGATTCAAGGCAGGCACGCAGAAGATTGAGATGTTAGTGCAGCAGAGATTTCCACAGGCGCGTGTGATGCGGATGGATTTTGACACCACACGGACCAAGGATGCCTATGAGAAGATTCTGCATGCATTTGCCAATCAGGAGGCAGATATTCTGATTGGCACACAGATGATTGTCAAAGGACATGATTTCCCAAATGTGACGCTAGTAGGGGTACTTGCCGCAGATATGTCTTTGCATGTCCCGGATTTTCATGCATCGGAGCGGACGTTTCAGCTGCTGACCCAGGCGGTAGGACGTGCCGGACGGGGAAAGGAACCGGGACAGGCGGTAATCCAGACATATGATCCGGATCATTTTGCGATCCAGACCGCAAAGAAACAGGATTACGAGGCATTTTATAAGCAGGAGATTGCTTATCGGAAAATGCTTGCCTATCCACCGGTGTGGCAGCTGCTTTTGATCCATTGTACAGGGACAGATCCGCAGGTGACGACAGCTGCCGCCGGATATCTCGCGGAATTTCTGCACCGCGTCATATCACAAAAAGGAAAAAATATTATGCTGGTAGGGCCGGCAGATGCATCCATTGCAAAAATAAGTGATGTGTACCGCAAGGTTATTTATATGAAAGCACCGGAATATAAGACACTGGTGGCATGTAAGGATCTTGTGGAACAAAAAATAAAAAAGAACAGCGCATTTTCGAATGTGTCTGTACAGTTTGATTTCAACCCGACAAGTGGTTTTTAGGAGGTAATTATGGCACTTAGAACAATTCGAATTCAGGGAGATCCCGTACTGACAAAAGTATGCAGACCAATTCCGGAGGTGACGGATCGTATCCGTACACTGGCAGAGGATATGCTCGAAACCATGTATGAGGCAAACGGAGTAGGACTTGCTGCACCGCAGGTTGGTATTTTAAAGCGTATGGTAGTCATTGACATCGGGGATGGACAAGGACCATTTATTATGATCAACCCGGAAATTATTGAGTCTGACGGAGAGCAGACCGGAGATGAAGGCTGTTTAAGTCTTCCGGGAAAAGCTGGTCAGGTGACACGCCCAAATCATGTAAAGGCAAAATTTTATGATCTGGATATGAATGAGTGGGAAGTGGAAGGCGAAGGCCTGATGGCACGCTGCATTTGCCATGAGCTGGATCATCTGGATGGACATATGTACACAGAAAAAGTAGAAGGCGGACTTCACGATGTGAATTATGAGGAGCCGGAAGAGGAATAATATGAAAGTAATTTTTATGGGAACACCGGATTTTGCGGTGAATACACTGGAAAAGATCATAGAGGCCGGACACGAGGTTATGCTTGTGGTCACACAGCCGGACAAACCAAAGGGACGTGGGAATACCATGCAGTTTCCACCGGTAAAGGAATGTGCGGTTTCTCATGGACTGGAAGTCTTCCAGCCGGTAAAAATCCGGGAAGATGCAAGTGTGGAATATTTAAAAAAGTTTGCGCCGGATATTATCATAGTGGCAGCTTTCGGGCAGATTCTTCCAAAGAGTATTCTCGATCTTCCAAAATATGGCTGCATTAATGTACATGCATCCCTGCTTCCGAAATATCGTGGTGCGGCACCGATTCAGTGGGCTGTGATCAATGGAGATGAGATTACGGGAGTCACCATCATGCGCATGGATGTCGGACTGGATACCGGAGATATCATTGCCAAAAAGCAGGTGCGCATTGCAGAGGATGAGACGGGTGGAAGTCTGTTTGACAAGTTGGCGACAGTCGGTGCCGAGCTGTGCGTGGAAACTATGCAGATGCTGGAAAATAAAACGGCAACTTTTACACCGCAGGACAATGAGGCAAGTACCCACACGAAGATGATTTCCAAGGAACTGGGAGATATTGACTGGAAAAAGCCGGCGGTGGAGATTGAGCGCCTGATCCGTGGATTAAATCCATGGCCGAGTGCCTATACCCATCTGGATAATAAAGCGTTTAAGATCTGGAAAGCGCGGGTAGTAAAGACGGATGGAGCTTATGCACCGGGCTGTATCTGTAAAGTCGGAAAAAATACGATGGTGGTACAGACCGGAGAGGGTGGACTGGAACTTTTGGAAGTACAGCTCGCCGGTAAGAAACGGATGGATGCAGGATCATTTCTGCGTGGCTATCCGGTTGCAGAGGGATCTTTTTTACAGCAGTAAGATGGAGGTGGATTTATGCCATACATTTATTGGGACAGTACCTATATACTGGTTGTTATCGGTGCAGTAATCTGTATGATTGCATCTGCACGGGTAAAGACAACATTCAACAAATATTCTGCCTACCGCAGTATGTCAGGAATGACGGGAGCACAGGCGGCAGAGCGGATTTTGCATGCAGCAGGAATTTATGATGTGCGGGTGCAGCATGTATCGGGAAACTTGACCGATCATTACAATCCCGCCAATAAGACACTCAATCTTTCCGACAGTGTCTGTAACCAGACTTCGGTTGCAGCTGTGGGTGTGGCAGCACATGAATGCGGACATGCGATCCAGCATGCCAGAGGATATGTGCCGCTTCGGTTACGTACCGCGTTTGTGCCGATTGCAAATTTTGGTTCCATGCTTGCATGGCCGGTGATCATTCTTGGCGTGATTATAAACAGCCGTTCGTCCATGATGATTATCAATATCGGAATTCTGTTGTTTTCGTTTGCTGTATTATTCCAGCTGATCACACTTCCGGTTGAGTTTGATGCTTCGCGTCGTGCGATGGTTCAGCTGAGAGAACAGGGAATTCTCGGAGATCAGGAACTTCATTACACAAGAAAGGTTCTCACAGCAGCAGCGCTTACGTATGTGGCAAGTGCGGCAGCAGCAATCCTGCAGCTGCTTCGAATTGTTTTACTGTTTGGAGGAAGAAGTCGTGACGACTAATAAGATCAATGAGAGGGCACTGGTGCTGGAAATGCTTCTGGCAGTCAATGAGGAGGGGCAGTACAGTCATCTGGTCCTCCGCGATGTGCTCGACAAATATCAGTATCTGGGAAAACAGGAACGTGCTTTTCTGACACGCCTGATGGAGGGAACACTGGAAAGGCAGCTGACGCTGGACTATGTGATCGATCAGTTTTCCAAAACCAGAGTAAAGAAAATGAAACCGCTCATCCGCAATCTTATGCGCATGAGCGTTTATCAGATTATGTATATGGACAGTGTGCCGGATTCGGCAGTATGCAATGAGGCGGTAAAACTGGCAAGAAAGCGTGGGTTTTCCGGCTTGAGCGGATTTGTCAACGGTGTCCTGCGCAGTGTGGCAAGAGGCTGGAAAGAAGTTCGCTTCCCGAATCTGAGCGTTACATATTCGATGCCGGAATGGATCGTGGACACATGGACCGAAAGTTATGGGGAGGAAAAGACACGTCAGATTTTAGAAGGACTCACCGCTGAAAACCGGTTGACAATCCGCACCAATCTTTCCGCAGTGACACCGGAAGATCTTGCAAAAAGACTTAAAACAGAAGGAGTGACGGTACATGCGGTTCCGGAACTGCCGTATGCTTTTGAAATTTCCGGACTGGATCATCTGGCGGGAATGAAAAGTTTTAAAGAAGGGCTGTTTTATGTACAGGATGTTAGCTCCATGCTGGTTGCGGAAACTGCGGCACCAAAAAAGAATGATTATGTGATTGATGTGTGTGCGGCACCAGGAGGAAAGAGTACCCATATGGCAGAGCTGCTTCAGGGAAGCGGGATGGTAGAGGCAAGGGATCTGACAGAATATAAAGTAGATCTGATCCGAGAGAATATTACCAGACATGGATTGTCAAATATGAAAGCGGTGCAGATGGATGCAACGGTAGATGATCCGGATTCCCATCAAAAAGCGGATGTTTTAGTCTGTGATCTGCCGTGTTCCGGTCTGGGCGTTATGGGAAAGAAAACAGATATCCGTTATAAGATGACAGAAGAAAAGGCGGCTGAGCTTGCAAAACTGCAAAGACAGATTCTTTCGGTTGTCTGGGATTATGTCAGACCGGGCGGGACGCTTGTGTACAGTACCTGTACGATAAACCGGGCAGAAAATGAGGATAACACCGCATGGTTTTTAAAGGAGCATCCGGAATTTTCACTGGAGTTCCAGAGACAGATTTTCCCTGGAGAAGTCGGAAGTGACGGATTTTTTCTTGCAAAGCTGGTAAGGAGTAGATAAGAGGATGAGTGAAAAGACAGATATTAAATCCATGGACCTGGAAGAATTGAAAACCTTTTTTTTCGATATGGGGGAGAAAGCATTTCGGGCAAAACAGGTATATGAGTGGCTGCATGTGCGGCAGGTGGAAAGTTTTGCGGAGATGACGAATCTTTCCAAAGCGTTGCGGGAACAACTGGATGAAACCTGCAGGATTATTACACTCAAAAAAGAACAGGTGCAGATTTCCAAACTGGATGGAACCCGCAAATATCTGTTTTTATTAGAAGATGGAAATGTCATTGAGAGCGTATTGATGAAATATAAGCATGGAAATTCGGTTTGTATTTCTTCTCAGGTCGGCTGTCGGATGGGCTGCCGTTTCTGTGCATCGACGCTGGATGGATTGGTAAGAGGGCTTACACCGTCAGAAATGCTGGATCAGATCTACCAGATTGGCAAGGATATCGGAGAGCGGATTTCGAATGTTGTTGTCATGGGTACCGGGGAGCCGATGGATAATTTTGACAATCTGGTAAAATTTATCACTTTGCTGACGGATGAAAATGGACTTCACATCAGTCAGAGAAACCTGACCGTTTCCACCTGTGGAATTGTTCCGCGGATGCGGGAATTGGCGGATAAAAAACTGGCCATTACACTTGCGTTATCTTTGCATGCTTCCAATCAGAAAAAACGTTTAGAGCTGATGCCGGTGGCAAACAAATATGATATTCATGAAGTGATTGATGCCTGCAGGTATTATTTTGAACAGACGGGCAGACGTGTGACGTTTGAGTACAGTCTGGTAGGCGGCGTCAATGATACAAAAGAAGATGCAAAAGAATTGACGGAACTGATCCATGGGATGAACTGTCATGTGAATCTGATTCCGGTGAATCCGATCAAGGAGCGGGATTATGTGCAGTCGAATACACACGTCATTGAAGCTTTTAAGGAAAAACTTGAACGCGGAGGATTAACGGTAACTGTGCGCCGGGAGATGGGACGTGATATTGACGGGGCCTGCGGACAGCTGAGGCGTAAGTACAAAGAGAATCAGATACTTGCATAACGAAAAGGCATGTGCTAAGATAGACAGATGATGGAAGAGTATGTATATTACATGTAATTGAGAAAGGATAAAGCGGATGAAGACGTATTCCATAACGGATACAGGCATCCTTCGTGAAATGAATCAGGATTATTTTTTTGCGTCGGATGAACCCGTTGGGAATCTCCCGAATCTGTACATTGTTGCAGATGGTATGGGGGGACACAAAGCAGGAGATTACGCATCGCGTTACACAACGCAGCGCATCGTTGCATCCGTGTCCCGGAGTTCGGGAGAAGAACCAGTTACAATTTTAAAAGAGGCAATAACAACTGCAAACAGACTTCTGATCACGGAAGCAGCAGAAGATGAAGCGAAAAAAGGTATGGGGACGACACTTGTTGCAGCCACGATTATTGACGGACGGCTTTACGTTGCAAATGTCGGGGATAGCAGACTGTATATCATCGATACAGATGGAATCCGTCAGATCACAAGAGATCATTCTCTTGTGGCGGAGATGGTCAGAATCGGTGAAGTAGGTGCCAAGGAAGCCCGTGAGCATCCGGACAAAAATATCATTACCCGCGCAGTCGGCGCAGGGGAAGAAGTAGAGGCAGATTTTTTTGAAGTGGAGTTAAAAGAAGATGACCACATTCTGATCTGCACAGATGGACTCACGAATATGGTAGAAGATGAAGAAATTCGCAGAATTGTTCTGCAGGACGCTTCATTAGAGGAACGTGCCGGGTTCCTTGTAAAAACTGCAAATGACAACGGTGGAAAAGACAATATTACAGTAATGATTATAGAACCATTTTCTTGATGAGGTGAAAGAATGTTAACAGTTGGTACGTATTTAGCAGATCGCTATGAAATCGTAAGTAAGATCGGCGCAGGCGGGATGTCCGATGTTTATAAGGCAAAGGACCATGTGCTTGGCCGTTTTGTGGCAATTAAAGTATTAAAACCGGAATTTTCAGAAGATCGTGGATTTGTAGCGAAATTTCGTACGGAGGCACAGTCAGCAGCAGGGCTGGAGCATCCAAATATTGTAAATATTTATGATGTAGGAAGTGAAGAGGGACTTCACTATATTGTAATGGAATATGTTGAGGGAATTACACTCAAAACTTACATTGAAAAGAAAGGCCAGTTATC
>DLKG01000006.1:46330-56310 GCA_002490315.1 Prevotella sp. UBA7594 | reverse complement strand
TGCAATTCAGGTAGCCAGAGGAATCGAAGCGGCACATAACAAACAGATTATCCATCGGGATATCAAACCACAGAATATCATGATTTCCACTGAGGGAAAAGTGAAAGTCATGGATTTTGGTATTGCCAGAGCAGCATCCTCCAATACCGTAAGTTCAGATGTGATGGGATCTGTTCACTATTCTTCGCCAGAGCAGGCAAGAAATGGTTTTGTGGATGGAAGAAGTGATATTTATTCTCTCGGTATCGTTATGTATGAAATGGTGACCGGACGTGTGCCTTTTGATGGAGATACTACGGTTGCAGTTGCCATTCAGCATTTGCAGGAGGAAATGACACCTCCAAGTGTATATGCGAAAAATCTGCCGATCAGCATGGAGAAAATCATTTTAAAATGTACACAGAAAAATGCAGACCGGCGTTATCAGACCATTGGGGATCTGCTGGCAGATTTACGGAGATCACTGGTGCATCCGGATGAGGATTTTGTTGTGATTGCTCCACTTGTAGACAATGGAAAAACAAAAGTAATCAGTGGAGAAGAATTAAAACAGATTAAAGAACATGGCGTAGAGGCAAAAGAGGAACGGCGTGTGTCCAGACAGGAAACTGCATATGATCCGGATGAAGAGGAAGACGATGAGGATGACGAAGAAAACGAAGGCCTCAGTCCAAAAATGGACAAAGCCATGACGATCATGGGAATTGTGGTATTTGTTGTAATCCTTGCAGTGATCATTTACCTTGTGGGAAGTTTCTTCGGGTTATTCCGGTTTAACAAATCGTCAAAAAATACAGAAACGCAGACACAGACAGAGACACAGACACAGTCTGAGAGTGAAAAAACTGTAGTGGTACAGGATGTTTGCGGAAAGTTACAGGAGGATGCACAGTCAGAGCTGGAAGCACAGGGGCTGTATATGTTCGTAATACAGGAACAGAAATCGGATCAGCCAAAAGGAACGGTATTAAATCAGGATCCTGTTGGAGGTTCTGAAGTATCTGCTGGAACTACCATTAATGTAATTATTGCCGGAACAGAGAATGTGAATTTTGCAGATTCCGAGAGCCAGAGCGAGCAGAACAATGTTACGGTTCCAAATGTTGTTGGAAAACTGGAAAAGGATGCTTCTTCCACACTTGCAGCTGCCGGATTTAAAGTATCTAAAACTTACAAATATGATGATTCGGTAGAGGCAGGAAAAGTTGTTTCCCAGAGTCCGAATGGTGGTAACGCAAAAGAGGGAAGTACGGTTACGATTGTGATCAGTCAGGGAAAGAAGTCTATTACAGTGCCATCTGTTCAGGGACATTCTCAGAAGGATGCGCAGGCGGCTTTGCAGAAAGCTGGCTTAAAAGTTGCAGTGAAGGAAGAATACAGTGATTCTGTCAAAGCTGGTCAGGTAATTTCACAGAGTGTATCATCCGGTAAGATTGTACCGGCAGATACAACGGTAACGATTACTGTCAGCAAGGGTCCGGAAGAAAAAAATTACAGCTATAAATTCTCCAAGTCCTATGCAGCACCGGAGGGAGCAGTCAGTGCAACCTATACATTGACAGGTAGTGATGGCACAACCTATGCGAGCGGAAACAGTGATGTCGATGGTTCTCTTACAATTGGAGCATCTGATATGGCATGTGAGTCCGGCAAAGTGACCATTACCTGGAGTATTGAAAAAATTGATGATGAAGGTCTTTCTGATACATCCACAAAGACAGAAACGCATTCTGTCAGCTTTTCAAAACAGTAGGTAATGTATGAAGGGAAAGATTGTAAAAGGAATTTCCGGTTTCTACTACGTTTACGTAGCAGGAACCGGAATTTATGAATGTAAGGCAAAAGGAATTTTCCGTAATCAGAAGATCAAACCTCTGGTAGGAGATGATGTGGAGATCGTCGTATTGGATGAAGAAAAAAAGATTGGAAATGTAGAAAAAATTCTTCCACGCACCAGAGAATTGATCCGTCCTGCAGTAGCGAATATTGATATGGCACTCGTCATTTTTGCAGCTGCAAAACCGGATCCGAACTTTAATCTGCTGGATCGTTTTTTGTGCATGATGGAATATCAGAAAGTTCCGGTTACGATCTGCTTTAATAAATGTGATCTGGTGACGGAACAACAGAGGGAAACATTGCGGAAAATTTATGAACCGGCGGGGTATGAGCTGCTTTTTACAAGTGCAAAGACACAGGAAAATTTGGAAAAACTCAAAGTTGCTCTGCAGGGAAAGATGACGGCAGTGGCAGGTCCATCAGGCGTTGGAAAATCTTCACTGGTCAATGATCTACAGGATGCGGTGCATATGCAGACGGGAGGAATCAGCGATAAGATTGAGCGCGGAAAACATACGACGCGTCATTCGCAGATCATTCCGATCGCAGATAATACCTACATTATGGATACTCCCGGCTTTAGTTCTATGGATCTTCCGGGATTTTCAAAAGAGGATTTATGGACATGCTATCCGGAGTTTGTTCGCTTCGAACCTGGCTGCAGATTTATCGGATGCAGCCATATCGGAGAGCCGGATTGTGGTGTGAAGACAGCACTTGCAGAGGGAAAAATATCACAGGTGCGATATGATAATTATGTACAGCTTTATCAGGAAATGAAGAATATGCGTAAATATTAGGAGGAATCAATGAACTGTTTATCACCGTCAATTTTATCGGCAGATTTTGCAAATCTGGGGGAACAGATCCGACTGTTGGATCAGGCTGGTGCAGAATATGTACATATCGATGTCATGGATGGCATGTTTGTTCCAAGTATTTCGTTTGCGTTTCCGATCATTCGTTCCATTCGAAAATGTACCGAGCGGATTTTTGATGTCCATCTGATGATAGAGGAACCAATTCGCTATATAGAGGAATTTGCGGATGCGGGAGCCGATATTATCACGGTTCATGCGGAAGCATGTAAACATCTGGATCGTACCATCGAAGCAATCAAAGAAAAGGGCGTTTTGGCTGGTGTGGCATTAAATCCATCCACACCACTGGAAATGGTTCGTCATATTCTTCCCAATGTGGATATGCTTCTTGTTATGACGGTAAATCCGGGATTTGGAGGACAAAAACTGATTCCGTATACACTGGATAAAGTACGTGAAGCAAGGGCGTTTATAAACCAGTTGGGATGTAAGACGGATATCGAGGTAGATGGGGGAATTAATCTTGAAAATGTAGAAGAGGCCATGGCTGCCGGAGCAAACATTATTGTGGCAGGTTCTGCAGTTTTCAATGGAGAGATCGAAAAGAATGTAGAAGCATTTTTGGAAAAGTTACAAAGGCAGGGGTAAAAGATGAAATATTTAATTGTTTCCGGGGGAGAAGTAAAGGAAGGTTTTTTAACCTATATTGTAAAAAATGGAGGATTTGATGTCATATTAGCGGCAGATGCAGGGATGGAAGCATTGTATCGGGACCATATTCTGCCGGATATTATTGTGGGGGATTTTGATTCGGTGAATCCGGATACGCTCGAGTATTTTCATGACAAAGAACAGATAGAAGTGTGTATGCTGAATCCGGAAAAGGATGATACCGATACAGAATATGCGATCCGGGAGGCCATTCGCAGAGGAGCAAAGGAGATCGTCGTCATTGGTGCGACCGGTACCAGAATTGATCATGTACTGGGCAATATCAGTCTGCTTGGTATTGGTCTGGAGGAACAGATAAAGATCAGTCTGGTCGATGAACATAACCGTATCCGCATGATTAATCAACCGTTGACGATCCGGAAAGCAGAGCAGTATGGAAAGTATGTTTCTTTGATTCCATTTTCTGAAAAAGTAAGTGGTGTTACCTTACGTGGATTAAAGTATCCGCTTACGGATTATACGATGGGAGGATTTAATTCTCTCGGAATCAGCAATGAAATTGTTTCAGATGAAGCGTCAATTTCTTTATCTTCTGGACAACTTATTGTAATTGAATCAAAAGATTGAAGATTTTATAAAATGATGGGAAAATGGTACGAAAGAAGTAGTTTGTACCATAAAAAATAGCAAATATTATGGGAAAATGCTTGCATTGGAGTAATAAGTCTGCTATGATTACTACGACGAAGGTGTCAAAAGAGAATTCTTTTGACGCCTTTTTTGCGTTTAAAAGTATAAAAGAATGGAGGAAGATTAGATGAACGCAGGGGATACGGGATTTATGCTGATATGTTCAGCACTGGTGTTTTTTATGACACCTGGATTAGCCTTTTTCTATGGAGGACTGGTGCGAAGAAAGAATGTCGTCAGCACCATGATGGCATGCGCAGCGATTATGGGACTGTCGGTTGTCATGTGGGTATTATTTGGATATTCACTGTCTTTTGGTGGAAATCATGCAGGAATTATTGGAGATTTCCGGTGGTTTGGCTTGCATGGAATTAAAATGAATGAAGCAGGTCCATATGCGTCGACGATACCGCATCTGGTTTATATTGCATTTCAGATGATGTTTGCGATGATTACACCGGCACTGATCACGGGTTCCCTTGTGGGTCGTGTAAAATTTAAGGCACTGTTTTTATTTATTCTGTTCTGGTCAATTATTGTATACTACCCAATGGCACATATGGTATGGGGACAGGGAGGATTTCTTGCAGAAATCGGATCTGTTGATTTTGCCGGAGGAAATGTGGTACATATCAGTTCCGGTGTCAGTGCATTGGTATTTTCCATTATCCTTGGCAAGCGAAGAGGATATGAACAGACGGCATATCGGGTACATAACATTCCGTTTGTAGCACTCGGAGCATTTATTTTATGGTTTGGATGGTTTGGATTTAACGCAGGAAGTGCATTGGCAGCAAACGGACTGGCAGCACATGCATTTATGACAACTGCACTTGCCAGTGCAAGCGCCATGATGTCCTGGATGTTTATTGATGTGATCAAGGATGGAAAGCCTACCCTGGTAGGTGCATCTACCGGTCTGGTTGTTGGACTGGTTGCAATTACACCGGGAGCTGGATTTGTTCCGATCTGGTCAGCAATTATCATCGGAGCACTGGTCAGCCCGATCTGCTGTGGTACTATTTCCCTGTTGAAAGGAAAATTAAAAATTGATGATGCACTCGATGCATTTGGCTGCCATGGCATCGGAGGAGTCTGGGGCGGAATTGCAACCGGATTGTTTGCAAAACATTCTATCAATCCGGTTGCCCGTTGGGATGGACTGTTTTTTGGAAATTACCGTTTATTTGTTGCACAGATTATTGGAATTGTTGTGACAGTTGCCGTGGCGATTGTCGGTACACTGGTCTGCCTTGGTATCGTAAGGCTGTTTACGGAGCTTCGTGTAGATGAAAAAGCAGAAAAAGTTGGTCTGGATATTTCGCAGCATGGAGAGAGTGCGTATCCGACATTTAATGGTCTGGATTCATAAGTCCCAGAAACAGACCTGGTATGTTATAATGGATCAGTCAGTTATTTCGGGACAGAGATAAATCTGGAAGTATAAAATAATCATGTATAAGGAGAAAAAAGAAGCTTATGATGATAAAAGTGGAAGCAATCGTCCGGGAAGAAGTTTTTGAGGATGTAAAGGAAGCATTAAACGCGATTGATGTGAATGGTATCACCGTATCACAAGTGATGGGATGCGGTGCACAGAGAGGATATAAAAAGAGAGTGCGTGGTACAGAAGTAGATGTTATGATGCAGCCGAAGATTAAGTTTGAGATTGTGGTATCATCTGAGGAATGGGAGAAAGCTACCATTGATGCCATTCAGAAGGCCGCATTTACCGGAGAAGTCGGGGATGGAAAGATTTTCAGCTATGAGATCCGCACCGCTACAAAGATCCGTACCAGAGAGAGCGGAGCTGACGCTTTAAACTAGAATTTTACAGAATATAACATAAATAAAAAAGAGCATCCACACGGGATGCTCTTTTTGAATATCAAATTCACCTGATATAGGAAAATTATAACTGAGGACCAGCAGAAACCAGTGCCTTACCAGCTGCATTTCCTTCATACTTGGAGAAGTTCTTGATGAATCTTGCTGCAAGATCCTTAGCCTTTGTCTCCCACTCGGAAGCATCAGCATAAGTATCACGAGGATCAAGAATTCCTGTATCTACACCGTTTAACTCGGTTGGTACTTCGAAATCGAAGTAAGGAATCTTCTTAGTAGGAACGTTGTTGATATCTCCGTTTAAGATTGCGTCGATGATTCCACGGGTATCTTTGATAGAGATACGCTTTCCAGTTCCGTTCCATCCGGTATTTACGAGGTAAGCCTTAGCTCCGCTCTTTTTCATCTTCTTAACGAGCTCCTCAGCATACTTTGTAGGATGTAACTCGAGGAATGCCTGTCCGAAGCAAGCAGAGAATGTAGGAGTAGGCTCTGTAATTCCACGCTCTGTACCAGCAAGCTTTGCAGTAAATCCGGAAAGGAAGTAGTACTGTGTCTGCTCTGGAGTCAGAATAGATACTGGAGGAAGTACTCCGAATGCATCTGCTGACAGGAAGATTACGTTCTTTGCTGCTGGAGCAGAAGAGATTGGACGTACGATATTCTTGATATGATCGATTGGATAAGAAACACGAGTGTTCTCGGTAACGCTCTTGTCTGCGAAATCGATCTTGCCGTTTGCATCTACAGTTACGTTCTCAAGAAGAGCATCTCTTCTGATTGCGTTGTAGATATCTGGCTCAGAATCCTTATCCAGGTTGATAACCTTAGCATAGCATCCACCTTCGAAGTTGAATACGCCGTTGTCATCCCAGCCGTGCTCATCATCACCGATCAGGAGACGCTTAGGATCTGTAGAAAGTGTAGTCTTTCCTGTTCCGGACAGACCGAAGAAGATTGCTGTATTCTTGCCATCTAAATCTGTGTTTGCGGAGCAGTGCATAGAAGCCATACCCTTGAGTGGAAGGAAGTAGTTCATCATAGAGAACATACCCTTCTTCATCTCACCACCGTACCATGTGTTGATGATAACCTGCTCCTTAGATGTTACGTTGAAGACAACGGCTGTCTCTGAGTGGAGACCAAGCTCCTTCCAGTTCTCAACCTTAGCCTTAGATGCGTTGTAAACGATGAAGTCCGGCTCCTGGTCGAACTCTGCCTCGTTCTGAGGACGGATGAACATGTTTGTTACAAAGTGAGCCTGCCAAGCAACCTCAACGATGAAACGAACCTTCATACGTGTATCTTTGTGAGTTCCGCAGAAACCATCTACTACGAACAGCTTCTTGTTGGAAAGCTCCTTCTTTGCGATCTCCTTAACGGCAGTCCAAGCCTCCTTAGTGGCGCGGTGGTTGTCGTTGTGGTACTCCTCGCTATCCCACCATACAGTGTCGTGAGATGTCTCGTCGTCAACGATGAACTTGTCCTTAGGTGAACGGCCGGTGTAGATACCTGTCATCACGTTTACGGCGCCGAGCTCAGTCTCCTGACCCTTCTCGAAACCCTCAAGACCTTCCTTGGTCTCTTCGTTGAACAATACTTCGTAAGACGGATTGTAGAGCACTTCGGTAGTACCTGTAATTCCGTACTTCTCTAAAACTGACTTATCAAACTTTGCCATTTTTATTAAAATATTTAAGAATTGTGATTAATGAATCAACTTCCGCGGGCCGTGCTCCACTCTTGCCTTGTTGGGGCCGTTGTTTCTGCCACGGCGACTTTCATTGTTCTTATAATATAAATAGGTGCGTGGCGCTGAGGCTTTCGCGCCTCTATCGTCCTTTACCACCGCAAAGTTAAGCAAAAACTTCTATACGGCAATGTTTATAGTGTACAAAATTTACATACGCCAAGGCTTTTTTATGTTAAATTTTCCGAAATTGCCGCCGCCTGTTGCTCTGTGTGGAGCCTATGATTGTTAAAGTGGCATTTTTGTAATGTGGATGTGGCATTAATAGGTGAACGGGTAAATATTGTATGTCGCAAGTGTTCGCAATAGTATGCTCCTATTTAATAAAAATTCTTATATTTAATGTTATACCATTAAAAATAAGTAACTTTGCACGTATTATCTCCATACTGTATTCAAACGGAATAAACAAAGCATAAATATGACAATAGAACAGCAAATTATCAACGCCGCTGCAGCCGGCGTCAAGGCTCTCTACGGACAGGACGTGCCGGAAAAGATGGTGCAACTGCAGAAGACAAGAAGTGAGTTTGAGGGCAACCTCACGCTCGTCGTGTTCCCCTTCCTCAAGCTTTCCCACAAGAAGCCGGAGGACACAGCCGCTGACCTCGGCGCCTACATCAAGGAGAATTGCCCCGCCATCGCCGACTACAACGTTGTGAAGGGCTTCCTCAATCTTGTCATCGACAAGAAGGCGTGGCTCGGACTGCTCAACGAGATGAACCAGAACGAGAAGTTCGGCGAGAAGACCGTCACTGAAGACTCGCCGCTCGTCATGATTGAGTACTCGTCACCCAACACTAACAAGCCGCTCCACCTCGGACACGTGCGCAACAACCTCCTCGGATGGTCGCTCGCGCAAATCATGGAGGCCAACGGTAACAAGGTGGTGAAGACGAATATCGTCAACGACCGTGGTATACATATCTGCAAGTCGATGCTCGCATGGCTTAAATACGGCAATGGCGAGACTCCAGAGTCGTCAGGCAAGAAGGGCGACCACCTTATCGGCGACTACTACGTGGCGTTCGACAAGCACTACCGCGCTGAGGTGGCTGAGCTGAAGGCGAAGTACGTCAGCGAGGGCATGGACGAGGAAACTGCAGAGAAGAAGGCGAAGGAAGAGTCGCCACTCATCAAGGAGGCTCATGAGATGCTCGTAAAGTGGGAGCAGGGCGACCCCGAAGTGCGTGCACTATGGAAGAAAATGAACGATTGGGTGTACGCTGGCTTCGACGAGACCTACAAGGCTCTCGGCGTGGGCTTCGACAAGATTTACTATGAGTCGAACACTTATCTCGAAGGAAAGAAGAAAGTGGAGGAGGGACTCAAGAAGGGACTCTTCTTCCGTAAGGATGACGGCTCCGTTTGGGCTGACCTTACTGGCGACGGTCTCGACCAGAAGCTGCTGCTCCGCGCCGACGGCACGAGCGTATATATGACGCAGGACATCGGCACTGCCGAGATGCGCTTCAAGGACTTCCCTATCGACAAGATGATTTACGTTGTGGGCAACGAGCAGAACTATCACTTCCAGGTGCTCTCTATACTGCTCGACCGTCTTGGCTTCAAATGGGGCAAGGAGCTCGTGCATTTCTCCTATGGAATGGTTGAGCTGCCCAACGGCAAGATGAAGAGCCGCGAGGGCACAGTAGTGGACGCCGATGACCTTATCGCTGCCATGATTGCCGACGCAAGACAAACGAGCGAGGAGCTGGGCAAGTTCAAGGACATGAGTGAGGAGGAACGTGGCGAGATCGCACGCATAGTAGGTCTGGGTGCACTGAAGTACTTCATCCTGAAGGTGGACGCACGCAAGAACATGCTCTTCAACCCGGAGGAGTCGATCGACTTCAACGGCAACACTGGTCCGTTCATTCAGTACACTTACGCCCGTATCCGCTCCATATTGCGCAAGGCTGCTGCTGAGGGCGTGGAGATTCCGTCGCAACTCGCCGACGACATGCCGCTCAACGAGAAGGAGATTGAGCTGATACAGAAGCTCAACGAGTTTGGCGCTGCCGTTGAGCAGGCTGGCAAGGACTATTCGCCGTCGGGCATCGCCAACTACTGCTACGAGCTTACGAAGGCTTTCAACCAGTTCTATCACGACTACTCCATTCTCGGTGCTGACACACAGGAGGAGAAAATCGTGCGTCTCGTGCTCGCACAGAACGTGGGCAAGACGCTCAAGAACGGCATGGCGTTGCTCGGCATTGAAGTGCCGGAGCGTATGTAAGGAAAAACGTAGCGGTGGAAACCTCCGCTACGTTTTTCCCAACTTGAGAATTTTTACACACCCCTATCATCCGTCGATTATCAATCTACATTACGGATAAACCTAAAAAAGCCTTGAAAGAAGA
>DLKG01000006.1:0-46290 GCA_002490315.1 Prevotella sp. UBA7594 | reverse complement strand
TCTTCTTTCAAGGCTTTTTTATTGCTTTTTTATTTCGCTTACGAGAGCTTGCCGCTCCTTATTCCACTACGATCTTGCGCGTCGTGCCGTCAGACATCTTCACGATGTTTACACCCTTCTTCGGGGCGCTGAGGCGTGTGCCGTCGATAGCGTAGCGAGCCACTTCGGTAGCCGGGGCGTTGCCTGTCGTGGCGTCGTTGATAGCTGTGGATGTGTTGCCCTCATGGAACTGCTCCAGTTCGGACGGACCGCTGAAGTAGTAGTAGGTGCGGGAGATGATCTGTGCGGAATGTTCCGTTACAGCCACCAGACGATGGTAGAGATTGCTGTTGGCGTATTCTGCAGGGATGGTCATCTTGACGGATGTCTTGTCGAATCCGCCGTCGCAAGCAACACATGTGGCGAAGGTGTCGCCCTTCTTCATCTCCTGTGTCACCTTGAGGTTGTCAATGTATATCATGGCAGGACCATCGCATGCATAGATGACGATGCGTGCGTCGTCGTAGCCCTTGTCGAATTCGCACTCCACGTCAGTCCACTGCTCCTTGAGGTCGAAATGCTTGCGCTCCACTTCCTTGTACTGACCTGTTGCGGCGTCGTAGGCGATGATAGCGGCTATTGCGTTTGTCTGGTACTTCGGCAGACTCTTGTCTTGTTCGTCGGTGTCCTTCTTGCCCCAGATTGATGCTTTGAGCTTCACCTTGCCACCTTCGCTGAAGTTGAGCACTGGCGTCTCGAATTTGCCATACTCTTTTACATCGTCGTCGTTGTCGGGGTTGGAGATATTGTCCTTCACGTCATAGAAGTAGTTCCATCCGTCTACCATGATAAAGCCAGACTTCATGGCTACCCAATTGTTGGCGTAGTAGCCCTGCATCTTGAGTCCCTTCGGGAATCCGAGCTCATTGATGGAGAGATATTCGAGGTCGTCCTCCTCGCCCGGCTCCCAGTTGATGCGCTTGGTGTTCGTGGGGTCGTCCCTGTCGGGTATGCCCACTTGTCCTTTGGAGTCGGTGACGGAGTTGAAGTCCTCATCGAAGAGCGTAAATTCTCCGTCTTGTTCAGCTTTGCGCTCAGCATAAACGTAATAGTTGTAGAACTTCGCTCCTGGCACGGCGCTCCATGTGGCAGTGTACTTGCCGTCGGCGTAGTTGTCTACCTCGTTGAGGGATGGCGTGACAAGCTCGTTCAGCTCGACGTAGCGCGATGGTATTGACTTCTGCGTGCCGTCGGAGGCAGTAACCGTGTAGCGGTAGATTACGCCCGGGGTGATGCCACGCACGGTGCAGATGGTGTCGGTTGTCTCAAGGTCGGTTATGACCTGTTCGCCGATGTTGCCGTCGGCGTCCGACTGGTAGACGTTCACGAAGTACTTCGTGGCTCCCTCCACCTTGTTCCAGCGTGGGCGGAAGCTCGTGCCGTTGTAGTAGAGATGGCGCAGCACGGTAGGTGTGGCGACAGTGTTCACGGTCTGATAAACCTCTATATCATCAAGCAGCACGTCGTAGCCGTACTCCTCGCAGAGCATTACGCGAGTTTTCTTTGTACCGTTATCGATGCGGATGGTGAATTCCTGCCATTGGTCGGTAAGGCCCTTGACGTTGTCCATCATGATGTAGCTGATGTTGTCGGGGTCAGTCCAATCCGTAACGCGCAAGCCGAGTCCGGAGTATTGTGGATTGGGATTCACGAGACGTGCCCGGAACTTCAAGAAGAACACACCGCTGTTGCTGGAAGCGTCGAAGAGCGGCGTGTTGATGTGGGCTGCCCAGTAGTCGTTGACGCGTGTATTGTGGAAATATACCATTCCGCCGGCGGAGTATACTTGATAGGAACCCCATCCAGGCTCGTGTGTGTAGGCGGAGTTGAGACCCGTGAAGAACACGTCGTCGCTGGGCTCACCCTGGTATGTGTTGATGTTGAATGAGAGGTCGGGGTTGCTCTCCGTGCCTGCCGTCATCTTTGAGAAGTCCTCGCTTACAAGGTCTATCTTCTGTTCAGCGGCTTTCGCCTCTGAATGGAGAGGGGCAGTAGGCGCTGCACCAGCCATTGTTGGCATGGCGAGGGCTGCAGTGATGGCAACTGCTGTGATGAATTGTAGTTTACGCATGATTGTATGTAAAAAAATGAATAAAGTTGTTACGTTTCCTATTCCTTCCGTTTGTGGAATGTAACTTATGGTCTATTGCTGTCCTTTCCCTTCCGTTATGTTTCTGAGCTTGTGGGCGGGTATCCACGACGCTGCCCATCCGATGGCAATCACCGTGATGAAAATAGCAAGCACGTCCCAGTAGTGGACGCTGACGGGGTAGGCGTTGACAATGAACGTGCCGGAGCTTTCGCCCATGTGTACGAAGCCGAACACCTGCTGAAGACCACAGAGCGCGAGTCCAACGGTTATGCCTACGACGGCGCCGACGGCGGAGATGATGCGTCCTTCAAAGAGGAAGATGCTAACAATTTGGCGATTGGATGCGCCGAGATTGCGCAAGGTCGCGATGTCCTTCGTCTTGTCGATGATGAGCATTGAGAGTGACGAGATTATATTGAAGCATGCCACGATGAGGATGAACGTCAGGAAGACGTAGGCGAGGATTTTCTCTATTTGCATTATACGGAACGTGTCGGCTTGCTGCTCGAAGCGGTCGAGCACGCGGAAGCGGTCGCCGGCGATGGCGCGCATCTCTTTTTTTGCGGCGTCAAGGTCGCTGCCCGGCTTTAGACGCAGTTGGAGAGAGGAAAGCATTCCGTCTTGGTCGAAGAGTTGGCGAGCGAAGTAGATGGAAGTGATGATACGGTCGCGGTCGTATTTCGCTTGGTTGACGGCATATACGACGCCCGGCGAGAGCAGCGAGTCGACGACAAAGCCTTCTGTGGGGTCATCGAGGTCGGTGAGTTGTCCGCGACGTGTCGGGGCGTATATCTTCAGATAGTTGTCCCAGCGTGAGCCGAGTCCCATGTCCTGTGCGAGGCGTATGCCCGGCACTCCGTAGTAGAGATTTGCTACGCGCAGCGTAAACGAACCGTCACCGTAGAGAATGTCGTCGATGTGTGTCAGTTGGTCGAAGTTATCGTCTACACCCATCACAGTCACCATTTTCTGACAGTCTCCATAGACGGCTATTGCCTGGTCCTCCACAACGTCTGTTGCTACGTCCACCGACGGCAGTTGGCGTATCTTTGTGAGTGTCGGGTCGTCGGCAGCGATGGTCTTGCCGCGTGTTGGCACCACTTCTATCTGTGGATCGAAATTGGTGAAGAGCGACGCTACGAGGTCGTGGAAGCCGTTGAAGACACTCAGTACTATCACCAACGCTGTAGTAGCCACGGCGACGCCTGCCACGGATATGATGCTGATGATGTTGATAGCGCCTACGCTCTTCTTAGAGAACATGTAGCGACGCGCTATGTAGAATGGAAAGTTCATCTGTTTTTTAGGCTTATTTCTTCAGAAGCTCGTCGATGCGTTCTATATAGTCGAGGGAGTCGTCGATGAAGAAGCGCAGTTCGGGGATGATGCGTAACTGGTTGCGTACGCGGGTGCCCAATTCGTAGCGGATAGTCTTCTCGTTTGCCGTGATGTTCTTTACGATTTCGTCTGCCTTCTCAGAAGGAAACACGCTTAGGTAGGCTGTGCAAATGCTGAGGTCGGGCGACACTCGGCAACGTGTCACGCTGACCATCACGCCGTGCATAGCGCGAGTTTGGCTTTGGAATATCAGACTAAGCTCCTTCTGAAGGAGACGGGCTATACGGTTCTGTCTTGTTTCTTGCATTTTTTGTGATTTTTATGATTGCGTTTGCAGCGTTTTCCGACGCTTCCTGACAATGTGCCAAGCCGTTTTGCGTCATACACACGCTAATTTATACAAAGTTACAGCAAATAAGGTTATCAGCAAAGTTTTTTTAGTTTTTTTGTAATTTTATCCTGTTCTTGTGTTATTTAGTATTGACGTGGTGTGAAGTGCTAAATAAAAAATGAAAAAGAGACAATAGGGACAACCATGTGTGTTAGTTGCCTCTATTGCCTCTATCGCGTTTTTTCTTGTCCTTAGATAGACAAGTTCCTTTAGAAAGCGATTTTCTTTACGAAAGTCTGTTTCCCGTTGCTCAACTTCACGATGTACATGCCCGGTTGCAAGCCTCTGTTGCCGACCTTCTTGCCGTCGAGTGTATAGATGCTGATTTGTCCGTTGAAGCCGTCTGCTGTGACGCAGCCGTCTGCTATGGTGATGGCTGGCGCTGTGGTGTTGCTGCTGTCCACGTCCTTAATGGCGCTTACAATTGGGGCTGCCTCAGCAATTGGCACCTCAATGACGTTCTCGATGTAGTTGGTGCTCTTGTCCATAATCAAGGCGATAGCCTTAAGGTTGCGGTAGTTCTGTACGTTGCTCGGCATGGTAAGATTCGTGGTGTAGCTGATGATTTTGTTGGCTTCGATTTCCTTAGGGATACTGTTCTCGATACCATTAGATATTCCGAGTCCCATGCGTGCCACGTGCATCAGATCTACTGCTACTGGAGAAGGCTTCTTCTCCCACCCGTTCATGTCGCCTGAAGTTCCGTAATATGCGTTTTGCTGCTTGAAGCCTTTTACGTTGTTCTCAATTACGGCGAAGGCAAAACGGTAGTTAGCGTTGGGATAGGAGCTACTGAACTTGGCGAAGCCCGTGATGTTTACCGTTGCTGTGTCGCCCGGGGCAAACGACGCAATGGCGTCAATGCCTGCCTTTGTACCCTGGTTGATGCAAGCCTGCACGTTTACGGGGGCAGTCGTTGGACCTGGGTCGCAGGCTATCTTGCGGTCGATGATACATTTCGGAAATCCGCCGCCTACTATGTAGTCGTAGGTTGGAGAAGATAAAGCAGAGATAACACTATAGCAATGTTTAGCAATAGCGACGAAGCGGTTGCCGAAACGCTCTTGACATTTCTCTATTCCTACAATGCCGCGCACACACCACTTGCATCCCGTGCCGGTGTACTCCTCCATATAGGCACGCTTTTGCATGAGAACGTTGGCAGCGTAGACGGTGGAAGTGGTGCGGTCATTGCCCTGGTAGGCGTCGGCTTCACCGTCAACGCTGACGAGACGCACGGCGACGTCGTACTTTCCCTTGGCGCTAAACGACTGACAGTCGATGGCAAATTCGCCCTCGCCACGCTCATTGATGGGGAGAGAGAGGTCGACGAATTTCTCTTCTTCTGTGCCGACAGTGTAGCCGAGGCGGAAATTCTCAGCCTTCGAGGCGGAGAGATTGATGATTTTGCCTTTCAACTGAAAGTCCTCACCCGTGTTCACGGTGGTGGTAGTCATGCCGCATACGGTGAAGTCCAATGGCAGTGTGTTGCCCTCAACGCGCATTTGAATGGAGAGGGCGTTAGAACTGTTGGGGTTTGCCTTGGCGTTGTCGCTCCATCCTGAGCCGAAGTCGGTGAAGTTGGCGTTGGCGTAGTGTTCGTCGGTGCAGCCTACTACGTTTTTCTCTGCTTCAAACTCGTATCCTACGTAGAAACCTTCTCCGTCGATGGTGTAGGGTTTTGAGAACTTAATGATGTTGAGACCTTCGTTGGCGTCGTTGTAGGTCTCCTCTTCGTTGTAGGAGCCATTGAGGTCTTTAGCCACGAAGACGCGTAGCGTCGTTGGTTGGTTGGACAAGCCTATGCGTACACCAGTCAATGACAGCCCCTTGTACACTTTTGCCACTTCGGTAGGAATATAGATGGCAGCCTTTCCTGATTTCGTACTTTTTGCACCATATGTGTCTACTATGGTTTTGTCGCCATATCCCCAATATGTGAACTTGGCGTTGGCTGCTGTCGTTACGAGGAGTAACATCAGCAGGAGTAATGCTATTTTCTTCATCCGTATTTTTTGTTTTGTCGTTTTGTTTTTTAGCTTTAAATAAGCAGACAAAGACTTTCTGCTAATTTAGTGTTTTAGAAAGCGATGCGCTTTACGAAACTTTTCTTTCCGTTTACGCCTCTCACGATGTAGATGCCGCTCTTTAGTCCCTGGTTGGCAACGAGCTCGCCACCGATGGTGTACACCTGGAGCTTGCCGTCGAAGCCCTCAATCATGATGCGTCCATCGCGCATACAGAGGTCGGGAGCCACTGTTTCGTTGAGATCCGTAACAGAAGTCTCGCCGCTTTCAAGGACAGGTACCTCCACGGCATTCTCCACCCATCCCGTCGACTTGTTTAACAACATTACAACAAGCTTCAGATTCTTGCGGTCTCTGATGGTTGAGGGCAGAGAGAGTGTGGCATCGTAGGTGTAGATGTTCGACTCGTTGACGTTAGAAGGAATACTATTCTCTATGCCTTCCTTGACGCCGTAACCCATGCGTGCCACGTGGTTGAGCGTTACTTTCACCATAGTACCCTTGCTTTCCCATCCGTCGAGAGAGCCCAGTCCGCCACCTGCGTATTTGTTGTTTTGGCTGTAGCCCGTCACACCGTCCTCGATAATGGCGAAGGCAAGGCGGAAGTTGACATCATTGAAATTCTTCACGAACTGCACCTTGGCTTTTGCTTTAACGTGTGTGTCGTCGCCTTCCACCAAATTGGCTTCTGCGTCCACGCCAGCCGCTACCTCCGTGGCGTTGAGGATGGCGTTGAGATATTGCAGTGATGTGTTTGGATCGGGGTCGAATTCAAGTCGACGGTCCATTGTACAGTATGGCCATGTGCTTCCAACCTCGTAGTCGTAGGTCGGCGACTTGAGTTCGGTCGGTGTGTCCATGTAGTAATTGTGCTTGGCGATGGCGATGAAGTTGTCTGGGTATGCCTCCGTGCATTTCTGTATGGAGACGATGCCGCGTGGGCAGGCTCCACACATGAGACCTGTAAATTCCTCCATAAGAACACGCTTTGTAGGTGCGATGGATGTCATGAAAAGATTGCAACTCGCGTTGTTGTTGCCTTCATAAGCGTCCTCTTCGCCCTCAACGCTCACGATGCGCACTGACAGTTTGTGGTTGCCAGCAGCGCTGATGCCGTTGTGGTGTATAGTGAATGTGCCCTCGCTACGCTCGCTAATAGCCTCGTCGAATGTCACCTTAGTTTCCTCACCGCCGTCAATGGAGTAGGCGAGTTCGTAAGAGTAAACCTTCGTGGCCGACAGATTCATGAGCTTTCCCGTGATGTCGAAAGGTGTGTCCTTCTTCACAGCCATGTCGTTGAGGTTCGCAATGGCGAAGTCAACAGGTACTGATGATCCTTCTATGCGTGCCGTGATAGACAGAGCATTGTCACCGTTGGCAGCATTGTCTGTCCATCCTGAGCCGAAGTTGGTGAAGTTGCTGCCAGCTGCCTTGCAGGACGTGTAGGCGATGACGGCATTTGTGCCAGCCACCTCGTAGCCGACGTAGAAACCCTTGCCGTTAATGGTGTAGGGGTTATCGAACTTCACAAGGTTGTTTCCTTTCACTCCGCCGTTGTTGTCGCTCTCGGCGAGTGGTGTGCCGTCAAGAGATTCAGACAGAAAGACTTTTAGAGTGCTTGCATTGTCGGTCAGTCCGAGACGTACGCCAGTGACGGTTAGTCCAACGTATTTCTGTGCCACCTCAGCCGGGATGTACATGGCAGCCTTACCTGAGGTTTGGTTGCCATAGGTGCCTACGATGTCTTTGTCGCAGTAGCCCCAGTAGGTGAACTTGGCGCTTGCTCCAGTTGCGATGAGCAGTAAGAGCAGCAGAAGAGTGGATATTCTTTTCATAGAGTCTTGGTTTTATATATTCTTGGCTTTAGATGGCAATACGTTTTACAAACTTGTTGCTTCCGTTGCCCTTCACGATGTAGATTCCGTGGCTGAGTGATTTGTTGGCAATGGGTTTTCCGTCGATTGTGTAGATGCAGACATTTCCGTCGTAGCCGTTGACATTAATCATTCCGTCAATGACGGCAATCTGTGGTTCGGGCTTGTTGGCAATATCGGTGATGGCTGTCGTGCCGGAGGAGTTGCCTACCTTAGCCTCGGCAGCGTTCTCGATGACGCCCGTTGTCGTGTTGAAAAGTAATGCGATAACCTGAATGTTGTCAACGTTCTTCACATTCTTCGGGATGTTGAGAGTCTTCGTGAAAGTTACGGGTACACCCTCCTTTATCACTTCCGGTACGCTGTTGTCCAGTCCGTTGTATCCCCATATCTCTCTTGCCACGTGGTCGAGGTCAATCTCGCAGTTGCTGCTCATGTTCTCGAATCCGCCCATTGGCGTGCTGCTACCGGCGTAGGCGTTGCTTTGTCTGTAGCCCGTCACCTTGTTCTCCGTCATTACAAATGCCACCTTGTAGTTGGAACTGTAAATGTCGGAAACGAATGTCATGGTAGCCGTAGCGTTTACGGCATTTTTGCTGCCGTCCGTAAAGTCGGAGTTGACTTCGATTTCGCCAAGTCGGAATCCGTTGAGCGTTTCAAGATAAGCGGCTTCAAGATTGTTTGCGCTTGGGGAGAGGTACATGTCGGCAGACCGGTTGATATAGGCAGACGGGTAACTCGTGAAGTTGATTGCGCTGTAGCCGCTCGGCACAAGTTCCGAGTGCTCTCTGCCACCGTCCGACGGGTGTACGGCAATGCCCACGAAGTTGTTCGGATATTTGTTGTACATGTATTCCATACCGACGATACCAAGCGGACAAGCCTGACACCATGTGCCCGTGCCTTCCTCGCATACCATGCGGTAGTTGGCTTGTCGTGAAGACGCCACTCCCAGATAGCCCGATGCTTTGTTGTTGCCTTCGTATGGGTCAGCTTCTCCGTTGACGTCGACGATGCGACATTCTATCGTATGTGTTCCGTTCTTGTCAATGCCGGGGTGTTCAATGGAGAATGTGCCCGTTGCACCCGCCTTTATGCTCTTGTTGATAGTTGCGGTCTGCTCCTTGCCGCCGTCGATGGAGTAGGCGATGGAGTAGCTCGTGGTGGTCTTTGGAGAGTAGCTCATCACGGTGCCCGTGATGTTGAAAGGAGTGCTCTTCTTGGATGTCGTGTTGTTGACATTGACGAGAGCTAAGTCCTTAGGCAGATTGGAGCCAGTGACGCGTGCCTGTATGGCGAGTGCATTCGAGTGGAAGTCCGGGTCGGAAGCATAGTCCTTCCATCCGTCTCCGAGGTCTGCCCAGCATCCGTTGGGGTTGTAAAGATGTGAGTAGCCGAGCACCTCCGTGTCTCCGCTGTAGCTGTAGCCTACGTAGAAAGCCTCTCCGGTGATGGTGTATGCCTCGTCAAACTTGGCGTTGTTGAAGCCGTTGAAGCTTGTGCCGAGAGTTTTCTCTGTTACGGGAGTTCCGTTGAGGTCTTTCGTGAGGAAAATCTTTACGTTTTGCATTGACTTTACGAGTCCGAACTTCACGCCCGTCACCTTTGCTCCCTTGTATATTTGTGCCAGTTCCGCCGGGATATAAATAGCGCCCTTTGCCTCAGTCTTGTCGCCGAAGCATCCTGCGACCACTTCGTCGCAATATCCTAATGAGATAGTTGTCGTCTGTGCGATAGCCGAAGTGGAGGCCATAATGGCTGAAACGAGTAAAGTGTAGAATTTTTTCATATCCTTGAATTAGTTGATTTTCTTATCCTCGGTTAAAAATTATCTTTCAAACCGCAACAAAATTACTATTATTTTTTATAAAATCAGTCTTTTTGTCATAATTATTATGTCATTGCATGAAATAAAAGGGTTAATTAAATATAATAAAAAGCCTTACATGGGCAAACTTATAATTTAGTTCATTAACTTTGTGGTTACATTTTATAGATGTATCCGCGCGAACAATGCTTCACGTAGTTCTCTATGTATATTAACAATAACTTTTCATAATAACACTATGCAGAAAAACAACCTATTATTTTTGTCGGCTGCAGCAATGCTGTTCATGACATCTTGTTCGAAGCTTGGTTCTCTCTCGGCTGACAACTTCACTGTTATTCCTAATCCGCTTGAGACAGAGGCAGGCAAGGTTCCGGCTACAATCAATGGTACGTTCCCCGAGAAGTACATGAAGAAGAAGGCCGTTGTTACGGTGACACCTGAGTTGCGTTATGCTGACGGACAGGTGGCAAAAGGACAGCCCGCCACATTCCAGGGCGAGAAGGTTCAAGGCAACGACCAGACGATTTCCTACAAGGTAGGCGGTCGCTACACGATGAAGACATCCTTTGATTATGTTCCTGAGATGCAGAAGAGTGAGATGTACCTCACGTTCGACGCTCGTCTCGGCAAGAAGCAGTGTAATGTGCCTGCAGTCAAGGTGGCAGACGGTGTCATCGCCACTTCAGAACTCTACAAGCGCACCCTCGCTTCCGAGAATGGCTGCATCGCTCCCGACTCATTCCAGCGTGTCAAGGAGCAGAAGCAGGAGGCTAATATCAAGTTCCTTATCAACCAGGCCAACCTCCGCAAGAGTGAGCTTAAGAACAACTCTGTAAAGGAGTTTGTCGATATGCTTAAGAAGATTAATGCTGACCGTGAGGGCTACAACGTTCAGAACGTTGAGGTGCAGGCTTACGCATCTCCTGATGGTGGCGTGAAGTTCAATGACAAGCTTGCTGGCAACCGTCAGAAGGAGTCAGAGAAGTACGTTAAGAACACTCTTAAGCAGACAAAGGTTAACGCCAACATTGACGCTCACTACACAGCACAGGATTGGGACGGCTTCCAGAAGCTTGTTGCTGCTTCCAACCTTCAGGACAAGGACGTGATTCTCCGCGTGCTTTCAATGTACAGCGATCCTCAGGAGCGTGAGCAGCAGATTCGCAACATGTCTGCCGGCTTCCGTGAGCTTGCCGACGGTATCCTTCCCGAGTTGCGCCGTTCTCGCCTCATTATCAATTACGAGACAATCGGTCGCAGCGACGACCAGATTAAGGAGCAGTACTCCGCTGACGCTTCCAAGCTCAGCGCTGACGAGCTTCTTTATGCTGCCACTCTCGACGAGACTCCCGCTAAGCAGGAGGAAATCTACAAGAAGACAGCAGAGCTTTATCCCAACGACTACCGCGCATACAACAACCTCGCTGCCCTCGCTCTTGCTAAGGGTGATACAGCCAACGCACAGAAGTATGCAGAGAAGGCAGCTTCTCTTGGCAGCGACACTCCTGAAGCCAATGCCAACCTCGGTCTGCTCTCTCTCGTGAACGGTGACGTGCAGGATGCAGAGCGCAAGATTTCCAAGTCTGCAGGTTCTGAGAACGTGGCATCTGCTCTCGGTGCCCTCAATCTTGCCAAGGGCAACTATGCCCAGGCAGAGAAGGACTTCGGTAAGCAGAATACCAATACTGCTGCTCTTGCTCAGATCATGAACAAGAACTACGAAGCTGCTGCAAAGACTCTCGACAAAGTGGCTACTCCTAACGCCATGACCGACTACCTCCACGCTATCGTAGCTGCACGCCGTGGCAATAAGTTTGCAGCCAACTCTTATCTGAAGGAAGCCCTCCAGAAGGATCCTTCTCTCAAGGAGTATGCCGACAACGACCTGGAACTTTCTTTGCTGAAGTAAGAAATCCATGTGAAAAATAAAGTATGAGAAAATTCTTGTACCTTATAATGTTCACCCTGATTATGGTGTCTTGTGGAACCGACAGCCGTCATTTCAAGATTGACGGCAGGCTCCTCCACCTCAATCAGGGTGAATTTTATGTATACAGTCCAGACGGTACGATGCAAGGTCTCGACACCATAAAGGTGCAGGCTGGTCGCTTCAGCTATGAGCTGGAGTGCAATCGCGAGATGACGCTCATGATTGTCTTCCCCAACTTCACGGAGCAACCCGTCTTTGCCGCTCCAGGCAAGAGCGTCGACATAAAAGGCGACGCCTCCCACCTAAAGGAGATGACCGTCAAGGGCACGAAAGACAATGAACTGATGAATTCCTTCCGTGATCAGATTGCCAGTGCCTCTCCGGAAGAGACGAAGAATTATGCCCGCCAGTTCATAGAAGACCATCCCGAGTCGGCTGTCTCGACGTATCTCGTGCGACGCTATTTTATCCAGACTCCGACCCCAGACTTCCATTCGGCGTCGCGTATGATAGCGGCGATGCTCGCAAAGCGTCCCGACAATGCCTCCCTGCTTGCCCTCCAGCGTCAGATTGCAGGAAAGACAGTGTCCTCGCCTGGCAAGGCGGCGCCTTCGTTCACTGCCTACGACATCAATGGCAAGCTCATCTCCAACTCCGCTCTGTTCGAGTCGTCTACAGTTGTTGTCATCGCATGGACAACCTGGAATTTCAACAGCCTTGCTATGCTCCGCAATGTCTGTGCCTTGCAGAAAGATAATCCTGGCACATTCTCCATTATTGGCATTTCGCTCGACTACAGCAAAGCGCAATGCCGTTCCACACTCAAGGTGAACGATCTCTCCTCCATCACGACAGTATGCGACGGCAAGTCCGTCGACGGCGATCTCTACAATCGCCTTGGTCTTTCCAACGTGCCCGACAACATTGTCTTCCGTGACGGTAAAATCGTGGCGGCGTCGCTGTCCCTTGAGGAGTTGAGGAGCCAGCTGCAAAAAAAAGTAACACATTAATATGAAACGCATCTTTTCCCGAAACTTCCTCATAGCTCTCTTTCTCATGTCCTCCACGTGCGTTTCGGCACAGATGGATTCACTAATCTTCGAGACCGACCATCACATCGACACCGCCAGTGTCGGCGAGTTGCGTCTCAACGTCGACGGACTCTTCTTCTTCCGCGACAACGAGTACAAGGGCAATCTCGTGAAAGGTTACACGCTTCCCGGTTTCCATATTCAGCCAACACTTAGCTATCAGCCCCTGCGCAACCTGCGGATGGAGGCCGGACTTTACATGCTCCACTATTGGGGTGCGGAGAAATATCCCAACCTCAATTATAGCGACATGCCCGAGTGGAAGGGCGACCAAACGCAGAAAGGCTTTCACATCGTACCTTTCTTTAATGTGCAACTTGCCCTCTCACCTCATTTCAATCTGTTGCTCGGCAGCATCTACGGACGTGCCAACCACCATCTCATAGAGCCTCTCTACAATCAGGAGACTGGACTCAGCGGCGACCCCGAGACGGGATTGCAAGTCTTGTGGGACAATCGTGTCGTCGACGTTGACGCATGGCTCAATTGGGAGAGCTTCATTTTCAACAACGATCAGCATCAGGAGTCGTTCACTTTCGGCATCTCCTCGCGCTTTAAGGTCAATCGTCCACAGGCTCGCGCCCACGTCTATTTCCCCGTTCAGGTGCTCATGCAGCATCGTGGTGGTGAGATTAATCCCGACGCTGCCTCGCGTGTGATAAAGACGTGGATGAATGGTGCGGCAGGTGTCGGCGTGACGTTCAACACGGGTAATCCCTTGCTCACGCGCGTCAATCTTGAGGGCGACCTGACCTACTACAAGCAGATGGCGGGCAGTATGCTGCCATTCGACAAAGGTCATGGCTTCTATGTCAAGACCGACATCGACCTATGGCGCTTCCGTCTTCATGGCGCCTATTGGCACGGCAACGACTTCATCACGGTGTTCGGCAATCCGCTCTATGGTACAGTGGGCATCAACGACCGCACCTATACGATGCGCCGTCCCAATATGGTGAACGCCCGTGTCAGCTATGCTCAAGACCTCGGCCACGGCTTCGCCTGGGGCATACATGCAGATGTCTACAACCATCTTCCCGCCGACGCCTACTCAGAAGAGCGTGGTGCCTATCGCGAGAAAAGTGGCATGAGCGTGGCGGCAGGTGTCTATCTGCGCGTCAATCCCTCGTTCCTCTTGAAGCGGTTTGCGGCAAAGAGATAGTGATGGTTCAATTCCCGTTTTTATTTTGTATGTAAACAAGCCAAAGAACGCTTGCCATTCTTTCTTCTCAATGTCATGGCTGGCATCAATAAAAAGAGGCTGCGCCCCGTTCCGCACTCAAGCATCAGCGAGTGTGCGGTAAGGGCGCAGCCTCTTCCTTATTATTCTATACTATTTTCTATTCGTCAACGGCAGGAGCGTTTTTCTCCTCCTGGTCGTTCTTGTCCTCCTGGTTGTTCTTGTCGCCGCCCTTGAGGCTGACGTAGGTGGCCTCTTCCTGAAGCTTCAAGCCGCTGAGCATAGCTTTGCTTCGCTTGCCCACGCCGTTGTAGGCAGTCTCTGGGAAGAAGAGTATGCGTGCACCCGTGATGTTCTTCTGCGGGTTGAATTCCTCGAGGCTTTCGCTGCCCTTGGAGCGCAGTCCAACCTTGAAGATGCCCAGCCCGTCGATACGCACCTTGTTGGAGCGCAGAAGCTCGGTACGCATCACCTCAGAGAGTTCGGCGAGCACCGCCACGATGTCGGCGTACTTCACGGTGCAGTTGGCCTGCATGGTCTGTGCGAGCTCCTTGATGCTCACGGTGTCGTGGTGGGTTGCTCGTGCGTAGTACATGCCGTTGGTTACATTGTTAGTCTTGCTCTGGTAGATCTTGTAATTTACTGCCATAATGTGTTTTCCTTTCTTTTAATTTTAAGATTAATACTGTGTTTTACTTTTGTTTTTGTGTTGTCATCCGGATTACGTTTGCAAAGGTACAACATGGCGCAAGCGATGTCAAGAGTTTGATAAAGAAATTTTCAAAAAAAGTTTATTCGGTCTCATCACGTCGCCGCCTAAGCCGCTGACATGAGGGTGTGTCAAAAGGCAATTTTGCAACTTTACATGCCACAAATCCGAAACTTCAGTAAACAACTACTTATAAAAAAAGGAGAGGCGCGGTGTCTCGCGTCTCTCCCTTTTAGTTTGTTTATGCGCTAAGCATACATGTGCAACTGATGATGGCAATGATGGCAAGCAGCAGTTGCAGAATACGTAGCATGATTAGTATTCGTTCATATTTCCAAAAGCTGTGCCTCAGCCTATTTCCCATCGCCAAACTCCTGTTGTGCGCCGAAGGCTCCGAGGATGGTGGTGGCGATGCTGATGATGATTTTGAGGATAACTTTCCAGTCGCTTGCGTTGAATTTACTCATGGTAAAAGATTTTTGTTGGTTAATGTGTGTTGGTTTCTCTTTGTCTTCCGGATGACGGATGCAAAGGTACAACATAGCGCGAGCGATGTCAAGTGTTTTCTTTTATTCTTTGCGCCCCTGCCAGGTCTGGCATAAGGTCCCTGATTCTATTATTCCTCAACGTATTCGTTGAAGCAAGGCGTGGTCTGCAGCACGCGTCGGATGTCGTCGATGTTGCCGTCGAACGGGCCGCTGTGCTCCAGTTTGCGAGTACACATAGCGGCGGCGAAGCGTCCCGACTCCTCGATGCCCATGTTCTGGGAGCGACACCACAGATAGCCAGCCGAGTAAGTGTCGCCACATCCCGTGGCGTCCACGATGTCCTTCGGCTCGTAGGCAGGAATCTCGTAGAACTCACCGTCGGCAAGTATTATGGAGCCGTAGCTGCCGAGCGTCACGCAAACCTCCTTCACGCCCCATTCAGCCAGTCGGAGAGCCGCCTGGCGTGGGTTGCGCAAGCCGGTGATGACCTCCATCTCGCGTTCGTTCACCTTTATTATATCCGTATGTGAGAGAATTTCGCGCTTGTCCGCCCAATCAATGGCATACACATGCTCTCCGCGCACCTCGCGCAGATAGCCTTGGGCGTCTATGGATATGCGTCCCTTTGTGGAGAGGTATCTCACGACCTCCGGTGAGATGTCGTCGCTGAGCAGTGTGCCGAGATGGTAGATGCGTGCGTCGATGTTGCTCATCTCCTCGACAGTGAACGGGTCGGCGCGTTCGAGCACGCGCTGTGTGCGGTCGTTCTGGTCTTCGCCGTATTTGTTCTCGAAGTAGACGGTGTGTCGGCTGGGGTAGGTGAGCACGTCGATGCCTGCCTGTCGCATGTCGTCGACCGACTTCATTTCCGTTTCGCCGAGCTTTGTGACGAGCTGGAAGCTAACCTCATCGGGGAGGTTGTTGAGGGCATAGGAGAAATAGAAAGATGTGCCGCCCGCCATGTAGACGGTGTGGCGTGGAGTGATGATTTTGTCCTTTGTAATGTGTCCTATGCAGCAAATATCTTTCATCTGTATCGTTCTCTTTTGTGTGTATTGTTTTGAATCAGTCTGCAAAAGTACTGCAAATTAATGAGATAGCAAAGTTTTGTACTTAAAAAAACACTTGCCGCACGTCTCCCATGGGAGGCGTACGGCAAGCCAATCGTTAGTATGTTATGAAAAATTTGTGAGAAACAAAGGCTTCACAGCCTCTGAACTTTCTGAGTAAGACGGGTCTCGCTTCTTCGCTCAGGCTCCTTTCGCCGGCCTGATAGGCGTCGCCAGTCTTATTTTTGTTTTAACGTAAATGATTTTATTGAGAAAGCATAGAAATATTTCTTTATTTGAGTATCACGGCTCCATGTCCGGCGAGAGGTTGCGGGGTTGCCTCTACGCCGCCACGCTTCAGAGTGTCCATGTGGGCGGAGTCGTTGAGCGCCACTGACGCGCCCTCTGTCGGGCGTGATGTGTAAGCACCCGGCTGTGCCTGAGTGTCAGAACTGTTGTTCTGGAAAGAGAACTGCGCCGCTTGGCTCAGCGTGAGCACTATCGCCACCATTGCTGCCGCCTTAAAGAGCGGAGCGAAACGCTGACTAATCTTTATTGGCTGTGCCTTCACCTCACGCGGCTCGTCAATCATGGACATTATGCGCTCGTCGAAGTCGTCGCCAAGGCGAGTCTGCTTCGCTTCTGTCTGCTCGTAGTTGAACAACGGGCGGTATTTTGCGAGCTCTTCAGGCACGCACAGTTGGCTGAAGAAAGCGCGGAGTATCTGCTCCTCCTCAAGCGATGTCTCGCCCTGCCAATAGCGGTCTAAAAGTTGGTTGATGTATTTATAGTCCATAATTGTCGTATTTCATGAATTGTTGTTTTATTGTCTGCCTTGCCCTGAAGATATTCACCTTCACCTGCTCCTCGCTGATGCCGAGCACGTCGGCAATCTCGCGGTAGGTCTTGCCTTCCATATCACGTAGTTGCATACAGCTACGTTGCTTTTCCGGGAGGGAGTCGATGAGGCTTCTGACAATTTCCACCTTCTCGCGTTGCATAGTGTGCTCGTAGGGGTTGGAGTTGGTGTCGGGCTGCTCGTCGCGGTTAGCGTTGTTGTCAAGCGACGCGTTGCGGTTGGCGTGTAGCCGTGTGCGGTCGAGCGAGAGGTTGCGACAGATGGTGAGGCTAAATGCCTCTATGTTGTCGATGGTATCCCATGACTCGCGACGATTCCACACCTTGATGAGCGTGTCCTGCACGATGTCCTCTGCTTCCTCACGGCTCAGCGTGATGCGAAGTGCAAGCCTGAAGAGTATGTCCTTCAAGGGCAGTATGTCGTTGCGGAAACTTATCTTTTTCATCTGTGCTCTATTAGGAAGACGTTTCAGAGTGGCGGTTGTTACAAAATCATATTGAATTTAACACCGATTAACAAACAATGTGTTCGTGACTGTGGAATCCTGATATCCACTATCGATTGTGTGAGGAATGGCAACACGACTTGAATCGTATTCAACCAATCCACATGCGGGGTCTGCGATATGAAAGTGCTTCCCTTGCTTAGATATGCGGTACAAGACAACAAAATGATTTCATCTGCAGGCATGCTGCGCCACACTGCATGGCGTCATGCTGCCTACATACTTTAAATCTGGATTTTAATATTCCCATTTCCCGTTTGTTACAACGTCGGTAGAGCCTTGTAGCCAGTGCTCACACTCTCTATGCGGCGACCTCTTATCTTCTTGCCTGCATTGAAGTTCCAGACAACGTTGTATTGTATTCTGAAGTCAGATAGTTTGTTCTTTCGCTCCATCTCCCATCCGTCGCCTATAGTCGTCAGAATCCTTTTCTTGTAAATGAGGTTGTCAAACGAAACGCTCATTCTCAGATGGTTATTGAAGAATGATGAGTATGCCCCTAAGCCAACGAAGTAGTTCCATGAGCTTTTCACGCTTATTGTCTTGTATGGCGTGAAGCATCTGAACAGCAAGTTTATTCCCATTTTGTTTGTCAGGCTAAAGTTGTTGTGCAAATAAAAGTCTGCGGATGCCACGTCAAGTCGCTTGGATGGTGTTCTGACGCTGTACAATTCTCCTGACAAAGAACTGTTGATTGTCCATATCTTTATTGGGTTCACCTTGTAGTTGATTCCAAGATCATGTGTGTTACTGTGCCCAGCATTTTCAGGACTCGTGTAGTACACTGTCGGGTCGTTGGCATCCTGGTGCATGAAGACGCTGACAAGATTGCTGCGGTGCATGTAGCTATAGGATACGCTCAGATGTTGGTTGAGAGAATATACTGCATCAAATGAAATTATCTTCTCAAGGTCAAGGTTGACATCTCCACGGCTGTACTGCTTGTCGTTCTGGTATACAACGATTGGTGAGTAGTAGCCATAATTTGGATATGAGAATGAATATCGTGCAGCAACATTGAGGTAGTGCTGCTTTTGTAGGTTGAATGGTATGAAGCACGACGCATTGCAGTATACTCCGTTACTTATTTTCTTGTTTCTTGCTCCTGTAAGCCAGTCTTCGTAGTCAACCTTGTAGTGGTCGAAGTTTACTTCTGCCGAAAGGTTGTACTTGTCGGCTATTAAGTTGGAGTATTCTATCCATCCGTGTGTCTGTGCTACGAAAAGTTTGCTCTCCGTGTCGTCCATATATCTGATGGTATTTTCTCCATTGCCCTTTATGCGATTGACATCGGAGCTTGAGCCGTATCTTAATCCTGCACCTATTGTCTGCCTTTTGTCAAGAGCGTATGTTGCTTTTGTGTAGATTTCTGTACGATAATGATTGTTTTTTAGGTTCATTTGTTGCGTGCCAGAAAAGTGCAGGTCGTAGTCGCGGTCGTTGTTGCTATGCGATTCGGAGTAGGATGCGCTGACAATGATGTTGCTTACATCATCTTTCTTCAGGGCTTTGTATACCTTGACACCGATACCATCTGAATAGCTTGACGTTAAGTCATATTGGTCAAACTGTGTTCCGTCTCCATTGCCAAGATTTTTGTCGCTGTTCTTGTTTGTGGAGTAGGATGCATTTACGTCAACATAGTCTCTCTCTGTGAAGCTATAGCGCATGTTCAGATTGTCAGAAATGGCACGCTTTGTTTTTGAGAGGCTTTCTGACTCTTGGTGGGTGTCATGGTCTTCATAGTGTACGTCCTGTTCCAAAATACCTCTTGATTTTCCATTCGAGTTGCCAAAATTGTTGAGCACGCTGAATTTTCCTACGGAGTATAGAATGTCTACCGCCTCATTCATGTACCAACTCTTATCAGCGAAATAACGTGGATATAATCCTACCGACCCGATTAGGCCAGGCTCGTTGCGCAAGACAACTCGCAGGAGAGGTGGCTTAATGCCGCTGCTTGCATATTCTGTGGGCGCCTGCTGCTGAATTTCAATTCTCTCTACCATTGATGTTGGAATGTTTTTCAGCTGTTCGTAGCTTATTGCGCGGTCGTTAAGCAAGATGACGGCACCTGTCTTTCCGAAAACCCGCAGGTCTTCAGTGGCGGCTACGCCACGGATTGAGCGTAGGAAATTCTCCATGGAGCTTACCTTTGCCAACGGATTACCTTTTACTTGTACCAGATAGTCTCCTTTCTTGTTTACCTTTGTATATAACGCATTCACTCTAACTTCATCAAGCATCTTTGCTGATGTCTTCAGTGCAAACGGAGGCAAGATGGTGTCAGTGGAAAATGTTATGTCTATAGCGTGGCTCTCATATCCAATGCACGAAACTTCAACATGATACTTGTCCTTTTTGACATCTTCAATTTTGAATCGGCCTTCAGTGTCGGTGGATGTCACATATGTCTTTGTGCTGTCAGACATTGAGCTTAGGCGTATTGTTGCCCATGCCACTCCTTCATTCTTGCTCTCGCTGTCGAGAACCTCACCTCCAATGCAGACTTTTATTGTGTCTGATTGAGCGCAAATGTTGACGTTACAGAACAGTTGCGCACATGCAATAATGCTAATTGCTGCTACGTTTTTCATAAGCAAGTATTTTATTGGTTATTGATTTCTTAAGATTTTCTTCTATCTGTGGCTTCTCGCATTGGGGAACGTTTCCTTCAATTGTCTTTTGCAGACACCAGTTTGCGTTCATGCAACAAGGAAGCAGGTTGCAGTTTAAGCACTTCTTGCAAAGGAAAGATGATGGCGTCACATAATATTTATAAAACAAGTCATTTGGCTTGAATGTCCCGTCATCTTCAATTATACCTATGGAATATTTGTCATTGAAATTCCTTGCTGTACATTTGTAGACGTGCAAGTCATAATTTACGACAAATTGCTCCATGTTGTCTGTATAGCAAGTGGTGCAACGACGAATGGAATCTTGTGATTCCACGTTGTATCCCATATTCATGGCCTGCTTCCTGAGAGAATCCACCTTATTCGCTATTTTCGAACTCTCGTTTGATTTCTGCCATACTATATGTGGGGATATGTATATTTTCCCACGTATGTCCTTGTCAAAAGTGTCGAGTATGCTCATGGCGCTGTCTATATTTTCTGGAGTATAGTTTATTCGCACGAGCATAGATATATTTCTTATTTTACGACATAATGTTTGTATGCTTCTTACAATTCATAAAGTTCGTATTCGAACGTGCTCCTCCATTGCCTCCTAATACTCCAGCAAGCTCTTCTGCGCTGAGCATCTCCCCGGGCTGAATAATGCTTTTGATTTTCATAAGTTGAATGTTAAAGTTAATAATGTAAAGTTCTCAGGTACACAATTTCCTCTTATAATAAGAACCAATTGAAATCTTTTTGCTTAAAGATTTTTAATATTTTGCAAAATAGGTATTGTTTTTGAACCAGCAAAGAGAAATGTGTTAAAAAACAATAACTATTTCACGGTGTGGATTCATTAGTACGTGAATGAGCTGCCGCCGATGAACTCCCTGAGTAGCGACGTTGGTGGTAAGACAGAGTGGTCGATGGGTGAGAAGTAGCTGAGGAACTTGCGCAGGCGGTAGGCCTCGGCATATTCGTCGCAGTTCTCCGGCACCTGCTCCAGCAGTGGCACAGCCTGTGTCTTTATCGCCGCCAACTCGTATATCATGGCGGTGTTAAACATCGTGTCGGCGTTCTCCTGATAGGGGAATATCCATTTGTTCTCGCCGGCTCTCACCGACGGCCAGCGACGTATGGTGTCCTGTGCAGAACATCCGCGTTGCTTGTAGTCGCGTATGATGCGTCGCAGAAGACGATTGTCGGTGGTCGGGATGTAGTTGTGTTCATCGAGGAGAATGGTTGTGAGTGCTGAAGCGTAGACGCGGTACTTCAGCTCCTCTGGTATCTGCGCCGTCAGTTCGGGGTTGAGGGCGTGTATGCCTTCCACTACGAGCACGTCGTTGGGGCGCATGCGCATTTTTACTCCGCTGCGCTCGCTCTTGCCTTTTATGAAATTGTATTTCGGCAGTTCCACCTCTTCGCCTCGGAAAAGTTGTGCCAGTTGGCGGTTGAGCAGGTCAATGTTGAGGGCGTGGATAGACTCGAAGTCGTAGTCGCCCTTCTCGTCGCGCGGCGTCAGCTCGCGGTCGACGAAGTAGTCGTCGAGCGAGATGGGCACGGGTCGTATGCCGTTGCAGACGAGCTGAATGGAGAGACGCTTGCACGACGTCGTCTTGCCCGACGATGAAGGGCCCGCGATGAGCACCATCTTCACGTTGCTACGCCGGGCGATGTCTTCTGCGATGTTGGCAATTTTCTTCTCCTGCAGTGCTTCGGCGACATTGATTATCTCCGTGGCGTGTCCCTGCGCGATGGCTTCGTTGAAAACGCCCACCGTGGACATGCCCAGCAGGCGCTGCCAGCGGTGGTGTTCCTGGAAGATTTCAAACATTTTGTCTTGGCGTATGAGTGCACCGAGGTGTGTAGGGTCGGAGAGAGAGGGTATGCGCAGAAGCAGTCCGTCGTAGTACTTCTCCAGTCCGAAGAGTTTCAGTTCCGAGGTGTTGGTTAGCATGGTGCCGTAGAAGTAGTCTACAAATCCGTTTATATCGTAATATAGGGTGTATAGCTTTCCCGACGTACGCAGAAGTAGTGCCTTGTCGTGGTAGCCCAACTGCTCGAACATTCCTATGGCATCCTCCGTCGGCACTTCATGTCGCCTGACGGGAATGGCGCGGTCGATGATGTTCTGCATCTCGGCACGTATAGCATCGGCATCCTTGGCTGTCACGGGGCGACCGATGCGTAGGTCGCAGTAGTAACCGTTGCTCACGGGGATGTCGATGACCACCTCGCTGCGTGGATAGAGCTTGTTGACGGCCTTGCATAGCACGAAGAAAAGCGTGCGTGTGTAGGCGCGCAACCCCGACGGCGAGGTGAGATCAAGGAATTCCACGTCCTTGGAGTTGTACACGCGGTAGTGCATACCCTCCACCTTATTGTTTACCTTGGCATTGACCGGCTGAAGCTTCATGTCGGGGCCCAACTGCTGAAAAATTTCAGAAAGTGTGCTGCCTGTTTCTACTTTTAAAGTTTTTTTATTATTTTTGCAACGGATTTGTATCAACTGTTTCATTACGGTTACGAACGTTTAAGGGTTAATAAATCTCTTATATGGTTGCAGTAGGTTGCAATAGCCACTCTGCTGCACAAAGATACTCCGTTTTCTCGACACAACGCGCACGACGCCACATAAATTAAAACAAAATATGTCGATTTGGATTTTTTTTAAGATTATCGGATCATTGGCCCTCCTCATCTATGGAATGAAAGTGATGAGCGAGGCACTGCAGAAGATGGCAGGCTCCCAGCTGCGCCATATTCTCGGCGCAATGACCACCAACCGCTTCACCGGACTGCTGACCGGTATGTTTGTAACCGCCTCGGTGCAGTCGTCCACGGCGACCACGGTGATGACCGTTTCATTTGTCAACGCCGGTCTTCTCACGCTTGCCCAGGCCATATCCGTCATCATGGGTGCCAACATTGGCACTACCTTCACGGCATGGATTATGACGCTTGGCTTCTCGTTCAACATGGCCAACCTCGTGTTTCCGGCATTCTTTATCGCCCTGCTGCTCATCTACAGCAAACGCCATCGCTACATCGGTGATTTCCTTTTCGGCGTAGCATTTATGTTTTTCGCCATTTCCACCCTCGGCGCGACGGGTAAGGAAATGGATCTTAGCCACAACCAGGCTGTCATCGACTTCTTCTCTTCTTTCGACAAAGACAGTTACATCACGGTATTCTCGTTCCTCGGCATAGGCACGGTGCTCACGTTCTGCATGCAGTCGTCAGCCGCTCTGATGGCGATCACCATGGTGCTCTGCTCCTCCGGAGTGCTGCCCATATATATGGGTATAGCCCTCGTATTGGGCGAGAACATCGGCACCACCATCACTTCCAACATTGCTGCCATGGGTGCCAACACTCAGGCGCGTCGTGCCGCTTTCGCTCATCTCACGTTCAACGTCTTCGGCGTGCTGTGGGTGCTCTGCGGCTTCTATCCGTTCATCGATATGGTGTGTGGCTTCGTGGGCGTTGACCCTCATGCCGACCACATCGATGCCGCTCGCCTCTCCGTAGTGCTCGCTGCTTTCCACACTACGTTCAACGTCTGCAATACAGGCATTCTCATTTGGCTTATACCTCAGATGGAGCGCTTCGTATGCTACGTCATCAAGCCGTCGGCGAAGAAGGACGAGGACGATTTCCGCCTGCGCTACATTGGCGGCAACTCCATCATGAAGACACCGGAGCTCTCCGTGCTTGAGGCACAGAAGGAAATCCAGTCGTTCGCCGAGCGCATACAGCGTATGTTCGGCATGGTGCGCGAGCTTCTCGGCATCAAGGACGACTCCGCGTTTACGAAGCTCTACACGCGCATAGAGAAATACGAGAGTATCTCCGACAATATGGAGATAGAGATTGCCAACTATCTCGACAATGTGAGCGACGCTCACCTCTCCGACGACACCAAGGCGAAGATACGCGCCATGTTGCGTGAGATTTCAGAGATAGAGTCTATCGGTGACTCCTGTTACAACATCGCCCGCACCATTAGCCGCAAGATAAAAGGCAAGGAAGACTTCACGGAGCAGCAGTATGAGCACCTCCACCAGATGTTTGAGCTTACCGACGACTCGCTGACGCAGATGAACGTAATGCTCACTGGCCGCAAGGAAAACCTCGACGTCAACCGTTCTTTCAACGTCGAGAACGAGATTAACAACTACCGCAACCAACTCCGCTCGCAGAACATCAACGATGTCAATGACCATAAGTACACCTATGCCATCGGTACGATGTACATGGACATCGTCAGCGAATGTGAGAAACTTGGCGACTATGTCGTGAATGTCGTTGAGGCGCGTATGGGAACACGTCAGCGCGAGGCGTAGGACGCAATAACTGGGAGAGGGACGCCCTTGCCGATCCGTAATAACTGGGAGAGGGGGCGCCCTCGCCCCCGACCTAAACAGTAGCCATTAGCTTCGTGTTATGTTGTCGGGGACGAGGGCGTCCCCTCTCCCAGTTATGTCCTTTTAAACTTTATTTTTTTTAACCGCTTGTACCGCGTCTTTTGCATAATGAGTTTAGATATGCAAAATCGCAATTAATTGGCTATAGCCTTCCCTTACTCCGCATAAACGTCCGTTGTCCGTAGACGGCGATGACGACGAAGCAGAAGAGGGGAAGCACGAACGACACGTTCACGGCAGGCATCCCCATCAGCTCACCCATATCGATGATGCTCGCCTGGAAAGGCGGCAGCACGCTGCCGCCAAGTATCGCCATTATCAGTCCGGCTGCACCGAACTTGGCGTCGTCGCCAAGACCCGTGAGCGCAATGCCGTAGATAGTGGGGAACATCAGTGACATGCACGCGCTCACGCCGACGAGACAATAGAGGCCGTAGACGTTTTGGAGCATTATCACGCCGCACGTGAGCAGTCCGCCGGCAATGGCGAGCAGCATCAGAAGCCTGCCAGTGTTGATGAAGCGCAGTAGGAATGTACACACGAAGCGCGAGCAGCAGAAGATAATCATCGCTATGATGTTGTACTGCTGTGATGTCACTTCAGCCGCCTGTTCCGTCATACCCTCCGCCATGAGGATATGCGTGCCATACTGTATGATGAACGTCCAGCACATTATCTGCACGCCAACGTAGAAAAACTGTGCCACGACCCCCTCGCGGTAGTGTGGCATGGAGAAGATGCGGCGTAGTGTGGAAAGAAAGTGGATGTCGTGGCTTTGGTCGCCGTTTTTCGGCATACGCATGAAAAGAATGACGAGAAACATGGCCACAATGACAAGTCCGATGATAAGGTAAGGCGCGATGAGCACCGAGAGGTCGTACTCCTTCACAGCCTCAAACTCGGGCGCGGAGAGCGCAGAGCGTGCAGCTGTGTCGAGTGGTGAAAGCCTCGCCTGTATGAAATTCATCGCCACGTACATGCCAAGCAGTGAACCCATGGGATTGAACGACTGCGCGAGGTTGAGCCGTCGCGTGGCGGTCTGTTCTGTGCCCATGGAGAGGATGTAGGGGTTGGAGGACGTCTCCAGAAACGACAGTCCGCACGTCAGGATGAAGTAGGCTATGAGGAACGGATAGTAGTCGCCCGTCATCTTCGCCGGGTAGAAGAGAAAGGCACCGAGGGCGTAGAGTGCGAGTCCGACGAGTACGCCTGCCTTGTAGCTGAAGCGCCTGATGAACATGGCGGCGGGAAAAGCCATGGCAAAGTAGCCGCCGTAGAAAGCCACCTGAACGAGAGTGCCGTCAGTGGCCGACATGCGGAAAATTTTCGAGAATGCCTTCACCATGGGGTTGGTGATGTCGTTGGCAAAGCCCCAGAGGGCGAAGCACGACGTGATGAGAACGAAAGGTACGACATAGCTCACGCCGTCCTTCCGGAGTAGCGATTCTTTTTTTTCAGAGGTTTTCATTTCTGTTGTTTAGGTTGGTAGCTTCTTTAATTTCTTCTTTCAATCATTCTTCTGACGATGGTGCGCATCTCCTCCACGTTTTCCACCTCGCCCTTTGCGAGAGCCTGCGTGAGGATATTGCCTATGCCGGTCGCCTCGACGGGTCCTGCCTCGACGGGTATGCCGAGAGCCTGCTCCGTGAGTTTGTTGAGCAACTTGTTTTGCGAGCCGCCGCCGATGATGTGTAGCTTCTTTATTGGAGAGGGTATCATGGCGTTGAGGGCGCGTGTAGCCTCGGCGTACTTGGCGGCGAGCGACTGGAGCACAACGCGTGTTGTCTCCGCTTTGTCGGCAGGCGTCGCCATGCCGTGCGCAGAGCAGTAGTCGCTTATGGCACGTTCCATGGATGGCGGGTTTTGGAAGCAGTCGGCATCGACGGGAATGACCGACTCTATGGAGGCACGTCCGGCAGCGTCAAGCAGCGAGTCATATTGCTGTTCGTCGCCCTGCTCCTTCCATTCCGCCATGAGCCGTTGCAGCAGCCACAGACCGGTGATGTTCTGAAGGAACGTTATCTTTCCGCCTATGCCGCCCTCGTTCGTGAACTCGGCTTCTCGCGCCTTCTCCGTCAACACTGGCTCGTCCTGCTCCACTCCGAGCAGCGACCACGTGCCGGAGCTGATAAACGCCACAGGCTTCTCGCCTTCCTCGGCAGGCACGGCAGCCACCGCACTCGCCGTGTCGTGCGAGCCGACGGCTATCACGTCCACCTCTCCAAGCCCAGTCTCCACAGCGATGTCCGGGCGCAGTCGTCCGCGCACGGAGCCAGGCATGACAATCTTACAGAAAAGACTTCTCTTCAGTCCGAGACGGTCGATGAGCTGCCAGTCCCAGTCGCGCGTAGTGGCGTCGAGAAGCTCCGATGTTGAGGCGATGGTGTATTCCGTGTTGGCAATGCCAGTGAGGAAGAAAGAGAAGAGGTCGGGCATGAAGAGCAGACGGTCGGCGGCGTCAAGCTGCGGTGAAGAGCTGCGCTTGAGGCTAAGAAGCTGGAAAAGCGTGTTTATCTCCATCACCTGCGTGCCGTTGACAGCGTAGTGCTCCCCACGGTCAACATCGCGGAAAAACTCCTCCGCCATGCCCTTTGTGCGCCCGTCACGATAGCAGACGGGATTGGCGACGAGGTCGCCCTGGTAGTCGATGAGTCCGAAGTCTACGCCCCATGTGTCGATGCCGATGCCCGCTACCTTCATTCCAAGGGCAGCGGCTTTTTTCATTCCGGTCTTCATGTCCTCGAAAAGGGCAGGGAAGTCCCAGTAGACATGAGCGCCAAGGCGCACTTGGCGGTTGGGAAAGCGGTGGACGAGCTGGAGGGTGAGGCTCTTCGCCTCGCCCTCGTTGCTTATTGTCCCTGCAAGCACACGGCCTGAGCCACCGCCGAAGTCAATAGCTAAATAGGTCATTTGTAGGAATCTTTGTTAAAGAGTCTAATTCTTCTTTCCCAGCACATACGTTTCGAGGTCGTCAATCTCCTCAGCGGTAAGCGTGTTGTAGTTGCCGCCGCTGAGTACGATGATGCGACATGCCATCTCGAAGAACATGGCACGCTCGAACACCTCGTCGAACGTCTTGCCGCACACCACCTGCCCGTGCTTCAGCATGAGCGCCGAGTTGTGCTCTTTAAGTGCAGCTTTCACAGCCTCTGCAAGCTCCGGCGAGCCGGGGCGGTAGTAGGGAATGACGGGTATCTCCCTGCCCACGTGGCATGGTATCTCTGCTGTCACGTTGAAATCCTTCGGCGTCTCCGTCATGCAGGAGACAACCGTGGCGTATTTCGATTGGAAATGGAGCACCACGTCGCAGTCGGGACGCTCCCTGAGCACACCGAGATGGAAGCCGCTCTCCATGGAGGGCTTCACGCCGTTGAGCACCGTGCCGTCGCTGACGCGGCAGATGGCTACTTTTTCCTTCGGCAGTGTCGGCACCCATGAGCCGGTGCCGGAGACGAGCGCCTCGTCACCGATGCGCCATGATATGTTGCCACTTGAGCATAATGTGAGTTCTGCGTCGCCCACGCGGTGAGCCTGGCGCAGGAATTCCTGTATTTGATAGTCGTGAATCATTGTTTTTTTTAAAGTTGACAAGTTTTTAGTTGACGAGTTGACGAGCTGTTAGCTTTTTAAAGTTGACAAGTTTTTAGTTGACGAGCTGTTAGCTTTGTAGTTGACAAACTTGTATCAGCTAAGCAAATAGCTTGTTAACTACAAACTATCAACTTGTTAACTACAAACTATCAACTCGTCAACTAATCAACTATTTATAAATCGGTCCATAGTTCTTGCAGGCGCGGAAGTCGGCTCCCTCCTTGTCCATGCCGAAGGCGTTCCATGCAGCGGGACGGAAGATCTTGTCTTCCTCCACGTTGTGCATGCAGACAGGTATGCGGAGGATGGAGCAGAGCGTTATAAGGTCGGCGCCAATGTGTCCGTAACTGATGGCACCGTGGTTGGCTCCCCAGTTGTTCATCACGGAATAGACATCCTTGAATGGAGCCTTGTCCGTGAGGCGCGGCACGAACCATGTTGTAGGCCATGTCGGGTCGGTGCGTTTGTTGAGGATTTCGTGTATGTCGGGGTCGATGTCCACCGTCCATCCCTCAGCGAGCTGCAGCACCGGACCGAGTCCCTTTACGAGGTTGAGGCGCACCATTGTGACGGGCATACCACCCTTGGTGAGGAAATTCGACGAGAAGCCGCCGCCACGGAAGTAGTCGCGGTTGGCAGGATACCATGTCGTTGCTTTCAGGCAAGCGTCCACATCCTTCTCGTCCATCTCCCAGAAATGTTTCATGACGGGGTTGCCCTCTGCGTCACTTGCTGCGCCGGAGCCGTCGAGCGTTGTCGCACCGGAGTTGATGAGATGGATGATGCCGCCGGCGGCGCGTCCAGTGAGTTCCTTGCCAGTGACGCGCTTCACTGCCTCCGGACTCCAATAGGTACGCACGTCGGAGAAGATCTGTGCACGTCCCGTCAGCAGATGGTTGAAGAGCATGGCAACGCCGTTGCCAGCATCGTTTTCCGTGGCGAGAGTGATAGGCTCGCGCAGTCCGTTCCAGTCGAACGATGTGTTCATCAGCGCCTCCGGATAGTCACCGTTCGGGTAGAAGTCAGTCCACTGACGCTGTCCCTGGAAACCGCCGGCAATTGCGTTGTGGCCGATAGCCTCCTCCTTGAATCCCAGTTCCTTGAGGCGCGGGTTGCCGTGCATAAGGTCCTTCATGATCATCATCATCTTCACGATGAACTCCCAGTCCTTGTCCTTCTCCTCACGCGTCTTCGCCTTCTCGGGGCGGTTGCCGATGTCCTCGCCCTCGTTGGTCATGCAGTGTTGGCGCGTCCATGCCATAGCCTTCTCGAACTCCTCAGGGTCGTAGATGCCTTCTGTCATGCGGCGTATAATCTCCGTGAGGTCCACGCTCTCGTTGCGCATTCCGAGGTAGTCTTGGAAGAAGTCGGGGTTGACGATAGAGCCGGCGATGCCCATGCACGCGCTGCCCATGGAGAGATACGACTTGCCGCGCATCGTCGCCACAGCCTGGGCTGCACGTGCAAAGCGAAGAATCTTCTCTGCCACGTCCTCAGGTATGGAATCGTCGGCAAGATCCTGCACGTCGTGGCCGTAGATGCCGAAAGCAGGCAGTCCCTTCTGTGCGTGGGCGGCGAGTACAGCAGCAAGATAGACGGCTCCCGGGCGCTCCGTGCCGTTGAAGCCCCACACGGCCTTAGGCCAGTAAGGGCTCATGTCCATCGTCTCAGCACCGTAGCACCAGCAGGAGGTGACGGTGATGGTGGAGCCGACGCCCTCGCGCTCGAATTTCTCGGCGCAGGCGGCACTCTCTGCCACGCGTCCTATAGTGCCGTCGGCGATGACACACTCCACGGGTGAGCCGTCGCCGTTACGAAGGTTTTCCGTTATGAGTTTTGCCACGGAGCGGGCAAGGTTCATGGTCTTCTCTTCGAGGCTTTCACGCACGCCTCCCTGACGTCCGTCGATGGTTGGGCGGATACCGATTTTAGGATACTTGTTCATAGGTTGTTTTGGTTTTTTATATGGTTTAAAGTTTGTTGCTTTAGTAGTTGTTGACAAATTTACCTTAAAAAACTGAGAAACCGCAATGTTTCTCCATAATATTTTCTTCCTTCGTCTTTTTTATCTTGTAATAACTGGGAGAGGGGACGCCCTCGTCCCCGACAGATAAAAGGGTTATTCTCTTATCGGGGGCGAGGGCGCCCCCTCTCCAAGTTATTGTTTCTGTTACGTCAGCACTCAAAATGTAGGATGAACCCTAAATGATTTTGTATAGTCACGTTGTTGTGCTCTCTTATTTCAGCTTGAAAACTTTTCCTGCAGCCTTCACGATGAGCAAGTCTGCTTGCGGAAGCGATATGCTGAATGTCGTTGCGTTAGAAGTGGCTGATGCGATGAGTATGCCGTTGGCGTTGAAGACGGCTATGTGGCTGCCTCTCTCAACGCCATTGACATACAGCGTCGAACCGCGCTTCTCAACCTTTGGCTCGCAGGCTTTCAAGTTGTCTACGAACAGTGTCGCTGTGCTGAGCGGAACGAGTGTACGTTGGTTAACTGTGATGTCCGAACCCGTTCCAACGACAGTCGCCTCTGGTATGCAGACGGAGTAGTCGCGTTGAGTGTCAAGGGCATAACTGCCGAAATCAGCCTCCACCGTGTATACGCCTCCATCATCAGACAGCGTAGCCACAGCTTCCTTCAGCACGCTGCCCCCAGCGTCAGCCAACTGTAACTTGGCTTCAGGTGCAAGCTGCACGGGCGTGTCGTAGTCGATGAGGACAGTGCCGAGCGACGTGAGGGATGCTGACGGGATGCGGAGGGCGGAATGGAGTATGGGGCGGAAAGTATTGTCGTATTCTCCAAGATTGTCACAACGAGATTCGACATTGAAAATTTCATTATGGTGAGTTGCCCTCACAAATCCTTCCGGTAACAGAAATGTGTAATGGACATTCTTCTCAAAGTTCAAATATCTCCCGAAATGTGCCCATGCTGTTCCAATATTATAATCGTTGTTTGATGTAACGGGGAAACTCATAATCAACTTTCCTTCACGATATAGGTACATCTTTACATCAGCAGTAGCATTTTCTATTTCTGTCGGGTAATAAAAACAGAACTTATCTTCAGAAACAAGAGGATAACAATGAGGTGAACCGTCCTCGTTATCTCCATTGTCAAGCATAGAATTATAATCTGTTATCTTATCAGGTACTCTGAAATTAACGGAAATCTCATCCATGACATTCTCCTCGTTTCCCTTGCTATAAAAAGAGCCTGCTGGAATTCTGATCGTATAAGACTTTCCTTTGGGTAATATCACAGATACGGGAAATGGAATTTTTGCAATTCCATTCTCTCCATCATCAACTGTCTGTATGTCAGATTCCGCGAATATTTTTCCTTCACACAATAAATATGCCTTAGCATCTTTTAGTACTGATACATGCTCCGAAAAATAGAAAAACACGTTTCTCAGACTATTGTAGTAAATAACTTGAGGTTTCAAATCTCCACATATATAATATTTGTATGGGGTAATCTGTGATGCGTAGAAGTCTTGTGACAATAATAGGAAGCACACAAGAGTCGCAATATTTATAAGTATTTGTTTCATAAGCGGTTTTTATTTGATGTTGATCTTGTATGTATTAATCTATGAGAAGCCCTAAGGCTAATGATAATGTCAAGAGTACTTTTCTCATAATGATTTGATTTAGGTTGGATAATATGGTTAGTTAGAAATGTTGCATCGTTGGTGATTACTTCGCAAAGTTAAAGAAAAAAGTTGGATTGTCAATGTCATAAATCACTTTATTTATGCAATGAATTAGTAGTTGAGCATTAACAAATGGATCGAAAACATGGAGCGGCGGACTCACGCTGGCCGACTTAACTGGGAGAGGGGACGCCCTCGTCCCCGACAGGTAAAAGGGTTATTCTCTTATCGGGGGCGAGGGCGCCCCCTCTCCAAGTTATTGTTTCTGTTACGTCAGCACTCAAAATGTAGGATGAATAAGTCCTTACGTTAATATGGGGGCTATTCTGTTTCGAGTAGTTCTACGAGTTGCACTTGTTCTGCCTGGAAATTGCTGTCGCCCGTGATGACGACGGATGTTGAGGCTGTTGGTGTGAAGCGGGCGAAGGCTTGCTCGTCATCGTCGCTGCTGCAGACATAAAGGAAGTCAGCTATGCGCAGCGTTTCGCCGCGTTGGCATCCGCGTAGGGTGATGCGCACGAAACCGTGCTGACCGGGGGCGAAATGGCAGACAAGGGAATCCTCGGTCTGTTGGGTATAGAGTGGCTGGCTGACGCGCATGACATGGGCTGCGTTGTCGGTGAGCACGTTGTGGCGGCGGGGCGAGTAGCCGAAGAGTGCTTCTGCCGTGAGCCCGTAGTCGTAGAATCTGATTGGAGGCGTGTCAGTGGCAGGCTTGCAGTCTTCCGCCGCTTGCCACATGGCGAGAGGCAATGAGCGGTCGGCAGGGGAGGGATAGTAGGCAGAGCGGTCGAACGACTCGCCACCGTCCGTCTGCCAGCCTCCCGACTGTCGGCAGAGCCATCCGTCAGCACCCGTTAGTGCGAAGCGTTTGCCGTCTGTCAGCGTGCCGTAGAAGCAGACGCTCAGTTGTCGGCGCGTTGCAGAGGAAGGGCAGAAGAGAATGGCGACGGTGTTGGTGTCGCGCCGCAGGAAGCGGCGCACGTCGAAGTCGTAGCCAATGGCTGTCGTGTCGCAGCCTTCGCGTCGTGGCATATAAAGCGATGTGGAGACGTTGCGCCCGTTGACGTACAGGACGAAGCGCCCTGTTGTGGCAACGTGGAGAAACGCCGTGCTGACGGCAGGAGAGGCGGCTCTTTCTGGCAGGAATGTGCGGCAGAACCACACGTGCGACGTGTCGTCAGGCTCTGGACAGTGCATCCAGCTGTTGCCAAACTGCTGTGCGCCGGCTGTCAGACAGGCAGCGAAGAGGAGAATGGGGAGAAGGAAGGAAAGGAGAAAGGAGCGGGTCATGGGGCGTGGGCTTCGTTTTTGGTTGCGAAAAAAGAGAAGAGGGCGTGTCAAAACTGCAAATTTGCCTTTTGACACACCCTCTCTGTTACTATTTTTTATGCGTCGATGTTGGCGTAGGTGGCGTGCTCCTCGATGAACTTGCGTCGTGGCTCCACGTCGTCGCCCATGAGCATGGAGAATATCTCGTCAGCCTCGGCAGCGTTCTCGATGGTCACCTGCTTGAGAAGGCGCGTCTTCGGGTCCATGGTGGTTTCCCAAAGCTGCTCGGCGTTCATCTCACCCAAACCTTTGTAGCGCTGCGTGTGGATGGACTTGCCGTCCTCGGTGCCGTTGCCGTACTTGTCGAGGAATGCCTGTCGCTGCTGATCGGTGTAGCAGTATTCCTTCACCTTGTTCTTGTAGGTGCAGAGATAGAGCGGCGGGTTAGCGATGTAGAGGTGACCCTCCTGAATGATCTTCGGCATGAAGCGATAGAAGAGTGTCATGATGAGCGTGTCGATGTGTGAACCATCGACATCGGCATCGGTCATGATGATAATCTTGTCGTAGCGCAGTTTGTCGATGTTGGCTTCCTTGTCGTCCTCGCCCTCAACGCCGAAGCGCACGCCGATGCTCTGTATAATGTTCATGACAGATTCCGACTCGAACACCTTGTGCCACATCACTTTCTCCACGTTGAGGATCTTTCCGCGCAACGGGAGGATGGCTTGCGTGTAACGGTCGCGTCCCTGCTTGGCAGAGCCTCCGGCGGAGTCACCCTCGACGAGGAAGATCTCACACTTCTTCGGATCGCGGTTGGAGCAGTCGGCAAGCTTGCCCGGCAGTCCGCCGCCCGTCATGGGGTTCTTGCGCTGCACGCTCTCGCGTGCCTTGCGTGCGGCGATGCGCGCCGTGGCTGCGAGAATCACCTTGTCGCAGATCATCCTTGCCTCCTTCGGGTTCTCCTCAAGGTAGTTGGTGAGCGCCTCGCCCACTGCCTGCTGCACGGCTCCAGCCACTTCGCTGTTGCCGAGCTTCGTCTTTGTCTGTCCCTCAAACTGCGGCTCTGCCACCTTGATGCTGATGACAGCGGTCAGACCTTCGCGGAAGTCCTCGCCGGCGATTTCTATCTTCGCCTTTTCAATCTGCTTGGAGATGGCAGGGTCGTTGTCGGCGTACGCCTTCAGCGTGCGTGTGAGAGCGGCGCGGAAGCCAGTGAGGTGAGTACCGCCTTCTATTGTGTTGATGTTGTTGACGTAGGAGTGGATGTTCTCCGAGTAGTCGGTGTTGTACATGATGGCAACCTCGATGGGGAAGCCCTGCTTCTCCGTCTTGAGGTAGATGACGTCGTCGAAGAGATGCGTGCGGTGACGGTCGACGTAGCGCACAAACTCCTTCAAGCCGTCCTTGGCGTGGAACACTTCCTCGCGCGTCTTGCCGTTCTCGTCGGGGCGCATGTCACGCAATGTAATCTTGATGCCGGCGTTGAGGAACGCCAGCTCGCGCATACGGCGTGCGATGATGTCCCACTGGTAGTGGGTGGTAGTGAAGATGGATGGGTCGGGCCAGAACTGCTGGCGTGTGCCTCGCAGGTCGGTTGTGCCTACAACCTTCACTGGATAGAGCGGCTTGCCCTTCTCGTACTCCTGCTGGTAGATTTTGCCGTCGCGGAACACCTGCGACTTCATGTGGGTTGACAGAGCGTTGACGCAGCTTACGCCAACGCCGTGCAATCCGCCGCTGACCTTGTAGGAACCCTTGTCGAACTTTCCGCCTGCGTGGAGCACCGTCATCACGACCTCCAGAGCCGACTTGTGGAGCTTCTTGTGCTCGTCGACGGGGATACCGCGTCCGTTGTCCTGCACGGTGATGGACTCGTCCTCGTTGATGGTCACCTCGATGTGCGTGCAGTAGCCTGCCATTGCCTCATCGATGGAGTTGTCAACGGTCTCGTTGACGAGATGGTGGAGACCCTTCTCGCTGATGTCGCCGATGTACATTGCCGGGCGCTTGCGCACGGCCTCAAGTCCTTCGAGGACCTGTATGTTGCTTGCCGAGTAATTGCTCCCGGCATTCTGTATTTCTGCCATTTTTCTTTTTCGATGTTTAGGTTACAAAAGTACTAATTTTTTGCGAGTTACGGAAAAATTAAATACCAAAAAACGCAAAAAGGCCACGCTTCTTGTGGAAGCGTGACCTCGTATGGGGGCTTAGTCAGAAAGACTCGTCTTGTTAGGCGAGCTTGCTGATATGAAGACACAAGCTTGACTTCAAGTTTGCAGCTTTGTTCTTGTGGATGATGTTAGTCTTTGCCAACTTGTCCAGCATTTTCTGAACAGAAGGATAGAGCTTTACAGCCTCTTCCTTGTCCGTCATAGCACGCAACTTGCGAACCGCGTTGCGCATGGTCTTTGCGTAGTATCTGTTGTGCAAAGCCTTAACCTTGTCCTGACGGATTCTCTTAAGTGATGATTTGTGGTTTGCCATCTTATATTATTTCTTTTTATTTTTTTTTATTGTAGTCCCTAGGAGAGTCGAACTCCTCTTTAGAGAATGAAAATCTCTCGTCCTAACCGATAGACGAAGGGACCAACGGTACTTTATTTTAGCGGATGCAAAGGTACTGCTTTATTTTAATCCAGCCAAATTTTCTTTGCTGTTTTTTCTTGAAATCGTGCTTTTTTCATTAATTTTGCCATTAAATCCACTAAAACAAACCGCAAATGCTGGAAAAAACAAGGGCAATAGTGCTTAACTCGCTGAAATACGGCGAGTCGCAGATTATCGTCGACCTCTTCACTGCAACCCGTGGAAGACTGTCGTTCTTGCAGCGTGTGGCACGACAGGGACGCTCTGCCGCCCGCAAGCATCTCTTCCAACCGCTGACGGTGCTCGACGTGGAGTTCGACTATCGTGCCAACAGACGGCTCCATAAGTTGCGCGACGTCTCCACGGCGTTCCCCTTCCGCTCGCTGCCGTTCGACATGGCGAAACTTTCCATTGCTCTTTTCGTGGCGGAGTTCACGGCTTACGCTACGCGCTCCGAGCAGGCCGACCCTGCCCTGTACGCCTTCATAGAGAACAGTGTCAGATGGCTTGACGCCTGTGAGGACGGCTTCGCCAATTTCCACATTATATATATGCTCCATCTCACGCGCTTCATGGGCTTCTATCCCAACATCGACGACGACTGCCATGGCGGTTTCTTCGACATGCGTGGCGGATGCTTCGTCGACTCGCAGCCGCTCCATCCCGACTTCCTCGCCCCCGACGAGGCAGGGAAGATACGCCTGCTCCTGCGTCTCAACTATTCTACGATGCGCCTCCTCCATCTCTCGCGCGACGAGCGCAACAGATGTATCGACGTGGTGCTCGCCTACTACCGTCTGCACCAGCCTGCCTTCCCGGAGATGAAGTCGCTCGCCGTGTTGAGGGAGCTGTTTGACGGAAAATGAAAGAAAACAATTTACAGCAATAATTAAAACCGAAAAAGAAATGAACAAAATTCGTGTTCCGGCTGTCGACATCGCTCGACGCCATCCGATTGGCGTCAAGTCTGTCACCGACGCCGCGTACGCACGCTTTGCCACCGACGTGGCTCAGCTGCTCGAAAAACTTAACATAGAAGGCTTCGAGGGCAACAACGCCCGCGAACTTGCCATCGTCATGACCATGTACTACGAGGACATGATTTCCGATCTCGGCATCTGGAACGCCCTCACCGACAGCATACAGGAGCTTTATGGACGTCTATTGCCATTCTACGACGTCGACATGGACAACTACTACCGCAACGAGCCTAACGCCATCGACCTGCGCTTCCTCATCTGGCTCTTCATGACGCGCAACGAGCCTGCAAGCATCGTGTCGCCCGACACGCCCGCGCTCGACGAGGCAGCCCACGCCGTCTGTGCGCTCATGGACAAGCGTTTCGAGGAGATGCCTGTCAACTCCGAGCTGAAGGATTTCTTCACGCGTGCTGACTTCGCTTCCAACTACTACGCCCAGCGCGACGTGTTGAAGTGGAGCTACTTCTCCTGCTACGCCTCATGCAACGAGAACGCGCCGATGCTTGTCATGCAGCAGGCGCAGAATCTGTCGCGCACGTTGCAGTGCCCGCCGCCGACGGCAGTGAACATCTCCGAATGTGTCAACGTCTACGAGGGACGCTTGCAGCCTCTTGCCATGCGTGCGCAGGACTGGCTGGCGCGTATCCTCCGCAACAACGGCAACAACGCCGCCGCCGACAAGATTGCTTCACAGCGCTATCTGCCCTTCGATTTCTACCGTATCATCGAGGCACGCCGCGGCGAGAGCATGACCTTTGAGTCTCTGCGTGGCGAGAAGTTCACCGTGAGCGATGCCAATCTCGCCCATCCGCAGCCCGAGTGCTACGACTGCAAGTCGACGATGGCATTCTTCGCAGAGTACGACGGCGAGTTCTACATCGGCTCGCTCAGCTCATGGTCGGAGAAGACCGACGCCTTCGAGAATGAGAGCCGCGCCCGCAAGCAGAACGCCAAGCTCTGCATCAACAATCGTCGCTCGCTCATCTCCGACAACAATGGCTCACCGCTCTTCTACTTGAAGGACGCCAACGAGCTGCGCGAATTCCTGACGGAGCGTGTAGGCTTGCCGAAGACCACCGTCTCGCAGTTGCCCCTGCCGCAGGAACCCATCGACTTCACGGTGTTTGTGCGCGAGTCGGACAACAACGTATGCTACTTCCCCAACGTGGCGCGCATTATCAAGGATGAGCGCAATCCCTACTACAATGCGGAGTACGCCAAGGACAACACCTTCGGCAACATCTTCATGCTTCCGGGCGACATGCTGCGCTATCTCCACGATCACGGTATGCTCCCCGACGCACGCATCAACTGCTTCGGCGGTGAAGAGGAGGGCAAGCGTATCGTTGCCGAGAACTTCGACTTCTTCGCGCGCATGATGCAGGGCAGCATGTATTAAAAATAACTGGTAGAGGGGGCGCCCCGTTCCCTCTACATCTATACGATAAAAACGGCAATAGAGGCAACACTCCGTCACAAATGTTGTCTCTATTGCCGTTTATTTATTTGATTTATTCATTGCGTGTTTTGACACACACTCCTTCAGCTTAGTCCGTCACCTCCGTGATGGCGTTGCCGATGCAGGCGTCAGGCATCTGGATGTGGAGCAGGGCGCAGATAGTGGGCGCCGTGTCCACCATGAAGGTCTGGCGGTTGGTGTGGCCCGGCTTGATGTGCCATCCCATGAAGACGAGAGGAATGTGCGTGTCGGCAGCACTCCATGAGCCGTGTGTAGAGCCGTAGAAGTCGTCGGCGATGTGCCAGTCGTAATAGTTCACCTTAGGCATTGCCATGATGTCGCCGGAGCGTCCGCGGTAGTAGCCGTTGATGATGCGCTCGCGTATCCACTGCGGCACGGGAGCCGAGGCAGCCTTCTCATAGTCTACAACGAAGTTGAACTGCGGGTCGTCCATGAGCAGCCGCACGGCAGCGCCCTTCACCTTGTCGAGGCACAGCTTGGCGCCGCTGATGGCGTTGTGGTCGAGATAGATGCTCTCGCCGATGATGTCCTTGACGTAGCGGATGTCGGCACCAAACTCACCCTTCAGCTGTTCGTTGAGCTGCTTCATCGTTGCGCCTGAGTCCCATGAACCGCCAGGCAGCTTGTGTTGGCGGGTAGTGTTGGGATTGTGTGTGCCGCCGTGGTCGGCGGTGAGGAAGAGCAGGTAGTTGCCCTTGCCTACTTGGGCATCGAGGGCGTCGAAGAACTCCTTCATGCCGCGGTCGAGCGTGAGGAAAGCCTCCTCGTTTTCCTTGCCAGGCGATAGCCATGTGCCCGTCTGGTGGCTGATGGCGTCGGTGGAAGAGACGCTGATGCAGAGCATGTCAGTGGCGTCACCCTTGCCGAGCTGCTCGTTCTTGAGCGCTGCCTCAGCCATGCGGAACGTCAGTGTAACACCGTCGGCGTGTACCTTCGGGTCGTAGCCCTTCTTCATGCCGCTCGCCTTGTTGAACTTCTTCACCCATTCGGGCAGTTGCTCCATGTACCATGTGCTGGTGATGAAGCCAGCCACCGACTTGTCGTACCAGTAGGCGGCGTTGGCGGAATGTCCGGCGGGGAGGATGGATGCGCGGTCCTTCAGTGCCACGCCGATCACCTTCGAACGGTAGTCGGAGGCAGCGCGCAGCATGTCGCCGACGGTGGTTCCGAGCATGTTGACGGGCGACATCATGCCAGCCTTGTCAGTGGTGCCTACGCCCTTCACGTTAGGATCGTCGCAGCAGTAGATGCGCTTGTCGCCAAGGTAGAAGTCGTTGGCGGCGATGCCGTTGGTGGACGGTGCGGCGCCAGTGTAGATGCTGGCGTGACCAACGCCGGTGACGGTGGGCACGTAGTTGAGCATCTGATTGTCGCAGGAGAAACCCTCTGCGAGGAGGCGCTTCATGCCGCCCTCGCCATACTTGTCATAGTAATAGTAGAGGTAGTCCCAGCGCATCTGGTCGACGACAAGACCAACGACGAGCTTCGGACGTGCCACCTGTGCCGAGGCGACTACAGCCACGAGGCACATAAACACTGAAAGAATGATTTTCTTCATGTTGATTTGGTTTAGTGTGTATGTATTATATAATAATGTGTACTTTCCCAGATCCATGTCTGGCTAACATGACTGCAAAGTTAGAAATAATATTCCGCCTCGCCAACGATGGCATGACAAAAAAACGTTACATTTTATTTTGTGTTTTCCAAAAAATATAGTACTTTTGACACTACCTATATAATAGAAAAACCAAGATAACGCTATGGAAAAGAAGATAACACAGGAAAATTTCGAAGACACTTATGTCGACAGTATCGAGATGGAGCGCATCGACAAGTTCGTGTGCGACGAGATGGCGCGACAGATCCACCGCTACATAAAGGCGATGAAGGGTTCGAAACGCATCATGCTGAAGTTTGAGGAGCAGCTCGCCACGCTCTCCGTGCCGGAGAAGGAGCAGGCGATAGCGCGCTACATCGACCTCAACCGCAAGGTGCTCTCAGGACTCGACTTCAAGATTGTGCTCGCACGCGCCATGGCGAACTATAGCGACACTTTCTCCTATCTCATTGAGCTTGTCAACAACAAGCGCAAGATGGTGTTCTATCTCAACCGCATCAGGGAGAAGTACGAGCAGTATCATGAGGTGTACGAGGAGGACGGCAAGTTTGGCATCAAGGATCATCAGGGTCGCGTGCTCGTGCCCGCCCACTACGACTTCCTGCGCACGCCCTACGTCTACGTCGACGACCTGCGCTCGCTGCCCGTCATCGCGCAGCGCGACGGCAAGATGGGACTTGTCATGCCCGACGGCAACGAGACCGTAGCCGCCGACTTCATCTACGACGACATCTCCCTGCGCGACGAACCGCCTTATTTCGAGGCATGGAAAGACGGAGAGAGCACGCTGATTGAGGCGTGAGGGAGAGATCTTCATTTTTTTTAATTCTATGACAACAGACGAGAAATTCATGCGCCGCTGCCTTCAGCTCGCTTCCGGCGGCTTGCAGAACGCCAAACCCAACCCCATGGTGGGGGCTGTCATCGTGGCAGCCGACGGACGCATCATCGGCGAGGGCTACCACGTGCGCTGCGGCGAGGGCCATGCAGAGGTCAACGCCTTCGCTTCCGTGCGCCCCGAGGACGAGCCGTTGCTCGGCGGAGCCACTATCTACGTGAGTCTTGAGCCTTGCTCCCACTACGGCAAGACGCCGCCATGCGCCGACCTCATCATCCGCAAGGGCGTCCGACGCTGTGTAGTCGGATGCGTCGACCCTTTCGCGAAGGTTCACGGCAAGGGCATACAGAAATTGCGTGACGCCGGCATTGAGGTGACGGTGGGCGTGCTGGAGGAAGAGTGTCGCAGGCTCAACCGCCGTTTCATTACCTTCAACGAGCATCGCCGACCCTACATCATCCTTAAATGGGCGCAGACAGCCAACGGACTCATCGACGACGACGGACAGCCACTTGCCGTCTCAACGCCGTTCACGCGGATGCTCGTACACAAGTTGCGTTCCGAGTGTGACGCCATCCTCGTGGGTCGCGTCACCGACGAACGCGAGCATCCCCGGCTCGACACGCGCCTTTGGGCGGGCAAGTCGCCGCGCCGCATAGTGCTCGACAGCCGCCATCCTGCCTTCGATGGGCTCGACTTCCAGCGTCCCGTCATCCCGCAACTGCTCGAATGGCTCCATTCGGAGAAATGCCAGTCGTTGCTCGTGGAGGGAGGTGCCCGCACACTACAGTCGTTTATCGAAGCCGGTGCCTACGATGAGCTGCGCATAGAGACAGCCCCCTTCTGCGTCGACCGCGGCACGAAGGCGCCTACCATGCCTGCCGCACTGACGCTCTCCAGCTGCCGCTCCTACGACGGCAACACCATAGCCACCTACCATCGTCGCTAACAATGCCACAAGAAGCATCCATCTTTCTATCCCGTCTCTCCATAGGCTACACCGTGCACAGCCGTGCGCGGGCTGTAGCCTCATTGCTGTCGGCGTGTGCGCTGCCAGGCACGTTGACGTGTCTGCTCGGTCGCAACGGCACGGGCAAATCGACACTACTGCGCACCATTGCACGTCTCCAGCCGCCTCTTGACGGCAAGGTGGAGATTGGTGGCAAGTCGATTGACGCCTTTAGCCGCGAGGAACTGGCAAGGACGGTGGCGGTGGTGCTCACGCAGCGCCCCGACGCTGCCAACCTTACCGTCAGGCAGCTCGTCGAACTCGGACGCGCGCCCTACACGGGCTTCTGGGGTCAGCTTAGCGCCGACGACCGGCGTGTCGTCGACGAGGCGATAGGCTGTGTCGGCATGGAGCACATGGCGCTGAGGCGCATAGCGAGTCTTAGCGACGGCGAGATGCAGAAGGTGATGATTGCCAAGTCGCTCGCACAGCAAACGCCCGTCATCCTTCTCGACGAGCCGACGGCATTCCTCGACTTCCCGGGAAAAATAGACATCCTGCTGCTTCTCAAGCGTCTTGCTCACGACGAGCGCAAGACAATTCTTCTCTCCACCCACGACCTTGAGACGGCTCTTCACACTGCCGACCGCCTCTGGCTCCTCGGCGGCGGAGCCATTGACGAGGGCACGCCCTCCAATCTGGCGCGTGGCGGACAGATAGAACGCTACATCGACCGCGATGACGTGGCACTCGACCGCGACACCCTTAACCTACGGATTCTCCATACAAAATGCTGACCTCCTATTGCCTTTCCTTATTCTTACTGAAGTTTCATATTTCGCTCATTTTAAGATATTCTGTAGATTTTAGCGTAATTATTCTAAAAAATAAACCTCGTTATATATTTTTTATATATATTTGCAACGTAAACCTATTCTCTAACTAAAAAACAAGCCTTATGAGAAAATTTCTATTGTTTTTTGTAACTGTATGTACATTTCTAATTATGGGATGTGCAGACTCTGAAGATTTTCAACAAAAAGGAAATCGACTTGATCCTTATGCATCTTTGCACATAAATCAGGATGAAGCGTTGGATATATCACAGAAAGTGATGAAGCATTCTCCAACCACAAGAAGTGCTAACGCTTTGGCTTCACCGATATTTTCTTATGTGACGAATGGTGCATCAACTCGTTATGCTTCCGTTCCAGATACGTTGGCATATGTAATTAATTATCCAAACAATGGAGGATTTGTCATTGTTTCATCAGACAAGCGAGTGTATCCTGTACTTGCTTACTCATACAATGGTAATTTTAGCATGGATAATGAAATCGCAAAGGCTAATTTTATAGACAATATTGGTGGCTATATTAATGAAGCGAGTGCCAATGTTGTTTATGAAGTTAGTGATAAAGATTTTGATGGATGCTATTCTCAATCTCCAAAGTTACAAACTTCAATACACCAGAAAAGTCCATGGGACAAATATGTTGTGGAGGAGAATCCTGGATGTCCTGTTGGTTGTGTAGCTGTTGCAACTGCATTGGTGTTGACTCATTCGACACCTATGATAAAACTTCATGGTTCTGCATATAGTTGCAAGTCAATAGTAAATGCCATTTCAGCAGAACAAAATAAGGATAAAGGGATTTCATTTCCGACATTTAGGGAGAAACCATGTGAATGGGATGAAGTAGAACAACCAACCTATACATACCAGCAGGCAGTAGATTCTATGGCAAAAATTCTTTATTGGATAGGTAAAGACTTAAAGATGCAGTATTCTCCCTCTGTTAGTTTGGCCTACAGTGAAGATGCTTATGATTTATGCCGTATATTGGGTGTTAAAACTTCTCGTTATAATGATTATGATGTAGATGATGTTATTACTTATTTGAAGAATCAATGCATGATTTATATGCGTGGCATAGATATGAATGGAAATGGTGGTCATGCTTGGGTGTGTGACGGATATAGTTATTGCGTTGATAGTGACGATAAAACGAAGATGGTCAATCAATACATACATTGTGATTGGGGATTTGGTGGAGACGGCAATGGATATTTTTGTGGCGAAATATTTGAAGCTGCTGAATATAGATTTAAGCCTCTAAACTATTTTGCAGTTAAAAGAGGAAGGTATGATGTCTTTACAATTACAACTATAGAAAAATGAAAAAGAATATTATTTTAATTGGAATGTTGGCAATGGTGTCAATGTTTGTTTCCGCCCAGTCTTATTTCAAGGACGGCGTTGTGTGGAGAACAGCAGAGTGGACAATTAGTCCTGGGTATAAAGTAGAATTTGACAATACATCCATTGACGGTACAGAGGTTGTGGATGGTTACGAGGCGTTGAAGATGTACAGTTTTTATGAGGACATGAGTCAGCGTGAGTTATTCGCTTATATACGTACCGATGGCGACAGGGTGTACTTCAAGAAGCCGGGCTTGAAAACTGACGACTGGCTTCTGGCGTACGATTTCGGGTTGAAGCCAGGCGATGTATGCTATGTCTATAGCTTGAGGTTTAATGATGAGGGAACACCAATGGCTTCTTACGTGAAATGTCGTGAGATTGAGGAGGATGGTAAGGGAGGCTGGACAACGATGTACATTGACGAATATAAGGACGAGGCATGCACGAAATATAAGGACAGTGGCATTTGGCTTAAAGGCTTGTCTGCTTTAAGGGGACCGAAGTTCAACCTTACTCTTGGACTGGATGGTGGTTTTACCAGTCTTTACGAGGTATCCTGCAATGGTGATGTAGTATATTATGACGCTACGGCATCAGTCGGCGACAATGTCAGAAGTGGCGTGAGCGTGAACCGTGACGGCAGCGTGCTGACTGTCAATGGCATAAGGCCTGGCAGTGCGGTGGCAGTCTACTCAGCCAATGGTATGCTCTTGTATAAGACGACGGCAGACAGGACTTCTGTCAGCATGAATCTGCTTAAGGCTGGCTTGATTGTCGTTAAGGTAGACGACAAAGTGTTCAAAATCAAGTGATGTTGCATGGTTGTCGGTGGACATTTATTTGCGGTTTCCGATTATTCTCCGTAATTTTGCCCACAGAACAATGAAAACCAATCAACAACATCGATTTATGAAGAAAACTCTACTTATTGTTTCTCTCGCGCTCGCCACGGTCATGGCGAGCGCACAGCAGCCAATGGCGCCCGCCTTGCAGGGCACCACGAAGAAGGAGTGCCGACTGAAGGCTCCGGCAAAAAGCACACTCCACAAAATCAACGTGCCCAAGGGCGACAAGCCGCTCTTCGACCCGCAAGGCGAGGATGAGGGCTACATCATGACCTACACTGAGAACAACGGCTTCTACTCGCAGGACTACACTAACGGAAAGGTCTACGTGCGCAAGTCGGCAGACGGCGACACCTATTACTTCAACGGACTCACGCCCGGCGGCAACCGTAGCTACAAGGGGGCGCCCGAGAGCTGGATTGAGGGCACGAAGGACGGCAGCGAGATTGTCATCAAGGCAGGACAGGTGCTCGTTGAGAACCAGTCGAAGAAGCTCTATCTCGAAGTGGTGAGCGCCGACAGCGACGGCAACATCACTGAGTTTAAGAAGGAGACGCGCCTCACCATCGGCTCCAACGGAGAGCTGACAGCTCCCGAGGGCGACATCCTCGCCATCTTCGAGGACGCCGAGAAGGAGGAGGACACGGGCTTCTACGGATTCTTCTACAGCTTGGAGCTGAAGCCTATGGGCGACTTCGTGCGCTGGGAATTTCCCGAAGGCTCCAAGCCCTCTACGTATGTCTTCACCGGCACCGACGCCTACGGCACGACATCATCGCGCTTCGTGAAGCTCGCTTTCAGTGGCAGCAAGTTCTACATCAGCGGCCTCTCCTCGAAGTCGCCCGACGAGGTGTACGAGGGTACGGTCAGCGGATCTACTGCCACCATCCCGTCTTTCCAGATCGTCAAGGACGCCGACCTCTTCTACTATCGCATAGTGCCCGTCACGGTGGATGCCGACCAGGAGGCGTCGATGCTCTATAGCATCGACTTCAACCTCTCTGCCGACCGCCACACTTTAACGCTCTCGCCTGAGAACGCCTACCTCTGCGAGACGACATACGACCTCAAGCAGCTTGTCACGACGGCTTCCGGCGTCACGATGAAGTTCTACGCTGGCGACCGCGCAGCCAAGCCTGCCACACCGACCGACCTGCAGTGGGATAGCAATAACGACGCGCTCATCTTCAACATCCCCTCCTACGACACTGACGGCGAGTACATCAACCCGGCGAAACTTTCCTATCGCTTCTATGTCGACTACAAGCCCTACACCTTCACTCCTGCCGACTACGAGCGCCTCTCCGAGGACATGACGACGATACCGTACAACTTCACCGACAATTTCGACATCGTGAACAACGGCACGCAGAAGATAGTGTATTTCCACAATCTCAACGCCAAGCGCCTTCAGGTGGAGAGTGTCTACACAGTTGACGGTATGGCAACGGCTTCCGACCGCGCTCTCTACGATTTCGACCCGACTGCCATCAGCGACAACACTGCTGCCAAGTTGCCCATCGCCACGTCTTACTTCTCGCTTCAGGGCGCACACCTCGCCAGTCCGCTTGCCGGCACCATCGTGCTGAAGCAGACCGTTTTTGCTGACGGCTCAAAGAAGACCGAGAAGCTGCTTGTGAAATAGAGCCTTTCCCGCCAAGGGAAAACTTTACAAACATCGCCTTTTAAAGTAACCGAATCCGGTTTCATTCCGCAATAACTGGGAGAGGGGGCGCCTCGCCCCCGATACGTGAAGAATGTCTTTAGTCGTGTCGGGGGTGAGGCGCCCCCTCTCCCAGTACG
>DLKG01000011.1:9959-17719 GCA_002490315.1 Prevotella sp. UBA7594 | reverse complement strand
AAATTTTAACGAACTATTGTATTATTGTAGCGTGCAGGTAAATGATATTTTCGCCTTTACCTCGTCAGCCGACGTCACGACGGTTTGCGCTTTCACGCTGCCGCTCGCCTCGTCGAGGACGATCTTCCCGAGGCTGTAATTCACGTCAAGCGACTGTCTTGGCGTCAACACGGAAAGAAACTTCACATTCTTCACCTTATCAATCTGCAACAACTTGCCCATAAAGTCCTCAAGAAGTTCCTTGGCAATCTGAACGATGCACACTCCGGGGGTTATCGGTTCTCCAGGGAAATGCGCCTGATAGATGAAATGTGAGGGATTGAGCCTCACATCGTAGCTCGCCCCCTTGTCTGTCACGTCCTTTCCCTTTATCGTATAAAGTTCATTCCTCAGTATCATCTTGCAACTGACTGAATTTATAATCTATTTTATATTTCTCGTTACGGTATTTGCCTATACCTTGCTGAAGGCAATGTACTACTTTGCGTAAATCGCTCTTCAGCAGTTTGCGTATATACCACTTGTCGAGCATCTTTATCACGTTCAGCAACTTCACCTTGTCTTTCTTCGGATAGTAAACGAAGTCGATTGCCGATATGCCAAACTCGTTGAAGATGCTTGCCTTGACGTCCTCGCCGTCGTTGTACATCACGCAAATGCCACTGACGTATCCCTTCGACATCTCTATCATTGCTGTGGAGCGCACCCTCTCGCCCGCGTTCTGCGGATAGAGCGCCTGCGCCTTTGCGGAAGCTGTGCCCAAAAGAAGAATCAGCGCCACGCCGCTAATTAATACTGAAAACCTTGGCATTGATGGAAGAGTTTGTCTTTACGTTCTTCAACTGTATCACTGTGCGGTCGCCTTTTTTCTCAACAAGCTCAACGGTAGACACCATCATCTTCGCCTTGCTGAAATGCAACACTATCTTCTGGAACATCTGCCTCATCTCCTTGCGCTGTGGCACGAGAGTGGCAATCCATTCCGTACCCGTCGTGGCGATAGAAGTGCTGAAATCCCTCTTGTCGGTCAGACACTTGCCTATGACGGAGTTCATCATGATGCGGGCAATCTCCTTGAAGAATTTGCTTTGGTTGACATTGATAACGTCGCTGCGCTTACCCTTGCCAAGCATCACCCTCGAACCATTGAGAACGAAGGTGTACGTGTAGGGCGAGGTGTACTCCCAACGCAGCTTGTCGCTTTGCTGATAGTACATCTTTCCATGCGACACCATCTTGTCGTTGAGCATCTTCATGTGCTTAGTCTGCACAAAGTCACACTGCATAGTCTTCATCCTCGAAGCAACAGCGTTGATTTGCTGTATCACCTTCGCGTCTGCTCCCTTCTGTGCCTGAGCAGCCACAAGCCCCACAAGCATCAGACATAATGAAACAAGAAACTTTTTCATATTCAATTTCTATTTTGCTATTAAACAACAACCGAATATTATAAACGCCACGCCAAGCCATTTCAGCGGTGACACCTCCTCATGGAAGAATACCATGGCAGCTATCATGCCGAAGACGTAGCTAAGGCTAATCATCGGATAGGCAACGCTGAGCGGATAACGCTTCACAATGTGCATCCACAGAATGGAACTCGCACCAAACGTCAGTCCGCTGAGTGCAAACTGCCAGTTGAACAACACACTCGCCCAGAACTGCCTGTTCCATCCGAACGGCAGCATCCTTGCCAAAGCAAACTTCAAGAACACCTGTCCGCCTGCGAGCAAAGCGCTCTGCACAACGGCATACACCACTACTCTCCACATGACAGGACTATTGCTATTGAACTAACCGGCGTGTCGAAATACTCCATGCCCTGACTCTTCAACAGTGCCCTAAGCGTCGGCGTCGACTCGTCATGACAACCGACAAGCACCGTCTTGCACTTGCCGCTGCGTATCAGCTGTTCGGCGTCGCGCACAGCCCAACGCAATGAGTCGCCACGCTGGCTGTAGGTGGAATTGTAACCGTGGCATCCAAGCCTAATGGCAATGTTGCTGCCGATGGTGTTGTGCGTGCTTTGCATGAAATAAGTGGGACTCACGGTCTCCTCGCCGTCCGTGTCAAGCTGACGAAGCAGCCGCTCCGTATTGTCAAGACATCCGTAGGCAGTGCCCGTTATGACGGCGTCGGGCTTCTCCACGCCAGCCTCTTCCAAAGCTTTCAGCGAGGAAAGTAGCGAACTTTTCATCAGTCTTCCCATGCGTCTTGCCGCAAGTGGCTTCACATAATTGCGTATTTCAGCCAATTCATCCTCAGACGTTATCTCAACCCTTGCCAACACCTTTACCTCCTTCTCGGCATCGTAGACCGCATCATTCTCCACAGGACATACTTTTGAGAATACAAGCGAAGTGTCATTGCCGCCGAAACCGAACGAGTTGCACACGACGTTACGAAGCTCAATGCTGTCCACTCCAAGCGTGGGCGTCACGCCATCGGGCATCTGATTGCGCCATCCGATGTTAGCCGGAACAAAGCCATAGCGCATCGCAAGGAGGCATACTACTGCCTCAATGCTTCCCGACGCACTCGTTGTATGCCCAGTAAACGACTTCGTGCTCGACACTAACGGCATCCTATCCCCGAACACTCTCCTCAATGCCACACTCTCACTTTGGTCATTGTTGGGCGTGCCCGTACCATGGGCGTTGACGTATTGTATGTCCTCCGGCTTCAGATGCGCCATGGCGAGAGCCTCCCGCATAGCAAGAAAAGCCCCCTCTCCATTGTCTGAAGAGGCTGTCTGATGAAAGGCGTCGCAGGCATTTCCGTATCCGGAAAGATAGGCATGAATCTCCGCACCGCGCCTCTTGGCGTGGTCTTCCGACTCAAGCACGACGTAAGCAGCGCCCTCACCGAGGTTAAGTCCGCTGCGCGTAGAGTCAAACGGCCGACAACGCTCCCGGTCGAGTATCATCAGCGAGTTGAAGCCGTTGAGATGGAAGCGCGACAAAGCCTCACTTCCTCCTGCCACGACGACATCCGCCTCACCCGCCTTTATCAGGTTGGCACCAAACAGAATGGCGTTTGCTGCCGATGAGCAAGCCGTGGATATGGTGGTCATGTCGGAGAACACTCCGAAATAGTCGGCTATGCACTGCGTACTTCCGCCACATCCGTGATAAGCGAAATATGAATGGTCTTGTTCGTCGAGGATATGCGCGAAGTGATTCTCTGTGATGTCCATGGTGCCTACGGTGGTGCCCGACACGAGGACAATGCGTTGGGCGACGCGTTGGGCGACGCCATCCGACTTGCCGCAGGCTGGCAGAGTGTCAACCAACTGCCTTATAGCCATTATACCCATAAGCGACGTGCGGCTCACCTCGCTGTCGACAGGAATGTCAAGTGACGCCTTCATCTCTTCGTTCGACATCTTCACCTCACCGACCGGCAACTCTTTGTGTGCCGAGCGCAGATAGCGCATCTCGCCGATTCCGCTCCGCTTGGAACGCAACGACTCCACAACCTCTGCCTCGTTGTTGCCTATCGCCGAGACAATACCTTCTGCCGTAATAACAATGTTCATCCCCTACTTCTTTCTGTTCTTGCTCACGTAGTCGGCTATCGTGGCCACACTCTTGAAGATTTCCTTGCCTACGGCAGGATTGGCAAGCTTAATGCCATACTTCTTCTCCAAGAGCACGATGAGCTCAAGGGCGTCGATAGAGTCAAGTCCGAGTCCGCTGTCGCCAAAGAGCGCGTCGTTCTCGTCTATCTCTTCCGGGGTCATCTCCTCAAGGTTAAGAGCCTTGATTATCTCTTCTTTCAGTTCTTTTATCAATTCTTCCATTTGTTCATATTTTGTTGAAGTTTTCCAACTTGTCTACTCAAATACAGCAACTCTATTCAAATACAGCAACATCAGCAATGAAGTCGCTGTCGTCATTATAGTCTATCCATCCTCCAAGCACACTCTCCGTCGTGCTGTCGGAGAATGTGGCACGCAGGATGGTATCCATAAGCGTTTCGTCAGGCTCGGAGAGGATGTAGAATGATGTCTCGCCATAGTATTTGTTGCGCATGGCTATCTCACCCGTCACGATATTGGGCAGCGTGTATACAAACACCGACGGACTCGGAAAATATTCCTCTCCGTCATTTATCGACTGCATGTACTTTCTGTCGGAGTCTACCGACGAAGAGTGGTTGAAGAACACCACAGCCCTGTCCTCACGCTCCTCAAAGCGCGTCGTGCCCTCCGCCTGCAAGAGCAGCTCGGCGGCAATAAAGCCGAGTCGGCTCAGCCTGTCCATCTTATAGAACTTCGCATATCCGCCCACCCTTGTCTTGTATATCCGCGTCAGCATCTCCGCTCCGCTGCCTTCCGTCTCAATCCTTCTTCCGTCGAGAATCACCTCCGCTGGAGTTATCCTGACGGAATGTGTTTTGCGCGGGACGTGGCTGTAGTCAGCCCGGTCGACATCAACGTCTCTGCTCATCCACACGGCAGCGTTGCATCCGCCGAATCCGGAGAGCATTTTTATGAAGTCGCGCCTGTCCGTTTGTACTCCCTCGCCACTCACCTTTATGCCGCCCGACACGCCAAGTTCCTCAAACCCACGTGTGCCAATGACCTTTCCGTCGTCGGCAGCACGCATAGAGAGAATCAGTTCAAGCAGTCCGGCGGCTCCCATTGTGTGACCGTAATAGCCCTTCAAGCCATTCACGGGAATGTCCGTATAGCCCATGCGCTGCAAGGCGACCGACTCCATCTGGTCGTTGAACATCGTCGCCGTACCGTGGGCATTGACAAAAGCAAGCCTTTCTTCGTCCTTTCCTCTCGCCACATAGCGCAAGGCACGAAACAAGCCCTCGCCTTTTCTCGACGGCGCACTGACATGATAGGCGTCGTTGCGCACGGCTCCACTCACAATTCGCCAATCGCTTTCCGTCCGTCTCTTCCCGCTCACCACTACCGTTGCGGCAGCCTCTCCAAGATTCAAGCCGAGCCGCTCTATGTCGAACGGACGGCAAGGTTCCGGCGAGAGCGCCTTGAGCGACTGGAAACCAGAGATGATGAACTTCCCCTGTCGGTCGGCTCCGCACACGACGACATTGTCGTAAGCCCCAGCTTCTATCAAGCGCTTGGCAAGTATCACAGCGGCAAGACCCGATATGCAGGCGTTGCACACCACTATTGGCGCCAACGCTATGCCCAACGCCGACGCTATGCGCCTCGCGCTGTCGGCAGGCGACGTCAAGTCGGCATTGCCTTTCGTGGTGCTAAGCAAAAGAGCTGTCCTGCCTCCGGCAAGAGTCTCAGCACAACAATCCATTGCCTTGCGCGCTGAAGCTACTACGCCAGACTCAAAAAGAGAAAGACCTTCGCAAGCCATCGCCCTGTTCTGCTCCTCGCTGAACAGCGACGCGCAGAAAGCTTCCGCCACTCCCTTGCTTCCGGCTTCATACTTCTTGAGCGAGGAGCGTCCCTCCACCACGGCTTTATAGTTGTCTGCCGACGTGGAACCAAGCGGCGACAATATGTTGTCAGATATTATATATGCCATAAACTACGATAGTTTCCCTTCTTATGCACTATTCCACCTGCCCCCAGCGCCTTTTCCATTCAAGATAGAACGACGGGTTGTCCCACACGAGATTGTAATCGGTGTCCATAAACACCTGCACGGAATGTCCAGTGGCGAGAAGGGAGTCGTCCTCAGGGTTATGAATCTCGTAGTCGAACACTATCTTTGCCGCCTCCGTCGGTCGGTAGATGATGTCAATCCTCGGACGCATCCCGTAGCGTATGGGCTTCTTGTAGTGGAACGTCAGCTCCACAAGCGGGGCGAAATAGCCATGCTTGAAGAAGCCCATGTACTCCAGGTCGTACTCTTTCCCGAACGCCTCGCGGGCATCCTCGAAATAAAGCGGATAGGAACCATGCCACACCACGTTCATCGAATCGACCTCGCTGAATCGCACGTCAAAAATCTTTGATGTCTTCAATTCTCTCATCTTTCCGTCCCTTCCTTGATGGCAATCTTTATCTCCGTCGTGACGAGCGTCTTTCCGCCACACGTCACGACAGCGTTGGCAAGCGTCATGCCAAACACGTCCTCAAGCACCTCCACGCTGGTCTCCACCGTGCTGCCCACCTCGGGCAGCGCCGTTATCTCCATATTGCGTATGGCGCCTATGAAGCCGAGCTGTATGCCCTTCTTCAGGATGTACTTGTTGACGTAGCCGATGCGGGCAGCACAGGTCTGCGCGATGTTCTCTATCAGTCCGGAGGCACTGAGCCGTCCGTCGTCGACAAAGATGTTGCCCTTGCATATATCCGTCTCCGTCACGGTTGTCTTCTCGTCGAAGCCCACCAGTCTGCCCACCATCACGAACGGTTCCTGCTGGGGCAGGAGCTCATGGATGTCAATGGAGCGAAGCTGCTCCCGTGTCGGATGTTTTGCGTCAAATTCCATAAAATGTTTTTATCAGCTGCAACGCTCTTATGCGCGTCAGCTCCAGAACTCAAAATAGTTGTACCACTGCGTGGGATAGCGTCTCACCATGCGCTCCAACTCTGCCACATAGCTCTCGGCAAGCTGCCTAATCTGCTCCTTGCGCGGCGCCGTGCGGTCATAGTTGAGCGGCGTGACGTAGGCAGTATAACCCTTTGTCGACGTCTTCATAACGTTTATCGCCACTACATGCAGCCCTCTCATCGTCGCCGTCTGAAACGGTCCGAGCGGGAACTTAGCCTCCTTGCCGAGGAAGTTGACACCAATGGTTTTCGGCGAACCGAACACGCGGTCGGCTGGCATACTCACTATCTCTCCCCCGGCGAGGGCGTTGTTGATTTCAAACAGATGACTCATGTCGCCACGCACGGCAATCATTCGTATATGACCGTTGGCGAACAGCTTACTGCGCTCCGCCATCACCGTCGCCTTCTCGCCCCCAAAGACGAGGGCGTTCATCTGCTTGCTCTTCGTCTGAAGACTGAAACCTGCCATTTCAAAGTTGCCGATGTGGGAGCTGAGCTGTACGAAGCCGTCCTCGCCAGCCTCAAGCCGGTCGAAATAGTCCTTGCCGACCACATCTACACGGAAATGTTTCCCGGCAAACATGGCAAACTTGTCTATCACAACCTCGCTGAAGCGGCAGTGGTTGACGTAGGTCTTCCATAGCGAACGCAGCGGTGAATAGCCGAAACGCTCACGGAAATAGCGATAGATAATGCCATAGCTCGGATTGAGCACAAGACAAACGGGCACGATGAAGACATACGCAAAGGCATACAGCAATCTCACGTCCATGTGGCGCAAACTTGCTATGAGATGCCTGTGCATCCACGGGTTGCCGTATGTGGTGCCTGCCCATTTCTTCTTCTCATTCTCCATTCCGCGTCGCTTTTGCCATTACTCTCACATGAGAAACGATGCCACATCCACACATCTACGCCACCTTGCTCTCGATGTAGTCGCAGAACTGCTTGAGCGTCGTGACGCCCTGCATCTCCTCCGGCTTTATTTTGAAGCCAAAGTTCTTCTCCACGATCACAACGATGTCAACGAAGTCGAGGCTGTCGATGCCAAGATCTTCCTTCAGGCGAGCCTCTGGCGCAATCTTGTCCTCGTCAATCTCGAGGTCGTCAATCAAAAAATTTCTTACTTTCTCTTCTATTACAGATCTTTCCATTGTTTTATTATTGTTTTATTATTGTCCTTTTTATATTGTATTCTTATTTACGCGGAAGTTATATAACTGAAGTTCCGGATTTGTGGAATTTAAAGTAAATAAAGAAGTTA
>DLKG01000011.1:5789-9829 GCA_002490315.1 Prevotella sp. UBA7594 | reverse complement strand
TAACTCCTAACTCCTAATTCGAGAATCGTATGTCCCTGTCCGATACCGTCATGCACGGCCCTTACCTCAAGACCGGCACGTTCCACCTGTCGTATCATATCGTCAGAGTGGTACATCTTGCTGTTGCCGTTGGCAATGACCGTGAAGTAGACGCTGGTCATGGTTAGACACAGCGACGCCGGCTCATATTTCTGCCGGTTCCAGAAAGTCTCCATTATATATAAGGTGGTGTTCTTACTCATCACCTTCGCTGCACGGCTCAGAATACTGAATATCTCATCCTCCGAGAAACAGTCGAGAAACTGGCTCATCCATATAGCGTCCCATTCTCCCTCCGGAAAACTGTTGCGCTCGTCAAGGACGTTCATCGGGAAAGCGCTGATGCGCTCCGCCCCGTTATTTCCCTCGATGTTCTTCTTCATCATGCCTATCTGTCCCGGCAGATCAACTATGGTTACGTTGACATCTGGGGCATAGTCTACGCATCGCAGGGCGAAGCGTCCCGTGTTGCCGCCCACGTCCATGAGACGGCGCGTATGCTTGGAGAAGACAATCTCCAGCGCTTCGTCGAAGGAGTGGTCGCTGTAGAAATGGTCGAAGCCAAACCAGCTCTTCTGCACCTGCGGACTGAGCTGCGAGAGTCCTTCATAGATAGTAGGCCAGTCGCCGAGCGTCTTCAGTCCCACGGGCCGTCCCTCCTTCAGCGACTCCTCAAGATAGAACATTCCACGATAGTTTACATCGTGGTTGAGATTCATGTTGGCCTGCGTAGCCTCGTCAGTAAGGAGAAACCATCCCGTCTTCGAGATGCTGTACTTGTCGGTGTCTGCGTCTATCAGCACCGTTCCGGCACTCAGCGACGCCTCAAGCAGTATCTTCAAGGCGTAGCGTGAAAGTCCGGTTCTCTCCTGCAACTGCTCTATCGTCATGTCTTCGTCGCGAAGCAAAGCGAGGATGCCCAACTTCACCATCAGTCTCGACACCTGAAATATCACTGGTGCCCAAGCAATGTATTCCGCTTGACGCTGCGCCTCTCGCGCCGACAACTGCTCACGCGTGTAGCGGTCGTGTTCTGATTTGAATAGGTTCATTATAGCTTCTTCAAGTATTTATAGAACAATTTACCAAAATCATTTCCAAGATCTTTCAAAGCATCCCTTAGGGCTATTTCATCATTGTCATCACCATCCCATGACTCAAAGGCAAAGGTGAACAATGTTTCATTTGTTCCATTATCCACAATCACTGCATTTCCAATGAGTCTACCACCACCTGTCACATTTTCAGGAACAAGCACAAGCGTGTATTTGGAATCGTTTTCGCTGCCTGCAGGGACAAGTTCCAAATTCTTTCGCACAGTATGAACATTGAACTCACGTATGAAATAGACCAAGGATTTATCTTCCCACCCCTTTGCTCTTTCTGCCTTATACAAGAATTCTTTGAAAGGGCGGCAATTCTTGTATTTAATCTTGTCAAGCGAAAGGACCACAGACAAATACTTCTGCCCCTCAAGACATCTCCATCGGGAAGAAAGAAGTTTCACAGCCGCATATCCTGTCATACTGAAAAGGGACAAAAAAATTATTAATACAAATTTCTTCATTACCCAACACTAAATCATTTTTTATATTTTTATCTAAATAAAATCTTCTCTTCAATGCTTGTGCCCTTTCAGGGCGCATTGGTACGTGGCGTTGGTTTTACCCAGGGTGTTGCCCTGGGCTATAGGCTTGTTGGACTTTCAGCCCGACAATTGCCCCGGATTCCATTATCCTCCCTTGCACATTTGCCCGGATTTCATTATTTTCCTCATAACGCCCTTTACTCCTTAAACCTCTTCAGCACCAGTGCCGAGTTGGTACCTCCGAAGCCGAAGGAATTGCTGAGGACGGTGTTGATTTCGGTGTCAACAGTTGTCGTGGCGAGATTGAGTTTCTCTGAATACTCGTCGGGGTTCTCAAAGTTGATGTTGGGCGCCACGAAATTGTTCTGCATCATGATGATGCTGTAGACAGCCTCAGAGGCTCCAGCCATCCAGCACTCATGTCCCGTCATGCCCTTCGTGGAGGAGATGAGGGCGTGCCTGCCGTTGAACATACGGTTGAGGGCTATTGCCTCATACATGTCGCCCTGGTGTGTGCTCGTCGCATGGGCGTTGATGTAGTCGACGTCGTCCTCGTTCATCCCCGCCATCGTCAGGGCGCGCGTCATGGCTATCACGCTACCGTCGTCGGAGGGCTGGCTGATGCCTCCGCCATTGCTGGAGAAACCATAGCCGACAACCTCGGCGAGAATCGTTGCGCCACGCGCTACGGCATGGTCGTAGTCCTCAAGCACGAGGGAGGCTGCACCACCGCCCGGCACGAGTCCGTCGCGGTCGCGATCGAACGGACGGCTCGCCTTCGCCGGCTCGTCCATGCGCACAGAGAAGGCGCCGAGGGCGTCGAAGGACGCCATGGAGTAATAGTTGGTCTCCTGCGCTCCGCCACAGAGCACCATGTCCTGCAAGCCCTGCTTTATCATCATAAAGCCCAAGCCGATAGAATGGCTTCCGCTGGCACATGCCGAACTGACCGTGAAGTTGACGCCGCGCAGATGGAAGATTGTGCTGAGGTTCATGTTGACAGTGGAATTCATCGACTGGAAAATGATGCCATAGCCAAGCATCGCAGAGTCGTGCTTCTCGTCCATTATCTTCGACGCCTCTATGACGGGCTTTGCCGAGGAGTCATTGCCGAAGATGCAACCCACCTCGTTCTGGCGCAGATAGTCGTCGTCGACGCCTGCCTGGGCGAAAGCCTGAAGGCTCGACATGTAGGCGTACTTCGCCTCCTCGGACATGCCGGCACGCGTGTGGCGGTCGAGCATCTGCTTCGTTATTTTCGGTTCCTCCACGATACCCGTGAGCGCGGAGCGATAGCCATATTCCAATCGCTCTGGCTGCAAGCCGATGCCCGATTTGCCCTCGTAGAGGGATTGCTTAACTGTTTCTATGTCGTTTCCAAGGCACGACCATATTCCCATGCCCGTCACTACTACTCTTCTTTCCATTCGTCTTTGTTAATGCTTTTTATAATCCTCCGCTCACTCTTATCACTTCTCCCGTAATGTAGGCAGCCTCGTCTGAAGCGAGGAAGTCGACGAGCGCTGCCACTTCTTCCGGCTTGCCGAACCTGCCCACGGGCACCATCTTCTTCAGTTCATCCTGCGGCAGGTCTTTCGTCATGTCGGTCTCGATGAAGCCCGGCGCGACGGCGTTGACGGTGATGTTTCTCGGCGCCACTTCCTTTGCCAATGCCTTTGTGGCTCCGATAAGTGCCGCCTTCGCCGCACTGTAGTTCACCTGACCCGCTATGCCGTCAATGCCCGAGAGCGACGACATGTTGATGATTCTGCCGCCGCGCTTGCGTGGCATCATGTGCTTGAGCAGACGGCGCGTAATGTAGAAGAAACCGTTGAGATTGGTATCTATCACCTTGTGCCACTCGTCGTCGCCCATCATGAACATCACGTTGTCGCGGCGCAGCCCGGCGTTGTTCACCAACACCGAGAACCAGTCGTCGGGATGCTCTGCTTCCCATTTGTCTATCGCCGCCTCTATCGCCTTCGGATCGGAGGCGTCGAAGGGCAGGAGCTCGGCTGTGCCGCCCTGCTCCACTATCTCGCGCGCCACTTCCTGTGCCGCCTCATGATTGCTAAGATAATTGATTACCACGGGGATGCCGTGCTGTGCCAAACGGAGCGCCACGGCCTTTCCTATACCGCGCGAGGCTCCTGTCACCAATGCATATTTCATTGCTTTTGTTTCCTTAATAAATGTGTTATACAATTTGCAAAATGCAAAATGCTTAAACGATACAAATTTAAGCATTTTCTGCAGAATAAAGAACAAAAACGGGAAATAATAGAACATTTTCTTCGTCGGGCTTACGCATAAAGCCTTGATGGGACGCGATACGCACGGCTGCCAAAAAAAAGCCTTGCAAATGCGAAAGGCATTGCAAGGCATATTGATATTGCGACATCCAATATTTGTC
>DLKG01000011.1:0-5637 GCA_002490315.1 Prevotella sp. UBA7594 | reverse complement strand
CATTGCCGTTGCGACATCCAAAATTTGTCGGGGGCGAGGGCGCCCCCTCTCCCAGTTATTTTGCCGGAACGAAGCCCATAATTCAAAATTTCTAATTCCAAATTCAAAACTCAAAATTCAAAATTCCAAACTGGATAATTCCTAATCGCAGGGCGAAGCCCGAGAATAACTCCTAATTCAAAATTCAAAATTCAAAATTCAAAACTGGATAATTCCTAATCGCAGGGCGAAGCCCGAGAATAACTCCTAATTCAAAATTCAAAATTCCTAATTCCTAATTGGACAATTCCTAATCGCAGGGCGAAGCCCGAGAATAACTCCTAATTCAAAATTCCAAACTCCTAATTCAAAATTCCTAATTCAAAATTCCAAACTGGAGAATCAATCGCGTTCGGGGAGTGCGTTTTCCCATTCCGTGTTCTGCTCCTTCATGAAGCCTGCGTTGATTTCGGCAGCAGGAATAGGGAATACGAAGTTGGCGGGACGGAATGTCGTGCATGCGCCGTTCATGACGGTGATGGTCTTGTCGAGGCGACGAGCCTCCGATAGGAAGTGGCCCTCACCGAGGAACTCGCGCGTCGACTCCTTCCAGATGAAGTCGAGCAGTTGGTCTTTGTCGGACGGGAGCTTGGAGAGATCACACGTGCCGTCGGCAGCGGCATACTGGGAATCGCGCTTGGCGGTGTAGCCAAGATACTTCTGCGCCTCACTGACGTTTCCTGCGCGTGCCTCACACTCGGCAATGATGAGCGCCATCTCCGACTTGCGGAAGACGGGGATGTTGCTTGTCGCCTGCGACGACTCTATGCCCTGCCACTTCTTCGAGGCTGGCGTGTTGCCGTCCACCTCGCCTATGAGCTTCACGCGGACGTCAGTGGAGCTGAAGAAGCTCTGCCCGTAGGCAGACACCTTACCGTAGTACGAGCCCCAGAGCGTGTTGAGAGCGTTGGCGGAGAGATTGTCGTCCACCGTTTTGGAGAGCGTGAAGATGTCCTCGTCGCTCGGACTGAGCGACGCCCACATCGAGAGATACACGTCGTCAGACGGATTGAGGTCGGCATAGTCGGCGCTGCCCTTTCCCTTGAGGTTTATAGCCTGCTTGGCTGCAGCCTCAGCGTCGTCGTACTTGCCCATGTAAAGACATACACGTGCCTTGAGGGCGTAGATGGCGGCGCGGTTCAGATAGAAGAACTGAAGATCTGGTTGCCCTGCCTTTTCGTTGTAGTTGAGAGCGGCAGCGATGTCGTCGAGCATAAACTGATAGGTGTCGCCGAGCGAGGCGCGCTCCATTGTCTGAAAAGCCTCAACAGGCTGATCCTTAACGATAGGTAGACCTTTCTGGTCGGCACCCTTGGCGTAGGGATAGCAGAAATACTGCGTGAGCGTGAAGTACGCGAGGGCGCGGAGGGCGTAGCATTGCGAAACGTTGTAATAGACGGTGGCTTTGTCGTCATCATCCATGTTCGGGTCGGCTGCAAGGAGAGCGTCGGAGCCGTTAATGGTGCGCACGGCAGCGTCGATGACCTTGAAGCCATACTGCCATACGCCTTCCATCTCCTCGTCGGTGTCGCTGACCGACCAGTAGGACACGGAATAGAAATGTCCGGAGGAGGCGCTGCCCGTGGCGAGTCCGCCGGCAAAGTCGCCGAATGCTACGGCATAGTTGCCGAGGAAGGGATAATAGGCGAGCGCCTGATAGGCACCTGCCGTGCCGTTCTTCACGTCCTGCACGCTCTTGAAGGCATCGGAAGTGTTGACGTCCTGCGTGAGTTCGGGGTCGAAGTCGCACGCCGACAACCCGAACGCCACAGCAAGAGCAAGTGATATATTCTTTATGTATTTGTTCATAACCTGTTTTCGATTTATTATATTTTATCAAATATCCAGTCTAACATTTAACACTTAACATTAAACATTATCACAGTCCCACCTGCACTCCGAACACCACGGAGCGTGCGAGCGGATAGTTCCACCACTGGTTGCCATTGGCGCCGACGCCAGAGGGGTCGAAACCGCGGTAGTCGCTGGCAGTCCACGTGTAGAGGTTCTCGGCATTGACGAAGATGCGCGCGTTGTCGAGCCCTGCTTTCTTCACCCAAGCCTTCGGCAGCGAATAGCCGAGCGACATGGAGCGCAGCTTCAGATAGTTGCGGCTCATGAGGAAGCGCGAGGAAGCCTTGTTGGCGTAGGCGTCGTCGGTGGAGAGGCGCGGCACGTCGGTGACGTCGCCTGGCTTCTGCCAGCGGTTATTGTAGACGTAGAGCGTGTAGTTCTCGTAGAACGAGGTGCCGATCTGCTCGTCGTAGCGGAGGTTGTTGCCGAAGATCTTGCCGCCGAGGGAGTAGTTGAACTGGAACGAGAAGTCGATGCCTTTCCATTTCAGCGTGTTTTGCAGAGAGCCGAAGAAGGAAGGATTGGCGTCGCCGAGATAGCGCTTGGCGGCCTTGTTGTAGTTATTGGTCGTCTCGCTGCCAGTCTCGTTGAGGTACCACAGCGCCTCACCCGTCTGCGTGTCGACACCGGCGTACTCCTTCATCTTCCATTGATAGAGCGGACGCCCGGCCTCGGTAATGGAGATGGAGGTTTCAATCGGGTCGTCGGTGGAGAGCTTCAGCACCTTGTTTTTGTTGTGCGACCCTGTGAGCGTGAGATTCCAGTACCAGTCCTGGTTTTGCAAGATGTTGACTCCGACGGAGAACTCGATGCCCTTGTTGGAGAGGGAGCCGATGTTCTTGTAGTACTCCGAGAGGCCGGTTATCATACTGATGGGCACGGCGAACACCATGTCGGTGGTCTTGTGGTTGTAATAGTCGAAGGTGAGGAAGAGGCGCTGGAAGAGCGTGGCGTCGAAGCCAACGTTGAACTTGCCCGTCTTCTCCCACTTGAGGTTGGAGGAGCCAAACTGCTCATGGCGCGCTCCAGGCTGTCCGGCGTAGTTGTAGCCGTAGCTATAGGTGTCCTCAGCCACAATCCAGGAGTAATAGTCGGCATTGGTGTGGTCGCCCACGTCCTGATTGCCCGTCGTGCCGTAGCTGGCGCGGAAGGTGAGGTCGTTGAGCCACGGGCGCACTGGCTCCATGAATTTCTCTGACGAGAGACGGTACTTGCCGCCCACCGACCAGAAGGAAGCCCAGCGGTTGTTCTTGCCGAAGCGCGAAGAACCGTCTGTACGCCAGGAAGCCGAGAGATAGTACTTGTTGTCGTAGTCGTACTGCACGTTGGAGAAGAACGAGCCGAGGACAAGATTGTATTTGTACGTTGCGGCAGCCGCCGGTGTGGACGTGAGTCCTATCTCTGTCTTGTCCTGCACGGGATAGTTGGTGCCCTCAAGGTATGAGCGTGCGATGTGCGTCTTCTGTCCCTCCTGTCCGAGGAGTACGTTGAGATGGTGGTCGCCAAACGACTTGATGTAGTTGAGCGTGTTGGTGATGGTGAGCAGCGAGCGCGTGTTCGTGTTCTCCTCGCCCATACCGTTCATGGCGGCTCCCTGCGGGTTGAGGAACGACCAGTAGCCGAACTCCTTCACCTGGTAGAGGTCGAGTCCGCCCTTCGTCATCCAGGTAAGCTCAGGCAAGATGTTGATTTGCACGTAGGGCGAAATGATGGCCTGATACTGCGTGGCCTTGTCCTGGTCGCCGTTCTTGGAGCGCAGAGCCACAGGATTGTAGCCTGTCGTAGTGTCGAAGTTCCAGTCGCCGTTGGCATCGTAGACGGGCGTCATGGGGTTCATTATGTAGACCTGTGTGAGCGGGTCGCTATAGTATCCTCCGCCTGCTCCGTTGTTGATGACGGAATAGGAGAAGTTGGTGTTGATGCCATACTTGAAGAGGCGGCTCGGCTGCTGATCGAGATTGAAGCGCAGCGTGTGGCGCTTGAGATCCTTTCCCTTCATGAAGCTCTCGTTGGAGAGATAGTTGTAGGAGAGGTAGAAGGTTGGGGCGGACGGGTCTTTGGCGCCGGAGTTGATGTCGAAGCCATACTCCTGTATAAGTCCCTTGCGCGTGATTTCCTTCATCCAGTCGGTAGACTTGCCCGACTCGCGATACTGCGTGAGCCAACCTCCCGTGAAGAAGTCGTAGAAATCCTCGGCCCCCTGCTGGTCGTAGGAGAGTCCGAGCTCATAAGCCTCGTTGTAGTAGCCGAATGTGGAGGCGGCGCCAAGCTCCTTGTAGGAGTTGAGAAGCGCCTCGGTGGCGAGCTCCAGATTCTGCTCGGCGTTGCAGAGCTTATAGTTGTTGGTGTAGGAGGGCAACGACTCCCAGCCGAGTTTCGCCGTGAAGTTCACTTTTGTCTTGCCCTTGCTGCCGCGCTTTGTGGTGATGACGATGACGCCGTTGGCGGCGCGCGAGCCATAGATGGACGTGGCGGTGGCGTCCTTGAGGACAGTGATGCTCTCGATGTCGGATGAATTGAGATTGGCGAGGGGCGAGATGGTCACGCCCTCGTCCATATGCACGCCGACAGGGTCGGCATTGAAGGGGATGCCGTCGATGACGTAAAGCGGCTGCGTGCCTGAGTTGACGGAGTTGCGGCCACGGATGAAGATGGTTTGTGGGGCGCCCGGCTGGCCGGAGGTGGTTGAGAGTTGGAGTCCGGGCACGGTGCCCTCAAGCGACTTGATGGGGTTGGCGTCGTTGCGGTGGTCCATGAGGTCTTTGTTGATGGTGGTGGCGGCGCCTGTGAATGCCGCCTTGCGCGTCACGCCGTAGCCCGTAACAACCACTTCGTCGAGGCTGTGCTCGTTGGGGGGTGAGGCTGATGGTCATGTGGTTACCCTGAATGTGCACAGTCTTGTCGTCCATACCGATGTACGAAACCTTGAGTTCCTTGCCGCCTGCCGGAACGGCAATGGCGAAATTGCCATCGATGTCGGTGACGACAGCAGCGTCGGTGCCTGCCACGCGGACGGTGGCGCCAATCACTGGCTCGCCGTCGTCGGCTGAGACAACCTTTCCGCTAAACTGCGACTGGGCAAGCGCCGTGCTCGCTGCGAGCAGCTGGCTTGCAAAAAGCATCTTTAGTCTTTTGTTCATCTGAAAATCAATCTCTCTAATGTTTGTTTTACTTTTTATTCCTTAACTCTCTCTTATCATAGCAAAGCGTCACGAAAACCGGCGCTTATCCGACACTTTTTGTTAACGCCCGTTAACAGCGTTCGTCTTTAGCTAAAGGGGCGCTTTAGCTGCTGTAAAGCGTCGCTTTAAGCTTGCTAAAGTGGCACTTTAGATAGGCTAAAGAGCCGCTTTCATTTTGTCATTTTTGGGGTTGGGTGGTGATGATGTGTTGTTTTTGTATATTTATACTGTCCTTTTATGTATATAGTATGTTAATTTTATGCTAAAATAACTCTCTAATTAAGTGTTTTATTTCCTGATTTTTGGTCTTCACGACCAAGTTCAGTCGTTAGCAAGTCTTATTATCTATTGCTTTCGGTTGCAAATTTATGAAAATTTATTAATTTATCAAAGTTTTATCCAACAAAATTTCACTTTTATTCAACGAAACCCGCAAATTTGTCAAACTAACGGCTAATTAGAGGGTAATAACCGACACTGAGTCTAAGGAAAAGAAAAGAAAATTGCATAAATATACGTCATCAACTAGGAAATGTCGCCCCCGACAAAGCCACAATAACTG
>DLKG01000012.1:31112-33107 GCA_002490315.1 Prevotella sp. UBA7594 | reverse complement strand
ATTTGCCCTACCCTCAACGCTGCACGCGGAATATTCTATAGGAGCAAACGTGCGCCCGCAAGTACCTACCAACTTATGACGAGCCTCATAATTGACGATATCGTCACGATCAAGCGAGTGAACGCTACCCTTAGGTAGAATGAACGTGTATCTTATGTTGTCCTCAAAATTTAGAGTTTGGGGAAATGTACAAGTTGCAGCCCCTATATCAAAATCTTGATAAGTAAAAATCAAAGGGTATTCCATAATTGGTTTGTCTTCACGGCAAAGAACAATTTTACCCGTATCACAATTAATAGTGTTGATTGCAAATCCGAATTGGTAAGAACCGGCTTGACTTAAAGTCTGCTCAGGAGTATTTCTTGCATAGAAATCATCCACATTAAAGTCAATAACAAGTTCGCCAGACTTCAGATCCGGATTATCCACACTGCATAAGGCTCCTTCAGGAACTACAAGTTTATACGATTTTCCTTTGGGAAGTATCAAATCATCAAACAAGAAGCATGCGTCATTCGAAACTTTGATTTTAGAAATCTCGGCTTTTGCTATAACATCATCACCACACATAAGACTACAATAGACAGGCTTAGACTCCTCCTGTACATTTTCATAAAAACGAAAGACAACTGTGGTAACTAAGCCATAAACATTAGTAGAGGTGTTGTCAAAATTGCGCGCGTATGTATTTGGTCCGCCTATAATTGTATAAAACACTTTTAGTGTTTCTTTATCTTCAGCAAACAAATTGTTTACAGAACACAATAAAAAAACAAAAACTATAATTGATTTAAAATTTTTCTTCATAGTAATCAAAATATTATTGTTGCTTATACTTAATTGTTTCTAATACAGCTCCATAGGCATTAACCAAGCCATAACCATAATGGTCACCCCAAACGCCATATTCGTCTTTTCTTCCAACAGGCATAGTAGGAAGTCGGATGGCCGTATTAGCAGAAATATGATTCTGCTTCTAATACACGGACAACAAAAGAGCGAGAATTTGTTGTACTCTTTGATCTATGAGCAAGACTATCCGTCCACAATTCCTCTAATACTCTACTTTTTATTGCATCAGATGGTTGCAAGCTGACAACTGGTAATGAAATTAAAAGTAGACCGACAAACTGAAGGCTACGTTTTCATAGTTATATGGTGTCAGAGAGTTGATTGTTATAGTATCTATTAGGTTTCGCTTTGCAAATATATTGTTTTTTTATACAACGAACAAATAATTAGAGGCTTTTTATTAATACTCAAGTTTCTCTAAGTTTGCAGAGGATTGCGACTTCGTCGCAATCCTCTGCAAACTTAGAGAAACTTGAGTTAAATAATGGGGCGGTAATAATAAAATAAAACTAAAATTAATTTGAGCAGCTACTTTTTATTGTCATAATGACAGGCTTTTGACGATGCTTCCGTCCATGCTGCGCACTCGCAACGTGCCGTTATCGTAGGTGGCGAAGGTGGGCTCGTTGCCGCCCTTTGGGAAGGTTATGGAACCGAGGTTGCACACTACCCTACCGTCGGTGTCCTTCTCGAGTTTCCACAGATGGGTGTGGCCATAACAGAATATGTCGTTGCTTAGGCACGGACGGTTCTGCTCGTTATACACATGACCATGTGTGAGGAAGATGCGGCGCGTGCCGTCGACGACGAGGGCGTAGTCGGCCATGATTGGGAAGTCGAGGAGCATCTGGTCGACCTCTGCGTCGCAGTTGCCGCGTACGGCGACGATTGAGTCCTTGCGTGCATTGAGCAGTTCGACGATGCCTTTGGGGTCGATACCCTCGGGTATGCGGTTGCGAGGCCCGTAGTTGAGGATGTCGCCGAGGATGAATAACATATCGTAGTTCTCACGGTCGTAGAAGTCGAGAACACGCTGCAGCGTGGGCAGACAACCGTGTATGTCGGAAACGAGAAGGTACTTCATTTTAATGTTTAATGTTTAATTTTGCGTTGAATTAAAAATTCAAAATTCAAAATTCCAAA
>DLKG01000012.1:0-30992 GCA_002490315.1 Prevotella sp. UBA7594 | reverse complement strand
AAACTCAAAATTCAAAACTCCTAATCCTGCAGTTCGCGTTCCATGTCGCGCTTACGCTTTTGCTCGTCGACGAGTTGGAAATCCTTCTTCTTGAGTTCGAACTGCGAGCCGAGGTATTTCTCACGCACTATCTGGTTCTCGGCGAGCTGCTCCGGGTTGCCTTGGAAGAGTATGCGTCCCTCGAAGAGCAGATAGGCACGGTCGGTGATGGTGAGTGTCTCCTGCACGTTGTGGTCGGTAATGAGGATGCCGATGTTGCGATATTTCAGTCGCCACACCACGTGCTGTATCTCCTCCACGGCGATAGGGTCGACACCGGCAAACGGCTCGTCGAGCATGATGAACTTAGGGTCGATGGCAAGGCAACGCGCTATCTCCGTGCGGCGTCGCTCTCCACCGGAGAGTTGGTCACCCATGTTCTTGCGCACCTTGCCGAGGTTGAAGTCGGCAATGAGGCTCTCAAGTTTCTCAAGCTGCGTCTTGCGTGGCAGCTGTGTCATCTCAAGCACCGCCATGATATTGTCCTCCACGCTGAGTTTGCGAAACACGCTCGCCTCCTGTGGCAGGTAGCCGATGCCGGCACGTGCACGTTTGTAGACGGGATAGTCGGTGATGTCGTGGTCGTCGAGGTAGATGTGACCAGCGTTTGGCACGATAAGGCCAGTGGTCATATAGAACGATGTGGTCTTGCCCGCACCGTTAGGTCCGAGCAGTCCCACAATCTCACCCTGACGCACGTTGATAGACACGTCGTTGACGACGGTACGCTTGCCGTAGCGCTTGACCAGTCCCTCGGTGCGGAGCACCATGCAGTGCGGTTTGTCGGTTATTTCGTTTTTATCCATATCATTTTCATATTGTCGGATTAGACACGCAAAGTTAGTCTAAATACGCGACAACACAAAATTTATTACACAAAAGTTCTTTTTATTGGTTGTCGGTCCGGAGACATGTACACCCTATGATATGCTTTATTTTATGATGATTGCGCAGTCATTTGCTGCCAAACCATTTCATCAGTCTCTTGTACTCCTTCGGCGTGATTTGAATCACGGTGCCGTGGCGTGGCGTGAACGCGCCCGACGTCTTAGTGTCCGCCATCCACTTGAACGAGCGCAAGTCTTCCGAGCGTGTGAACTGATAGTGTCCCGACATATAGCAGTCGTACATCAGACACCAGCCGCCGTCGATGAGCGGGAACACTCCTGCGCCCTCCACATTATCCTTTGTCTGCTCGCAGAATCCATCGAGCAGCGTCCACGACTGCGGGTTGTGGATATCGCGGAATGTATACTGGCGTATGCCCTTGTGGGCGCCGTCCTGCTCGGTCTTGAAGAAGAGGTGATACTCGCCGGTCTTGTCCTGCACGATGTCGGTATCGATGGCAGGGGCATGGAAGTCGAAGAGTACTTGCGGAGTGGTGGCAAGGTCGGTGAAGTCGTCGTTGGCGTATGCCCAGTAGACGCGGTCGTAGGGAATAGTGCCGTCGTTGGTGAGCAGCGAGAAGTACACCATATATTTCTTTGCCTTCTCGTCGTAGATAGTCTGCGGAGCCCACACTCGCGTGACATTGGCAAGATTGGAGCCGGCATACTTCTCCGGGAAATGCACCGTATGGTGCTCCCAATGCACAAGGTCGCGCGACTTCATCAGCACTATGCCGCGGTTGCTCGACCAGCCGAGCGATGAGCGCATATCGGTTGCCACCATCAGATATTCGCCTTTCTTGGTACGCAGAATATGCGGGTCGCGCACGCAACCGGTGCGTGCGATGGAGTCGGATGCGACAACCGGACGGCCACCGTTGAGCGGCGTGTAGTTGAAACCGTCGTCGCTCACGGCATACATTATCTGCTCCTGCTCGGGAGCATTGCCGGTGAAATAAACGAAAAGATACTTGTTGCGTGCTTCGCCCGACTTGCACACCAACAGCATGGCGGCAAGCAGAAACATACATTTTAATTTTTGGCAGATGTTCATTGTCTTGTCGTATTTTTTAGGTTTTTACATTCTACTAAGCATCCGCAAAATTACACTATAAACACGAACATCAGGTACAAAAATCAGTCTAAAAAGTATACTTTTTAATAAAAAAGGTGTATGCTGTCACAGCATACACCTCTCCAACAAACCTTAACTGTGTTTTTATACCTAATCAACTAACCTATAAATAACCTAAAACCTAACTACTAATTTAAAAACAATTACCTAATGTTTAAAAACCTAACTAACTACTTACTTAATTTACTATATCAAAAACAATCAAATATTTTCTATCACTCTCTTTACTTTCATATATCACTTAGAACTTTCTCTTTGCTATCTACTAACATTGCTTTCTTCTAATAATCAATAGAAATCATCCTAAGAAAACAACCTTTTATACCTAAGCAGAAAAGACTCATACCCTCTGCTATTTGAAGCTTTGTCGTGACGATGTCGATATATATCAGCACCGTGTGCTTTGTTTTTCTGACGCAAAATTACAACTATGTAGCTTAATCGAGTGTCAAAATACGTTCAAAAAGAGGTAATTTTTTATCAAATAGCTGTTTTGAATAAAAAATCACCCCTTTTGAACGATATTTATACATTATCTATTAAGGTTGCTTGCCGATATATGCAAGTATGCCACCGTCGACATAAAGAATATGTCCGTTGACGAAGTTGGAGGCATCGCTCGCGAGGAAGACAACCGGTCCCATCAGGTCCTCAGGCGTACCCCAGCGAGCCGCCGGAGTCTTTGCCACGATGAAACTGTCGAACGGATGACGGCTACCGTCGGCCTGGCGTTCACGCAGCGGAGCTGTCTGTGGAGTGGCGATGTAGCCCGGGCCGATGCCGTTGCACTGTATGTTGTACTCGCCGAACTCCGAGCAGATGTTGCGCGTGAGCATCTTCAGTCCTCCCTTTGCGGCTGCGTATGCCGATACTGTCTCGCGTCCAAGTTCCGACATCATAGAGCAGATGTTGATAATCTTGCCATGTCCCTTCTTCTTCATTCCGGGGATGACAGCCTTCGACACGATGAACGGAGCGTTGAGGTCGATGTCCACCACCTCTCGGAAGTCCTCCACGCTCATCTCTTCCATCGGAATACGCTTGATGATGCCGGCGTTGTTGACGAGGATGTCTATCACGCCAAGTTCCTTCTCGATGTCTGCCACCATCTTCTTCACCTGAACCTCGTCGGTCACGTCGCAGATGTATCCACGCGCGTCGATGCCCTTTGCCTTGTAGTCGGCGAGAGCCTGATCCATGTGGTGCTGCGAGCGACAGTTGAAGGCGATCTTTGCACCAGCGTTGTGCAGAGCCTCAGCCATTGCGAAACCGATGCCGTAGGCGGCACCCGTCACGAGGGCTACCTTGCCCTCAAGCGAAAACATTTTGTCCATGTCCATATTTTTATTTATATTTATGGGTATTTGTTCTGAATTATCTTTAAATATGAGCGGCAATCTGTAGGAGGGTATGGCATAAAGTACCGCTTACTTCAGGTCGGTGGTCTTCACCACCTGCATGTCGCCATAGTCGAGATTCTCTCCCGCCATACCCCAGATGAACGTGTAGTTGCTTGTTCCGGCGGCACAATGTATCGACCATTGCGGCGAGATGACAGCCTGCTCGTTGCTCATCCACATCGGGCGTGTCTCCTGCGGCTCACCCATGATGTGGCAGATGCGCTGTCCGTCGGGCACATTGAAGTAGAGATAGGTCTCCATGCGGCGCAAGTGGGTGTGCGCAGGCATCGTGTTCCACACCGAGCCCGTCTTCAGTTCCGTCACACCCATCTGAAGCTGGCATGTGCGTACACCTGCCACACCGTTGATGATGAGCTGATGGATGACGCGGTCGTTGCTCTCGGCTTGGCTGCCAGCCTTGATGTTCTTTGCCTCCTTCAGCGTGACGCGCTTCACGGGATACGACATGTGGGCAGTGGCACTGTTCATATAGAACTTAGCAGGATTTTTCGCATCCTTGCTCTTGAGCACCACACGGTTGGGGTTCTTCTCTGTGGAGCGTCCCACGTATATTCCCTCCTCGAAGCCGAGGTCGTAGTCCTTGCCGTCGATAGAGACGATGCCGGGACCACCGATATTGATGATGCCAAGCTCGCGGTTCTCAAGCAGGGTCTTGGCACGCAGCGGCTCAATAGGGTTCAGCTCTATGGGAGCGTCCACCGGCTCGGCACCACCTATCAGGAAGCGGTCGTACATGGTGTAGGTCCAGTTCACCTCGTTGGGGGCAAACACCTTCTCGATGAGAAACTCCTTGCGCAGACGGCTCGTGTCATAGTGCTTAGCGTCCTCCGGATGATTGGCCCAGCGCACCTGGAAATTGGTGGTCTGAGCCATTGCCGTCAGCGACATTATCGCCATAGCGGCTGTGATGAATATCTTTTTCATGTCTTTACTGTTGTTTTTCTTCTTCTATTATCTTCTTTCTGTTGTATGCCATCAAGCCCAGTGTCACTACCACAAGCACAGCTGCGCCGACATACTTGCCATAGCACACGAGCTTGTAGATGCTCCATCCGAGAAGCGACGAGGCAAAATCGAGTGCGCCGCCGTCAAAATCGTCGGGAATGTTGGCTGCCGCATCCTGCGTGGCGTCGTACACGGCATTGGCAGCGAGGGTGAAATCGGGAGCCATGTCGGTGACGAAATAGAGTCCTATCGCGAGTGCCACAAGACCTACGGTGAATGTCTTTACGACATTGCCCTTTGTCACCGGCAACACCATCGGAAACACATAGAACATGCCGGCAAGCGAGGCAAGCGGCAAGAACTGGTTGCCGGGCAGCACTACGGCAAGCCCGAGCATCACGGGGATGAGCAGGAGCGACACGACAAGTGTCGTGGGATGACCTATCACCAATGCCGGACTCATGCCGATGAACACCTTCTTGCCCTTGAAGTGGCGTGCAACCACTTCCTTTGTCTTTTCCGACACGGGCATCAGGCCGTCGATGAAGAGGCGCGTGATGCGCGGAATGAGCTCCATGACGGCTCCCATCGTCACGCCAAGCGACAGTATCTGCTTCACGTCGAGACATGCCAGTGCTCCTATCAGTACGCCCACTATCACGCCAAGCACAAGCGGCTCGCCAAGCACGCCAAACTTGCGCTTCAAGCCTTCGGCATCGATGTCGAGGCGCGAGAAGCCCGGTATGCGGTCGAGCAGGCGGCATATCACCTCGGCAAACGGCACGAAACTCTGGCAGAACGGCTGCGGTATGGATATGCCGTCAAGGTTTTTGTAATAACCCTGAAAGCGCTCGGCTGTGAGGTCTGCCATGACGAGTGTGATGATGTAGCACACGATGGCTGCGAAATATCCCCATGCCAGACTGTTGCCCATGACGAAATACGCCACTGCACCAATGAAGGCATAGTGCCAGTAGTTCCAAAGGTCGATGTTGACGGTGCGCGTGGTCTTCGTGACAAGCATCAGGAAATTGATGCCGAGGCACACGGGAATGATGAGCGCACCCACCGCCGTGTTGTATGCTACGGATGCCGCCGCCGGCCACCCCATGTCGAACACCTTGAGCTGGAGACTGTATATCTCGGATATCTCTGCCAGCGGGTCGCCAAAGTGGTTGGTCAGCAGGGCAGTAACGAGACCCAGTCCGACGAAGCCCACACCGACATAGAGTCCCGACTTGAGCGAGCGCCCGAAGCCCAAGCCTATGCACAGACCTATTACTGTGAACAGAATAGGCATCATCACGGGCGCTCCAAGACTGATTATATAACTGAAAACATGTTCCATTTATTATCTTTTTTGCATGTTTCTCTACCCACGTGCCTTGGCTATATAGCCAAGAGCCTCACGACACTTGTCGCTCACTTTCTGCCAGTCGCCGGCAGCCACGACATCCTTTGGGAACAGCTTGGAGCCCATGCCCACACATGTGGCACCAGCCTTGATCCATGCCGTGAGGTTTTCCTCGTCGGGCGACACGCCACCCGTCACCATGATGAGCGACCATGGCATTGGAGCCTTCAATCCCTTTACGAACTTCGGGCCGAGTACATCGCCGGGGAACACCTTGCAAAGGTCGCAGCCCACTTCCTGGGCCATGCCCACCTCTGTCACCGAACCGCATCCCGGCGTGTAAGGCACAAGGCGGCGGTTGCACACCTTTGCCACATCAGGATTGAACAACGGACCGACAACAAAGCAAGCCCCAAGCTGTATGTACAGACTTGCCGTCGGGGCATCGACAACGCTGCCCACACCCATTGCCAAGTCGGGACACTCCACGGCTGCAAACTTCACCACCTCGGCAAACACCTCATGGGCAAAGTCGCCACGGTTGGTAAACTCAAATGCACGCACTCCACCGTCGTAACAAGCCTTGACAACGCGCTTGGCTGTCTCGACATCTTTATTATAGAACACAGGCACCATTCCGGTGGAAACAATCTTCGAGAGTACCTGCTGTTTGTTGAATCTTGCCATAATCAAATTCAGTATTAAAATATGTTTCAAAAATTATCTCTGCACCCTGCCGTTGGCATTGCCTGCCGCCAAAGCCTCAACCTCATCAGCCGAGACAAGATTGAAGTCGCCGTTGACTGTATGCTTCAATGCCGAGGCAGCCACAGCAAACTCCAGGGCCTCGCCTTGCGTCTCCTTCGTAAGGAGTCCATGGATAAGTCCGCCTGAGAACGAGTCGCCACCACCCACACGGTCGACGATAGGCATGATGTCGTAGTGGCGGCTCTCGTAGAAGTCTTTACCATTATATATAAGTGCCTTCCAGCCGTTGTGTGTGGCAGAATGGCTCTCGCGCAATGTTGAGACAACATACTTGAAGCCGAACTCACGCTGCATCTGCTCAAAAATCTTGTGATAGCCGCTCGCGTCGGTCTTTCCTCCCTCCACATCGGCATCGGGCTTGAAGCCGAGGCAGAGCTGCGCATCCTCTTCGTTGCCTATGCACACGTCGACATACTGCATCAGCGGGCGCATCACAGAGATAGCCTTCTCCGATGTCCACAGTTTCTTGCGGAAGTTGAGGTCGACGCTCACCGTCACGCCGTGGCGCTTGGCTGCCTCGCAAGCCAACTTGACGAGCAGTGCTGCCTTGTCGCTTATTGCAGGTGTTATGCCACTCCAGTGAAACCACTGTGCGCCATCCATAATGGCGTCGAAATCGAAGTCGGATGGATCAGCCTCAGCGATAGACGAGTTGGCACGGTCGTAGATAACCTTTGATGGACGCATCGACGCCCCCGTCTCGGCATAATAGAGTCCGATACGGTTGCCGCCACGAGCTATGTATCGTGTGTCGACACCATAGCGACGCAATGCGTTGACGGCGATCTGCCCTATCTCATGTTTCGGGAGTTTGCTCACGAAATAGGCGTTATGGCCGTAGTTAGCGAGACTCACAGCCACGTTTGCCTCACCACCTCCGGGAATAATGCGGAAATGGTCGGTCTGGATGAAACGGTCGTTGCCGTCGGGTGAAAGGCGGAGCATTATCTCGCCAAGTGTTATAATCTTTGCCATAATTATATTGTTTTTTATATGTTTCTATATATAGTCACTTACTTACAGTCTTTCACTCTTGCAGGACAGCAGTCTGTATTGGTGCCTTGCTGTTGTCTATAAATGTACGGATTTGCTGAAGCCATGCCGCCTTGTCGGCTGTCGCACTCTTGCACCATGATGCGCCAAACCAGTAAGTCCATTGCTCACCGCCCTTCAATCCGCGCTTGATGCCGACGGCATTGCCTACTATGCCCTGCTTTCTGTGCAAGGCATCTTTAACCGTGCGTGTTTTGTCCACACCGCCGGGATAAACCGTAGCGACATAAATTTGGAAGTTGTGCCGGTCGGGCGAATCGGTCGGGTCGCAATAAGCCACATAATCCTTGGCAAGAGTGAGGTCGGCAGATTCTTCTGTATGCATAACCATTCCACTGCAAACTGTTGCGGGATGTGTGAGACCATCATACCAAACAGTAAGTTTGTTAAAATGTGAGCCCTTGTCAAGAGTTATCACACGATGTTCCGTCACATGTTGGCCATTTATATCCACTTCCGGATAGACAAGTTCGAATGTGATGCGCAGCGGACCGTTGTCCAAGACCTTATAGTCCTTGAATGCCCAAGGCATTACAATACTGTCGCCAAGCATTATTGCCGGTGTACCGCAGCCAAGACTCGGACCGACACTGTAGCAGTCGAGCCCGCGTCCGTGGTCTACATGGAACGATTTTGTGTCAAACAGAGAATCCACTTCCGACTGTCGTCCCTGTCGGCGCAGCTCATCACGCTCCTCGCAAGCCTCGCGATGCAACTGGTAGCGGCGGCGCACGTCAAGTTCGGAGGTCGACTTCATCCATACGTCAAACCCAAACGCCTTCTCTCCGCTACGCTGAAGGGCAGGACCATAGGCACGGTAGGCACAAAGGTCGTTCTCCCAAGTGAAATCATCGGCACGCCAGTGTGAGAAATATCCGTCGACATAACTGCGAAACTGCTGCTTAATGCCCGGCTCCACCACAAAATGCGCCACCCCATGAGGACGCACACTGGCTTCGACAAGCAACTTTCCGTCGTGAGTGAGCTGATAGGCAACAGGCTGGTTGTACGAATCCTTCACCACAATCTGTGAGAGCGATGCTGTACCGAGACGCTTCATCACATCTGCAGCATCAAAAGCTACCACCTCATTACGCTGCACAGCAGACGTGTTGGTAGCCGACAACACAACTTTGGCAGGAAGTTCCTCTGCACAAAACAGGGAGAATATGACAAGAAGTGATTTGATATTTTTCAACATTTCGTTATTGCTTTTATTTACTAAAGCTGTAATTATCCGCAAAAGACAAACTTCTGTTTTTTACTTGGCAATGTATCTGTAATACTCGCAGGAAGCAAGAAGCACAGCACCCACTCCGAAGTTGGCCTGTGAGTTGGCATCGACAGTCTGTCCAGGGATGGCACGGTCGCCGATAGGCTGCACGTAGCCCACCTTGCCGTCGGCCTGTACCGCTGTCTCGGAGATGTACTGCCATGCGCGGTCGATACATTTCTTGTAGTCCTTCTTTGCAAGGAAGCCGTTGTTCACACCCCAGAGGATGCCGTAGGTGAAGAAAGCCGTACCGCTTGTCTCAGGTCCGGGAGCATGGTTGGCATCCATAATGGAGCGAGTCCAGTAGCCCTCCTTCTGCTGTGTCTTTGCCACAATGTCGGCAAGGCGGCGGAACTTGTCAACAAAGAATTGGTAGTGCTTGTAGTCCTTCGGCATATCCTGGAGCACCTTGGCGAGTCCGGCGAGCACCCATCCGTCGCCACGTGCCCAGAAATCCTTCTTGCCGTTCACGCTCTTGTGCTTGGGATAGACGTAGCGAGCGTCGCGATAATAAAAGCCCGTCTCAGCGTCGAGCATTATGCTGTCGGAATAGAGCAGGTTCTCATATAGTTTGTCGAGATACCGCGCATCACCCGTGAGCTTGTACATCTTTGTCATCACCGGCATCACCATGTAGAGAGCATCGCTCCACCACCAGTAGTCGTTGTTCTTCGAGTAAGCCTCGTAGTGCATCACCTCCTTGGCACGCTTCACCATGAAAGAGTTGTCGGCATCGGTGCCGCCGTTGGCAAGAGCGAGGTTGTAGAGGTCGATATAAGTTTGAAAGCAAACCTGCCAGTCGCCGAAGAGCACGAAGTCCTTGCCTTCGCCGTATGTGGCATACTTCCAGCGGCGCGGGTCGGCCTCGGTGGCTCCGCTCCAGTTGTTGTAGTATGCCCAGCGCAGCGAATAGTCGAGCTGCTTGTCGTCCTTCAATAGTTTGTAGGCTTCCATGTTGCCCGTATGATAGGCTGCGTTGTCCCAGAAGGAGCGCACCTCAACCTTGTTGTTCTGCTGCCAGTAGGTGTTCACACGTGCTATGAGCTCCTTCACCTGGTCGGGAGTCCAAGTCTTGGCCATTGACGGGAGAACCGCCAACAGAGATATGATAAATAGAAATATCTTCTTCATTGTGATTATGTATCAATCTTTTTTGTATGTATTCTGAATAAATGTCGGGGGCGAGGGCGCCCCCTATCCCAGTCACCACTTGTCCTTAGTCTGAATGTCGTCGCTCCAATGGTGATCCTTCGGGAACGCCTCGCCGTTCCATGCCTTCACCTGAGTCCAGGGCTGCGGTGCGTCGGTCCAGAAAGGATGGTCGGCAGGCAGTGCGAGCGGCATGAAGGCGAGCGTGGTCATGTAGAGCGAACCGTTGTTGGTGTACCAGTCGGCTATGTTGGGCTGATGTCCGCAGAAGCCGATAGTGAGATAGCCACCCTCATTGAAGTTCTGCTGATGGTCGAACATGCGATGGAGCGACTTCGTGAGAACCGCACGCACCTGCCCATTGCCCAGATCCTTCGGCAGAGTCTGATACCAAGCCATGAGAGCCAGCGGCTGCATTGCCGCCATGCGGTAGGGTATGCTGCGACCGAACACGGGGAATGTGCCGTCGGGAGCGATGAAACGCTCAAGCACGATGGCATATTTCTGGCAACGCTTCAGCTCTCGGTCATAGTATTTCTTATAGTCAATACGTGTGTTTGCCTTGGCGTCGACCATTGCCTGCAGTGTCTCAAGATACATGGGATGGAACACGTATGAACTGTAGTAGTCGAAGGCAAACGAGGGGCCGTCGGAATACCATCCGTCGCCAACGTACCACTCCTCCATCTTGCGGCAAGCCGAGTTGACGCGATACTCGTCGTATTCGCCACCTGCCTTCGCCATGAAGCTCTCTATTGTCGACGAGAAGAGCAGCCAGTTGGTATAGGGAGGGTCGATTTTGCGCAGCTTGCGAAACTCCGCGAAGTAGCGTTGCTTGGTCTCGTTGTCGAGCGGCATCCACAGTGTGTCGTAGGCACGGAGGAAACTCTCGGCTATGTAGGCAGCATCGACAAGGTTCTGTCCGCCAATGCCCCAGCAGAGATAGTCGGGACTCTGGGGGTCTACGGCATTCTTGTACGACTGCAGCGCCCACTCTCTGAGTTGCTTGCGCTGTTTGCCCTCAGCGGTGTTGTCGTCGGGCAGGGTCAGCCACGGGGCTATGCCCGCCATGAGTCTTCCGAAGCACTCCATATAGAGCACCTTGCGGTTGCGGTTGTCGAAACTCGGGCTGAACTCTGTCTGCATGTTCTTCTGCAGTTCGCCCTTCGACATGTTCTCAAGCACGGGCTGCGCCATGCGGTAGGCAAGCGAGCACCAATACTGGCGGTCGCTTTGCTGTGGGGTTTTCTTCTTGGCTGCCGACACCGACAATGGTGCAACGAGAATGACAACGGCAAGAATAATAGATCTCAGTATTCTTTTCATTTTTTATTTACTTTTTCAACACCGGCATTCCATTCTCAAACACAATAGGAATCCACAGATGGCGGCTGTCGCTCAAGTGCTTCGGGTTCCACATATCAGCCATGAACACATAGTCGGCGCCATGGAACATCTTCTTCTGCGCGGCTGTCTCCACCTTATAAATATATGTGCCTTGTGCGCCGAACGTCTTGTCGGCACCCTCGCCACGACATGGGTTGGGCAGTTGCTCCCACGGACCGAAGATGTTCTTCGCGCGGAACATGCGGGCGGCATTTGGTGCCCAACCGGTGCAACCGCTGGTGATCATCCAGTAGGTGCCGTCTTTCTTGAAGATGGTCGGAGCCTCGTTCTGTCCTCCGGCAGCCACGCGCACGAACGATCCGTTGTGCTGCATGTAGTCGTCGGTGAGCTGTGCGATCTGTATTGTCAGGTTGTCCTCCGAAGAGAATATGTGGTAAGCCTTGCCGTCGTCGTCTACGAACACGGTCATGTCGCGTGCCATCTGTCCGCCGTCAAGGTCGCGCATGAAGAACATGCCGCGCTCTATCTGCGTGCGCCATTCGGGAGTCCACCACTTCTTCAGCTCGGGATAGAGAAGCTGGTGGCGCAGGTCGGTAGTGTCGGGCTTTGCGAAGCCTATGGGATACAATCCGGCATTAACACGACCCGAGCGCACAAAGCGGAACGGGCCGAACGGAGTGTCGCTCACAGCCACGGCAGCGCGTGCCGCAACATAGCCTTGTCCTTTCAGCTCCAGATGAAACCACATGACGAATTTCTTTGTCTTCGCATTGTATAGCACCTTCGGACGCTCTATGATGCAACCGCCCTCGATGTCGCTACCCTGCTCCTTAGAAACGGGGAGTACAAGTCCGTGATTAGTCCAATCCTTCAGATTCTTCGAAGTGAAGCAACTCACGCCAAGCGAGCTGTATGGCTTGCCGTCGTCGGAGCGGCTTTCGCCATACCAGTAATACGTGCCTTTGTAGTTGAATATACTACCACCATGGGCATTGATATGCTTGCCCGTGTTGTCCTTCCACACGCCTCCATCCATAGGAGCCTGAGCGAGGAGCGGCATACAAGAGAGTTGCAGCGCGAAGAGCGCGGCGAAAATTTTCTTCATAGAATATTTATTGTTTAGTTATTATATATTTCTTTAGTTATCAGTTAATGCAAATTTACCAACTAATAAATCCTGCAACTGACTATTATCAGTAAAAAATAGGTAATTATCAATAATGGTCGATAAATGGTAGTTTAATACATGTATTATAACAATAAAAAACTGCGATTTGAATGTTTCTTGCCATTCAAATCGCAGTTTTCTTTATAATTTGTTGACGGATTTACTTCAACTCAAAATCAGCCACGACGCGCACGTCGGTCTCGCTGGCGCACACATAAGTAATCATTTTATGTTTCTTCTTCTAGTATTATATTGACCTTTTCTGACTGTTTTTTCATAAGTAATCGCTCAGAATTAATCATATATAATCAGTAGGAGGCTGTGCCTCTTACTGATTCCAATACTTTTCCAGACTTCTCAATTCCTTTTCTGTGAGATAAGCGGCTGCTCAAACCTGTAGTCAAACAATGCCACACCACCGTTGACAGTCAGCACAATCCTGTATACATTGTCTTTCCACTGCGTCTTCATTATGCCGTCGTTCATTGCCACCTTCTCCCACGACACCACAGCCTTGCCGGCATCGTATACCAGCGTGACGCTGCCGTCAGCAAGCGCCACACGGCCTGGCAAAAGCAAATCTGGTTTGCCATAGCACATTAGCACCGCTTGGTTGCAACCGTCGCCAGTGGCACAATCCTCTGCGATTTCCACACAGTCACGCTTGCGGTTGAGCGTTATGGTGCGTCGCCACTTGTCTACGCCTGCCTCTTCGGGATAAGCCTTGGCAATGTCGAGGGAGAAGACGGAGGCGGTGTCGTTGGCGTTGTGCCACACTCCCGAGGCGCGATACTGCCGTCCGTCGTGTTGCTCAAAACCGTTTACGAGCGGCACATTATGATACATGGAACGGTTGTTCATCAGCTCGAAGCGTCGCTGGCTGAATGTCTGCGACGTGTAGGTATCGCGTCCGAGGTCGATGACGACGGGCTGGGAGTTGTGATAGACAATGAAGTTGCCGATGTCGTTGTGGTTGTGGCTCTCGCCGTTGGTGCCGCCCTTGGCAGCTACAAGCCAGTCGGCATTGCGTGCCACCATCACCTGCGAGTTGGCGAGCCATGCGTCGCGCGTTGTCGGCTGCGCAGCCTTGGCATCGCGCAGTTGCGGGAGCATGGAGAGGAGCATCAGCTCACGGTTGAGCGTAGGCCAGTTGCCCGACTGCAGGAAGAGTGTCGATGGCTTGCCGAAATAGTCGTACTTCTTGGCTATATAGGCAGCAAACTCCTTCATGCCGTTGTCGCCAATCCACGTTCCATAGGGGAAAAGGATGTTTATGTTCGGCACATTGTGCACCTGTGCGTCGGAGAAGTTTACGAACGAGAGGTCGCTGATGTGCATCGTGGTGATGAACCGTCCCATGGCAGCCACCTTTTCCTGTTCAGCCGTAGTGAGAACGTATCGGTGGTCGGTCGCGGTGAGCGACGGCTCGGCAGCACGCAGCATCCACAACGACTCGAAGAACGATGCCCCTGCCCTGTCCCAGTAGCCTACGCCCTCCTCGCATCCGCCGTCGTCGGGATAGCCTTTAAGAAACAGGCGCATACATGCCTCGACCGTGCGAAGAGCAGCACCGCGCTCACGGGTTCCGCTTTCAAGACAAAGGAGTGAACATTCAAGGAAGTTGCTCGTTATCCACGTGTTCCAGTTGTTGGCATTCTGCATCCATCCCTGACGTTCGTTGAGCGTGGGACGTATGAACCGTCTCACTATCTCACCGCGCACACGCCCTGCCAGTCCCGCTTCCGTGCGGTTTATTTCATCGCCAAGCATGTAGATTGTCCATGCGAGCATCGACGAAGTCTCGGCATTGAAGAGATCGACCACCTGCACTGCAGAGTCGGGCTGCGCCTTGGGATAGTGGGCTGGCAGCCCCCACCAAGGTTCGTCGTCGAGGAAATAGTGGAGTCCTTTGGCTATCGAAGGCATGAACCTGCCGCGATGCTCCATTATCTCTGCCATGACAAGGCAAGCCAGGCGTCGACGCACGGCGAAACACTTGTCCTCATAGTTGATGCGGTTGCCCGTTGTGCGGAACTCGGCAAACACGTTGTCGGGTATTCTCGTCCACGGCTGCGCCACGTTCTCACGCCCCAAACGAATGTAGTCATCACGCATGGCACGGGGAATATGTTTGCGCCAATAGGAGGACGATGCGTCGGGAAACGGTGAGAAGCGCTCTTGGGCGACTGCGCCGGCAAACGCCCCGACCATCGCTATCAACAATAATATTCTGCGTAGATACATATTTATTGAAGTTTCGGATTTGTGGAATTTAAAGTAAATAAAGAAGTTACAGAAGTTAAAGCCGTATGTAATATATTATGAATTCAAGTTTCGGATTTAAGTGCGAAGTTGGTTCTCAGAGCCTTCGGCTACTGAGAAATGGTCTAAGGAACACAGATAACACCGAGATACACAGATTGGTCATTCACTGATTTCCTTAGACCTACACTTTTGGATTTTATGCGCCTGCGGCGCAGATTATAAAAGGATTTTGGACGCTAAAGCGTCCTGCTCCGCATCATAATATTAGAAGTGCTCTCTTCAAGCAATGGCATATAACACCGAGGCGAGCTTGCTCGCAAAATCCTTTTAAATCGGCGCCGTAGGCGCAATAAATCAAATTTCAGCACGGGTCAAAATCCGTGAAAAAGACCGATCTGTGCATCTCGGTGTTATCAGTGTTCTTTTGACCCGAGTCCACTCGCCGTAGGCGGTGGACGCTTCAATGAAAATCTAAATCCAAAACTTGAGTATTTATATATAAGGTTAAGCAAATGTGCATAATTATCTTAACATAAAAATCAACTACTTGTCAAGCATTGTCAGCGACTGCACAAACCACACGTTCATCTCGCCCGCTCCGCGATGGTTCCATGCGTAGTAGGGAATGAGGGTGAGTTTCTGGTTCTTCACGCCCACCTTGCCGTCGGCCTGCTCCTCAAGCATCTGTGCCTCGGTGGTGATGGCCTTGACGGCGAACGGCTGGGCACCCTTTGTCTCTGTGTTCTGAACACGGTAGTTGTCGGCAACCGCAAATGTCGGACGCTTGTTCATCACAGCACGCAGAATGGGCTCGCCCTGGTTGTCGGCAGCCTCAGCGCAGTAGACTATCGGACCGCGCTCCACAGCCACACGTCCCTCGTCGTCCTTCACATTCTTGTTGGCGACAACCGTGCGCACCGGCATGTCGAAATGAACGCGTATGATGTCGCCACGCTTGATGCCCTTCACCGGCAGATAGCCCTTGTTGGCGACGAGGTCGGCATCAACCTTCTTGCCGTTCACCGTCACTGCATAGGCAGGATGCTCCGAGTCGCTGTAGGCATAGAGGTCGCTCGGCAACACATTGTTGCGCACCCAACCGGGTATGCGCACAAGCAGGTTGACATTCTTCGCAGCCGACTTCATCACCTTTATCCGTATGTCGCCATCCCAAGGATACTGTGTGGTCTGCTCAAGCACCACGTCCTTGCCGTCCACACTTATTGTTGATGTATTGGCGGCAAAGAGGTTCACATAGATGTCGTTGTTTCTCACGCCATAGAGATAGCCCGGCACCGACGGGATGAAACGGCTCAGGTTGCTCGGGCAGCAGGCACAGCCAAACCACGGCTGGCGCGTCAGGGTGTTGTCGGCATTGAAAGCATACTTGCCGTCGCTCGACAACGGGTTGGGATAGAAGAAGCGACCTCCGTCCATGCTCATTCCCGAAATCACACCATTATACAATGTGCGCTCCAAGCAGTCGATATACTTGCTCTCGCCGTGAAGCAGGAACATGCGCTCGTTGAGGTATACCATAGAGATGGCGGCGCACGTCTCGTTGTAGGCAGTCTTGTTGGGAAGCTCATAGTTGGCACCGAAAGCCTCGCCCCAGTGGCGCGCCCCCACTCCACCTGTGAGATACACCTTCTTGCCGTAGATGTTCTGCCAGATGCGGTCGATTACCTTTATGTAGGCAGAGTCGTGTGTGAGGGCAGCCACGTCGGCTATTCCTGAATACATATATCCCGCACGCACGGCATGACCAACAGCCTCCGTCTGCTCGAGGATGGGCTTGTGGCTCTGCGAGTATTCCTGGCGTATGTGGGTCTTGCCACGGAAGTCGAGCAGATACTTAGCCTCGTCGAGATAGCGCTTCTCGCCAGTCAGCGTGTAGAGACGCGCAAGAGCCATCTCGGCAATCTGATGGCCCGGCACGACAGTTGCCTGTCCGCTGCCCGCTCCCACCTCGCGGCACACGCAGTCGGCATAGCGGCGGGCGATGTCGAGAAATTTATGGCTGCCCGTTGCCTGATAATGAGCGCAGGCAGCATCGACCATGTGACCGAGATTGTACAGCTCATGACTCAAGTCCTCCTCCTTTGTCCAGCGCTTCGCGCCCGACCACTGGTGGGGATGCTCAGGATTGATGGTGCGTGCCGTGTAGAGGTAGCCGTCGGCCTCCTGTGCCGCACCGACAACGGTGAGCACACTGTCGATATAAGCCTTGAGCTTGTTGTCGGGATAGGTCTGGAGTATGTAGCTCGCGCCCTCGATGGTCTTGTAGACATCGGTGTCGTCGAACGAGTAGCCCATAATCTTCGACACGTCCCACTCGGGCGTCTGCAGTCCGGCATGACCCGGATGCTTCAGCGTGTAGGCTGCCATGTCGAAGTTCTTGTAGCGGTGCTCGCTCTCGCACTTCGAGAAGGCGAGCGGCACCGTCACCTCGCGCGCAGCCTTCAGGCGTGCGCCCCAGAACGAATCGTGGGCTATTTTCACACTTGTGAACGGCACCTGAGTATAGGGATAGCCGTTGGCTATTGTAGCATTCTTGGATGTCTTTGCGGCTGCCGGGAATGAAACGGCAACGATGAGAGCGGCAGATAAAATGAACGATTTCATTTATTTTGAAGTTTAAATTAAGTATTGAAGTTTCGCATGTCTTAGACATGCTGTCAGTAAACGAGTAGACAAGTTAACAAGGAGGAATGTCATGTCATTCTCACTCGAATGTCGTCGTGCCACGCCCGTGGTGAGCACGCGTCACGCCCGTGGCAAGCGTCAGCCACGGCCGTGGCTCATGCTCGCCACAGCCGTGAGAAACCAACAAGATCGGTCATTTGCATCAACAAAACGGGCTTACTTGTCTGTCTCAACAAGCTTCATTGTGCCGTCGGCATTGTATTCGAGCGGCTTCATCACTACGCTGCGCTTGAAGGAATGTCCGTCGGGCAGTCCGCCGTTGTGTGAGAAATAGAGCCACTTGCCCTTGAACTCAACGATGGCGGGATGGGTGGTGTTGCTGTTGCCGGCAATGCCGTCGAGCAGTCCCACGGGCTGCCAAGGGCCGAGAATGTTGTCGCTCATGGCGTAAGCAATCTTTTCTGGCCAGCCAGTGGCATAGGTGAGATAGTACTTGCCGCCGCGCTTGTGAATCCACGGAGCCTCGGTGAAGGTGTATTTGTCGCCGAGGTCGATCTGGTGGATGTCGCCGTCAATCTCGGTCATGTTGTCTTTCAGACGGGCGATGTAGCACTGGCGGTTGCCCCATACGATATAAGGAGTGTTGTCGTCGTCGATGAATATTGCAGGGTCGATGCACGCCCAGCTATGGCGCGAGCCACGGCAGTCCTTGTTGGTGAGCAGCGGTTTGCCTATCGCGTCCTTGTATGGTCCGGCAATGTTGTCGCTCTCGGCAACGCCTATGCCACACCAGTTGGTCGACACAAACCAGTAGTACTTGCCGTTGCGCTTCGCCACGTGTCCGGCAAAAGCCTGCTTGCTCGTCGCCCACTTGAAGGCGCTGATGTCGAGCGGCACGGGATGTTGACGCCAGTGCTTGAGGTCGGTGGTGGAGAAGGCGAGCCAGTCGGTCATCTTGTAGCCCGTGGCTGTAGCGTCGTCGGCATCGTGTCCGGCAAAGAGCCAGAGTGTGTCGCCCTCTACATAGGCAGCAGGGTCGGCGGTGTGGACATTGCGGAAGAGAGGATTGCCGTTGGCAATGAGGTCGAGCGAACCGTCGCGATTGGTCACGGCATGAGTGGGCTGCACCGGCTTTATAGTGCCGTCGGCGTTGAACTCCAGTCGGTCGATGCACACCTCACGGTGTATGCCGGGCTTCTCGTCGGCATTGATGAAGAGGCGGTTGATGCGGTGGTAGACGATGTACCAGTCGTCGGTGCCGGGAATGTTGATGACAGAGTTGTGGGCAGTGCCGTAGATGTTCTTCGACGGGTCTTGCTGCAGCACTATCGGCTCACGCGCCACGGTGATAGGACCGAGCGGCGACTTGGCTGTGCCGTATGCCACATGGTAGTTGGCAGACCCGGTGTCGTCGACCGACCACATGAAATAGTACGTTCCCTTGCGATAGAACACGTAAGGTGCCTCGCGATAGGCGTAGTCCTTCAGTGTGCCGCCCTCGGGAGTGAGCACCTTCAAGGTCTGCGGTTTTATTTCGGTCATGCTCTTCTGCAGTTCGGCACCAGCCATATAGCCGTTGCCCCAGTAGAGATAGGGTTTCTTCGAGCGCGGGTCGACAAACACGTCAACGTCAATCTGTTGTCCGCGGCAGCCTTTGGGAGCGGTGTTGACAATCGACTTGCCGAAGTCGACAAACGGGCCTGTAGGCTTGTCGCTCACAGCCACGCCTATCTGCTTGCCGCCTCCTGCCTTGGGATTGGCGCTGTAGTAGAGATAATACTTGTATCGGTTCTTTCCTGTCTTCACCTCCTGTATGGCAGGCGCCCAGAGGTTGCCGTTGGCCCAGGGTATCTGTCCGTTCTTTGCGTTGAGCACGTCGCCCTCGTCGCGCCACTCCTTCAGGTCGGCAGACGAGAAGCAACGGTAGGTGTAGCCGCCCCAACCGGGTGTGCCGTCGGTCGTAGAGTAGATATAATAGCGGTGGGTGAGGTTGCTGTACACAATCTCGGGGTCGGCATGGAAGCCGGGGAGTATCGGATTCTGCTGCGCGAGTGCAGGCACATGACACATGGAAAGTACTGCAAGTGCAACTGAGAAAATAGTTTTTTTCATCTATTGTTTGGTTTTTAAGTTATATTACTTATCGGTATGTCAAAGTTATTAAAATCCTCATATAACAAAGGAGACTAATCGTGATAAAAAGAGGATTAATCGTGAAATTGGAAGAGTTGTAAAGACATTCAAACAAAAAATCCGCAACCAGTATATGTTTAAGTCTACCAGTTGCGGATTTTTTATGATTGATGTGTCAAATTTGCATGGTACGGTTCGGAGACCGTACCTCCTACAAATAGCTCTTACTCTGTCTTGTCCTCATCGGCAACGGCATCCTCCCAATTGTCCCACTCCTGTACAGACGGGTCGTAGCCAGAGTAGCCGTAGTTCTGCATGAGCTTGCCATAGCGGTTGGCTGTGATAGCGCCGTCAGGTATCGGCCAGAACACGTTGTTCTTGTTCATGGTGTAGTTGAGAGTTGCAGGACCGCTCTTGATGTTGTGTCCGTAAGGCTGGTTATAGTAAGAATAGTTCACGCAACGCTGATACCAGTAGCTACCGCCGGTAAGCTCTGTACCTTCCTGCTTGTCCCATGTGTTCACGTCGTAGGTGTTGCCCCACTCGTCGGGCTTGCCGCTGAGTGCGAGGTCGTAGCTGACACGTGTCAGCTCCACGTTGCGCCACTCCTCAAGGTAAAGCTCGCGGGCACGCTCGTTCATGATGTCGCCAATGTTGACAGTAGTGTAGAGCTGTGAGCAGTTGGCACGTCTACGTATAGTGTTCACATCCTCGGCTGCGCCAGTGGCATCGCCCTGATAGAGTTTGGCTTCGGCACGTACGAGATAAGCCTCGGCAAGACGGTAGAGATAGAGAGTGCCGTCAGTACCCTTCGTACAGCCGTTGAACTGTGTTGCGCCAAGATTCTGCTCGGCAGAAGCGTCCTTGAAGTAAATCTTGTAGAGAGGGAAGTCATACCAGTTGCGGATGGTGTCGGAGCTGAGACATGTCCCGTTCTCATCGAAGAGTTGGAATGGTTTGCCGTCGTACTCAGAGCCCTCGTTGTTATACTTCAGGTCGGTCATGTGAACCCAGTTGCCCACCTTAGAGTTGTGGCGAAGATCCTCGTTGTCCTCCACGCCGTTCACTTCCCACATGGTGTGCTGCGACCATGCTGTGGGACGGAACACACCGATGCCGCGTCCGAAGGCACGCAGAAGGTCGTGGTCCTTGCGGTACTTAGAGTCGTTGCGGGCATAGTTGATACCTGCTCTCATGCCGTCGGGAGTCTTCAAGCGCTTGTCGTCGCTCCAGCTCGGACCGAAGATACGCATTGTGAGATAGTCGACATGGCGCTGGTCGCTGATGTTGAGCATGGCGAGAATGGTCTCGGTGTTGTCCGAACGATACTTGTTCACCGGACGGTGAAGGTCCCAGATGACGTTGCGTGTGATCTTCCATGTCTCAGGCTCGCCGCCCTCGGCATCCTCAGCGCTGCCGAAAGGCTGCTGCATAAGAGCGAGGCCCGAGTTGTTGATAAGCTCGTCGCACTGCTGCTCAGCCTTCTTCCACTCGCCTACAGACAGATAGAGCTTGGCGAGGAGCATACGGCAAGCCTCCTTGTTGACCATACCGATGGTAGACATCTGCTTCTGCGACGGAACCCACTCTACAGCCTGCTCCATGTCGTGCACACACATACGGAGGATGGCATCGCGCTTTGTCGACTTGTAGTTCTGCTTAGGCACCTCAAGGATCTTCGTCACCAATGGCACGTCGCCCCACTGCCAACAGAGGTTGTAGTAGCGATAGGCACGGTGGAACAGAGCACGACCCTTATACTCGTTCTTCTTCTCCTCGGAGAGTCCCTGCACACCGTCGATGTAAGACAGCACGGTGTTGGCATACTTGATGCCTGTGTAGCCCTGGTCCCAGTAGAACATAATGTAGTTGTTGTCGTTCTCCTGCATACCACTGGTAGGCGTGAGCTTCTTGTTGATATCGTCCCAGATGCCGCCGCCCTGGTCTGTCTTGCCGTATACCATGAGGTCGGACATCATATACTCCGTGGCGATCGGACAAGAGAGGTTCTTGTTGTTGTAGTATGTGTAGTTGTTGCAGAGCGAGCGGTCGGCCATTGCGAGCGCAGCCTGCAGGCCAGACTCTGTGGAGAATGTCTTGCCAGGCTCATATATTGACAGAGGATCCGGGTCGAGGAAGTCGCGCGAGCAGCTTGACATTGTAGACATTCCGGCTACCACGGCGAGTCCCATTGCTATATGCTTAACTATATTGGTTTTCATAATGAATATGCTTTTAAATTGAGTTATTGGTTTAGAGCGTTATGTTCATACCGAAGGTGTAGGTGCGTGTTGCGAGACCTGCTGTCTCGGGGTCGCCATACTCCCAGTCGGAAGAGTGGATAGTGCCGAGGTTCTTGATGTTGAAGAACAGCTTCAGACGGCTGATGCCTGTAGAGGCGAGCCACTCCTTCGGGAAGGTGTAGGCAACAGAGAGGTTGTCGAAACGAACGAACGAGCGGTTGATGAGCTTCTGTGCTCCGGTTGCTCCGGTCGGTCCCTGTGCGTCAAGACGAGCGTACTTGTTGGTCGGGTTCTCCGGTGTCCAGTAGCCCTTCACCCATGTGTTGCACTGCTTTGTGACGAGCGAGCCGCCGTTGTCGTTGTTGAGATACCAGCCTGAGAGACTCTTGTGTCCCATGAGCGAGTACATGCTGATGCCGATGCTCCAGTTCTTGAAGATGGTGAAGTCGTTGCGCAGGCTCCAGCGCACCTTCGGAGTGGTCTGTCCGAGGAACTTCTTGTCCTCGTTGCCGTATACAATCTTCTTCACAGTTCCATCCTCGTTGTACTGGTCGTTGTCAGGGTTGTTCCATACCTTCGGGTCGCCCGGACGCTGTCCGTACTTGGCTGCCTCCTCATACTCGTCGGTCTGCCAGATGCCAGTCACTTCATAGTTCCAGATGGTGCCGATAGACTTGCCAATGAACCAACCGTTGGTGAGGTCGTCCGACTCCTTGCGTCCTACTACGTTGCCGTTCTTGTCGAGCACGTCCTCGTAGGTGCCGTAGAGCTTCTTGATGGTATTCTTGTTCCAAGAGAGACCGAAGCTTGTGCGCCACTCGAAGTTCTTCTCCTTGATATTGAGCGAGTTGATAGAAACCTCAAGACCGTCGTTGTTCACCTGTCCCAAGTTGGTGGTGATGCTTCCGAAGCCAGTGAATCCCGGCAGACGCTGGTTCATAATCATGTCCTTGGTCATCATGTGGTAATAGTCGATGCTACCTGTGATGCGGTCGTTGAGGAATCCGAAGTCGAGACCTACGTTGATGGCCTCTGTCTTCTCCCACTGGAGGTTAGGATTTGCCAAGCGGTTCACGCTGAGGTACTTCATGTCGACGATGTTGCCGCCGGTGAGGTAGTTCATTGTCTTGCCTGTGCCCGAAGCGAGATCGGCAAGAGCCACATACGGGTCTGAGAGCGAGCGGTTACCGTTCTTACCCCAAGAGAGGCGCAGCTTACCGGTGTTCATTATGTCGCTCCACTTCCAGAACTTCTCGTTGGTGAACGACCATCCGAGAGCCACTGACGGGAATGTGGCGTATGGGTTGTTGTTACCGAATGCCGAGTAGCCGTCGCGACGTACGGAAGCTGTAATCATGTAGCGGTCGTCGTAGCTATAGAACAAGCGTGCGAGAAGAGCATCGGCAGTCTGGTGGGTGTCGTTTGTAGAGAAGCTACTCTTCTCGAGTGTCGCGTTCTGCGTGTTGTGGAATCCAAGAGCATCGGACGGAAGAATCTCGCGTGCCGAGATATTATCGCTCCAGTAGCGGCGCTCCTCTGCCTCCTGCACGAGGGTGAGGATGACGTGATGCTTCTTTGCGAAGGTGTGGTCCCAAGTGATGGTGTTGTTGAGCGACCAGTCGAAGCGCTTGCCCCATCCACGGTCTACGCCACGGTCCTGAGCGTTGGTGTTAGGACGGTCGGCAGACATGAAGTAGCGGTTGTAGTAATATTGGTAGCGCGGCGACGCATTGAAAGCGTAGGTGATGCCGAACGGCAGCGTAACCTTGGCGTTGAAGATAGTATTGAGCACCTGGTAGCCCTTCTCAAGGTCGAGATACTGACGCTCGAAGTCGTAGCTGTAGCCACCGTAATCGTTCTGGTTCATAGGATACTGTGCCAGCGTGCCGTCCTCGTTGCGGTAGGTAGAGAATGGCGAGTTGCGCAGCTGGTTGTTGTCCCAGTAGTTGGTGCCGAGACCTACGGAGATGTCACCGTCAGAGCGGTCCTGGAAGTTGACGTTGGCACCAATCTCAAGCCACTTTGTGACCTTGCCCGACACTTTCATGTTGGCACGTATCGAGCGATATTCGTTACCCTTCACGGCACCCTCGTTGCGCAGGAAGCCAGCCGACATATAGTAATTCATTGTCTCGCTTGCACCCGAGATGCTTGCGTTGTAGTCCTGGTTGATACCCGTGCGGAATGTCTTGTCCCACCAGTCGACAGTGTTGCCGTCGAGATAGTTCTGCAGCACGTTGTCGCGCAGTCCGAGACGCTGTGCGTAGATGCTTGCCATCGACTCGCCGTCGGCATTCTTGCTGTATGCTGCCCATGTGGCCTGGTCGACGCCATACAGACGCTGTGCGTTCTCGGCAGTGTCATAATAGCCAGGCTGCTGTATAAGGTTACCCTTGCCGTCTTTTCCCTTGTATGCGCCATACACACCGTCGTCGCCCATACCGTAGGTTGTGGCCTTGTACCAGTCCTCGCGGAACTTCATGTAGCCCGACGGACTGTACACGTCCATTGTGTAGTCGCTCTTGGTGTTGATACCGAGGTTTGCGCTCACGTTGACGGTCGGCTTGCCAAGCTTACCTTTCTTAGTAGTGACGATGATAACGCCGTTGGCAGCCTTTGCACCGTATACGGCTGCTGCAGAAGCATCCTTCAATACGTCAATCTGACCGATGTCGTCAGGATTGATTTCCGAGAGCTCGCCGTAGAAAGCCATACCGTCGAGGATGATGAGCGGGTCGTTGTGGCCGCCGTCGGTATAAACAGAACGCTGACCACGAATCTGCATCGAGCCACCGCCCTTAGCGTCGGCACTGTAGCCTACGTTCAAACCCGGTGTGCCACGAAGAAGATCCTGCACGGTTCCGGGATTCTCGTTAGCAAACTTCTCGGGGTTGATCTGCAACACGCTACCGGTGAGATCTTTCTTGCGCATGGTGCCGTAGCCTACAACCACCACGTCGTTGAGGAGTTGTGCGTCGTCCTCAAGCTTTACGGTGAGGCTGGCACCGTTCACCTTTACGGTTTTCGGCTTATAACCTATATATGAGATTTCGAGGGTCTGACCATTCTTCGCGTCGATGGTGAAGTTGCCGTCGATGTCGGTGATGGTGCCACTGTTCTTCTGTCCTACAATCTTGACAGAAGCACCGATAACGGCCTCGCCATTTGAGTCGAAAACCTTACCCTTAACTTTGCCAGACTGTTGCTGGATGTTTGAAGACTGAAGTGTGTCTGCCACTGACGGTAGACTGAATGCGGGAACTGCTGTCAAGAACCCGACAAGCATTGCTTTCCGCGCAGCTGTCAATAAGAACGTTTGTTCCATGATGATTCGGTATTTAGTTACTATTTTGCTTCGTTTAAGATATCTGTCGCAAAATTAAGAAACGTTTAATATTCGTACGTACACACAACGTGATTTGGGGTAAAAGTATCGCCATAAGTATATGAAATAATATATTTTGCACATAATTAACGATAAAGATACATAAAAAGCAGACATCACATAGTAGAAGGGTATGGCATCCTTGCCATACCCACTCCGCCATAAAGTTCTGCCCATTCAGTGGGTATGGCAGGGATGCCATACCCTCTAAATATATGTAAAGATAAATTTGCGCAACTACTTATTTATATAAATTACAATATAATCTCGTTTTTATAAAATTTTCATAAAAAACAATTTTTCATTAACTTTGCAACGCAAACCTAAATTAACATGAAACCAAATAGAATCAATTTATTTAGACGAATATTTTTTAACGGCATTTTGCTCATGACAGCTGTCTATGCAACAGCTGCGGTTCCTAATATCCGGTTAATCAACACCATCATGCCGCCGGCTTCGGTAGAGCAGAAATGCATGCTCATCGACAGCCAGGGACTGCTGTGGATGGGCACCAACTCCGGCGTGAAGTCATACGACGGCTACCGGTTCACATCCTACCGCAGCGACGCGACAACGCCAAACATACTGCCAAACAACGCGGTGCTGTCGATGACCGAAGACCATGACAACTGTCTGTGGATAGGCACACGCAACGGACTGGTGTGCATGGACAAGCGACGCGGACACTTCAACACCTATCACCTGAAGACCGAGCACAGCCGCGAGATTTACGCCCTGTTCACATCCCGCGACGGAACGGTGTGGATAGGCACCGACGACGGAGTGAAGAGCGTCGACCCCAAGACGCGGCAATTCACATACTACGGCAAGAAGAACACCACCATTGTAGGTACCGACGGCAAGCGCATACGATGGGAAGATATCAAAGCCAAGTCGTTTGCCGAGGATAAGCACGGCAACATATTCATCGGCACATGGTCGAAATCGCTCTACCGATTCGACCGACGCCGGCACACTATGTACAAATACGACCTGCCCGTCAACGACCAGTCGGTGAAAACCTATGAGCTGATGTTCGACCCGCACGGACGGCTATGGATAAGCACTTGGGGCGGAGGCATAAAGTGCATGACCCGCCCGATGAGCCAACGCGAACCGGGACTCGTCGACATGAACAACGGCGACAAGAACACCGACATCAACTACCGAGTCATACACGACCCGGTGACACACACGATATGGACGTGCTCGCGCTACGGAATCGGAGTGCTCGACGAGAAAGACATGAAAGCGGGCTTCACTTACTACAACACCATCGGCGACACCGACAAGAGCTATATACTGAAAAACGTAACCGACATACGCACCGACGGCAAGGGCAATATCTGGGCGCAGACGTTCAACAACGGCATCTTCCATATCAACACACAGACACCGCTGTTCAAAAAGACACTCATACTGCCTGCCAACATCATTGCCAACCGTATACGCTCCATATACACCAACGACGGCAACAACTTCTGGCTTACACTCGCACCGGCGGGCATCGCTACATACAACGCGCAGACCGGACGCACACTCTTCAACACCGACATACCAGGCATGGCCGCATTGCCTACCTCTGCCATCAACTCACACATGTCGTCGATAGCAATGGCCAACGACGGCAGCCTATGGTTTGCCAACAACAGCTACGGCATAACGGTGTGGAAGGACGGCAATACACACACGTATGACATAACAAACTGCAAGTTTGTGAAAGACAACTTCGTGAAGGCACTATGCCGGACACGCCGAGGAATAATGTTCGTAGGCGAACGCCACCACCTCAATTGGATCACTCCTGGCGGACTGACATTCAGCCTCGGCAAAGACATCGAAGTGAGCGGCATCAGCGAGGACAGCAAGGGTAATATCTGGGTGGCTACGGAGAACTGCGGCATAATACGCCTGAGCGGCGACTTCACGCGTCCGGCGACACTGAAGAAGGAATATTTCAACCCACAACACGCCAATTTCGTTGTGAACGACGCTATCTACGTGTTTGAGGACTCACAACATCGAGTATGGGCGACATCAAATAGCGGCGGACTGTTCCGCCTCAACAGCAAGACCCAAAGCTTCGACAACATGAACGACGAGCTGCACTGGGACTTGGACCGCGTATTCTCCATCAAGGAAGACCTGCAACACCGTCTGTGGCTCACCACCGACGACGCTCTCGTGTGCCTGTCGCTCGACAAGAAAGGCAAGGCACACTATACGACGTTCACATCGGAGAATGGACTCGGCGACATGATTTTCATGCCAAGCTCATGCTTCCGCCTGGGCAACATGCTGTATTTCGGGGCTGGCCGCAACATCATTAGCGTGAACTCAAGCATGGTCAATGACGACAACAAGCTTGCCTTGCCTAACATGATAGTGACGAGCATCATCATTGACGGCGAGCGATATGCCGATCTCGACTCTACAATGCAGCAACGACTAGGCGACGCCACACCACAATATGCACGCAAGCTTACCATTCCTGCATCGGTGGGAAAGTTTGCCGTGGAGTTTGCACTGCTGAGCTACATAAACACGGACAAATGTAAGTATGCCTATTTCCTCGAAGGCTACGACCGCGACTGGCACTACGTCGACGCCGATGTGCGACAGGCTTCGTTCGAGAACATTCCATCAGGCACATACAAACTGCATCTGAAGGCATCCGACAGCTACGGACGCTGGACAGAGCTGCCCTACTCTATATCCATACACGTGCTGCCACCATGGTACGCGTCGCCTTGGGCATACCTTATATATATATGTATAATCATCGGTGGCATATATGCCGCAATACTGTGGTACCGCGACCGACTGCGCACGAAGAACCGTCTGCAGATGGCTGTGGTGTTCACTAATATCACACACGAACTGCTCACTCCGCTCACCGTCATATCGGCTTCGGCTGACAGTATAGAAGGGGAGCATCCAGAGCTGAAAGACCGCACATCGCTCATACACAACAACATAAACCGGCTGACACGTATGCTGCGACAGATTCTGGAGGTGAGAAAGGCACAGGCAGGCAAACTGCAACTGAAGGTGAGCGAGGGAAAGCTCGGCGACTTCTGCAAAGAGACATGCGAGAGCATTGTGCCTATCTTTAGCCAGAAGCGACTGACATTCAACCAGCACATCAACTGCCTCGGAACAACAGCATGGTTTGACAGCGACAAAATAGAGAAAATAATCTACAACCTGCTGTCAAACGCCGTGAAATATTCAAACGAAGGCGGTAGTGTGACCATAAATGTAGACATTGACGGCAATAAAGCCACTATCATCGTTGCCGACACGGGAATAGGTATATCTAAAGAAAAGATGCGCCACCTCTACTCAAGATTCCTCGACGGCGACTACCGACGCATGAACACCATGGGCACCGGCATCGGACTGTCGCTGGTGCGCGACCTCGTGAAGCTGCACCACGGACATATCGACTGCGAGAGCGAGGTGGGCAAGGGAACTAAGTTCACCATAACAATGCCTATAGACCGCAACAGCTACAACGATGAGGAAATAGCGAAGAATACAACAGACATGACCGTCGAGCCATCAGGCTCATCCGTTCAGGCTGCGCAGGCGGCAGCATCTGCCACACAATCCACACCAGCCACAAGCTCTGCGCCTATGCAGCCAGCAGCTACCAACGAGAGCAAGGAATACTCCATATTGCTTGTCGAGGACAACAGCGAACTGCTACAGCTGATGTCGTCGCTACTGACACCTTACTTCAAGGTGCATACGGCTGCCAACGGTGAGCGGGCACAACGCTTAATAGAAAAGACAGCACTCGACATCGTTGTTACAGACGTGATGATGCCGGTGATGGACGGCATCGAGCTGACACGCTGGATAAAGCAGAGCGAGGACTACGCACAACTGCCCGTCATCATGCTCACTGCCAAGACTCAGGGCGACGACCGCAACGAGGGCTACCGGGCTGGTGCCGATGCCTATCTGACCAAGCCGTTCAACCTCGACGACTTGCGGCTGCGCGTCGAAAACATAATAAAGAACCGCGAGCGAATACGCCAATGGTTCCAGCAGCAGACCGACTTCGACATCGAGGAGCAACACTACAGCAGTCCGGAGAAAATATTCGTGGAGAATGTCATTGCCAAAATTATGGAGCATATCACCGACAGCGACTATGGACGCGAGCAGCTTGCCGCCGACATGTGCATCAGCTCGTCGTCGCTCTACAACAAGCTACGTGCCACCACCGGACAGAACATCACATCGTTCATCAGCTCAATACGACTAAAGGAGGCTTGCCGCATCCTGCGGCAGCAACCCGACATTCGCATCAACGAACTGTCCTTCCGTGTAGGCTTCTCTACACCACGCTATTTCTCGCAGTGTTTTAAGAAAGAATTCGGTATGACAGTGAAGGAATATGTGGAACAAATGAAAGAATAAGGATTTTAACGATTAGTACCCCTTTTTTATTGATTTAGATACGTCCGTATGTGCTATTGTTCATAAATTTGCGCATCAATTTATTCTTAAATGCACAAATTTATGAACCTTGCACTACGCACATCACTCACATCACTAATCCTTGCAGCCATAGCCATCGGCTCGCAAGCAAAAGAGAACAAGATAGTATCGCCCGACGGACATCTCACCGTCAGCGTGGAAGACCGCGACGGACTGCTTTATTATAGCGTCGCCTACGACGGACGACAGATGATAAAACCGTCACAGCTCGGAGTCATAGCCAACACCGGCGACTTCAGCCGTCAGCTTACATTCAAATCTGCCGACACGAAAGAAGTGGCTAAGGACTACTCCATGCGCACCACCAAGACTGCGCAAGTGGCTTATCGTGCCAACCAACTGAGCGTGGTCTACGAGAATGTCGACCACCACACGATGACCGTCAGGTTCAACGTGTCGGACAATGACATCGCATTCCGCTACGAGTTCGGCAATGTACCCGAACATACACACATTATTATTGACGAGGAAAAGACTGCTTTTCTTTTCCCCTCACAAACCACCACTTTCCTTTCACCGCAAAGCGACCCTATGATTGGATGGAAACGCTCCAAGCCAAGCTATGAGGAGGAGTACACTGCCGACGCGCCCATGACGGCAAAATCGAAATACGGACAGGGCTACACCTTCCCTTGCCTATTCCGCGTGGGCAACGACGGATGGGTGCTCGTCAGCGAGACTGGTACACACGGCAACTATCCGGGATGCCGACTGAGCGACTACGACGCTCAAAAGGGCTACTCCATTGCCTTCCCAATGCAGGGCGAGTGCGACGGACGCGGCGCCTCCAACGCTGCGTTTCCACTGCCGGGAGCTACGCCTTGGCGCACCATCACCGTCGGAACGACGCTGAAGCCTATCGTCGAGACTACTGTCAGCTACGATGTGGTAGACCCGCTCTACGAGGCGAAATACGACTACAAGCCGGGACGCTACACATGGAGCTGGCTCATCTGGCAGGACAACTCTGCCAACTACGACGACCAGCGACAGATGGTTGACCTCGCCGCGGCTATGGGATATGAGTATGTGCTCGTCGACGGACTCTGGGACCAGCAGACTGGACGAGAGCGCATCGCCGAACTCAGCCGCTACGCCCAGCAGAAAGGAGTGAGCCTGATGCTGTGGTACAACAGCAACGGCACTGCCAACGAGGCTCCGCAGACACCGCGCAACTGCATGAACACTGCCATTGCACGCAAGCGCGAGATGGCCTGGATGCAGTCTATCGGCGTGAAAGGCATTAAGGTGGACTTCTTCGGAGGC